>PEBW01000002.1 GCA_003050565.1 Brockia lithotrophica
TTCCTTTGCAATCTCTCTTGTGAGAAAATCGTTTCAATCCCTCATAGGTAGGCTGCGAACCTGTTAAAAGATCGCAAAATCTTATAACTATTTGCAAATTTCAATCCCTCATAGGTAGGCTGCGAACGGTAGGCAGCGAGGATCATCGTATCTTCCCATTCCTGTTTCAATCCCTCATAGGTAGGCTGCGAACCAAAAGCTTCTTCAGGACGCATCACAGGGCCAATTGTGTTTCAATCCCTCATAGGTAGGCTGCGAACCCTGTCACAACTCATCAGAACCGCATTTATCGCCCGTTTCAATCCCTCATAGGTAGGCTGCGAACGCCCGCCCTGGCACGATGATGATGATCCATGAGCCGGTTTCAATCCCTCATAGGTAGGCTGCGAACTTCATCGCCATCGCGAAGCGGATTTTTTAGATTTGGGTTTCAATCCCTCATAGGTAGGCTGCGAACAATATACGCTTTATTGATTAGTAATTTATCACCGCGTTTCAATCCCTCATAGGTAGGCTGCGAACCGCCATCGCCTGCGGGACGCCCTTCTCCCAGTCCTCGTTTCAATCCCTCATAGGTAGGCTGCGAACTCGTTTTATGCGCGAGGTGTAGACCTTCGCCGAGCAGGTTTCAATCCCTCATAGGTAGGCTGCGAACCCCTAGTATAAAAATTTGCCAGTCTTGCAATTCGATGTTTCAATCCCTCATAGGTAGGCTGCGAACCAGCAATATACCCTTCAATATCTTCAATCATTTCAATGTTTCAATCCCTCATAGGTAGGCTGCGAACTGCCGAGCATATCTCCATGTCCTTGCCTCAGCATTTGTTTCAATCCCTCATAGGTAGGCTGCGAACTAAACGAGACGAATTTAAGTCATAATTCAAAAGCCGGTTTCAATCCCTCATAGGTAGGCTGCGAACTCGATCGTGTTGAAGGTGTTTCTGTACAAATAGCGGGTTTCAATCCCTCATAGGTAGGCTGCGAACCTCTGTCCTACGTCGCCGGCGTGCTGCGTTACTATATGTTTCAATCCCTCATAGGTAGGCTGCGAACCAGCCCTCCCCCATCCTTCGCTCGCTTCGCTCGCTGTTTCAATCCCTCATAGGTAGGCTGCGAACACGTTTGGCGCAACAAGCGCGAGAAGCTGGATTCCCGGCAATTGTTAAAGAGTCATAATTTGTTAATTAATAAAGCGAGAGACATAAGATTTCGTACATCTTCGCCATCAGCTTCAACTAAGGTCTGTTCACCATCATCCCATGTTATCAAAAACATAGCTTTAGTCTTTTTTGCTGTAAGGCCAAATAAAAGCCCTGCAGGACCAAGAATAGCAGACCCGACCAGACCTCTTATCACAGCCCCGCCAGCGGATAATTGATCCGAAGAATCGATTTTTTCAATCTTGGCCACATGCTGTGTGACGTCCTCCGGTCGGCTAAACCATCCAAGATCACGCATTAATGTTTTCCCATCAAAACAGAAGAATTGTTTATTTTCTGCATACTTCCCAGCGACAATCAAAATCATATTTGACCACCCTCCAATTCCTAGTCCTCTTTTTCAGTCATCTGCTTGGGATTTTTTATTCGTTATTAGTTCTTTTTCCAAAATTTGTGTTACTATTGAGTTTATCGAGATCCTGCGTTCGAAAGACATTTTTCTTAGTATCTCATGTAGCTCTCGCGGTATTGTGATCGTAGTGCGTACGTAATCATTTCTTGTTTGCGACATATGCATCGCTCCTTTTTTCTAAACGTGTAAGCATAAATGAAGTTTGAAGACTAGAAACAAACGATGATATAGATAGCACGAATGATACGACAGAAATAAAAAAGCTAAGATAATGTAGCATGACAATTACACCTCATATATTTAGTCTTGCAAATACTTTAGGACATCAGCAGGTACAGCTATTCCTTCACGATCCCTGACAAAAGTTTCAATCCCTCATAGGTAGGCTGCGAACCGTCACCCGGAGCACACAGTTGTACTCCGGGAAGCCGGTTTCAATCCCTCATAGGTAGGCTGCGAACTTAAAATTTTTGTAAAAAAAGATCTTCAATATACGTGTTTCAATCCCTCATAGGTAGGCTGCGAACTGTTCTCAGGAATTTACGATGTAGAAACAATAACAAGTTTCAATCCCTCATAGGTAGGCTGCGAACCAGAAATAGCAAGGAAGATAAAGCTTGAAGTCAATGTTTCAATCCCTCATAGGTAGGCTGCGAACCGGACCACCCGACCGGTTGTCTGCATCGTGTCCTCCGTTTCAATCCCTCATAGGTAGGCTGCGAACCACCTCTCCGGCCGCTGCGGCGTAGGCTTGAACGAGTTTCAATCCCTCATAGGTAGGCTGCGAACCCATATAAGCAAAACCACCTATCACCGGTAGAGGCCGTGTTTCAATCCCTCATAGGTAGGCTGCGAACCAAGACAACAAGCCATGCTTGTCTGTCCGCACGTAGTTTCAATCCCTCATAGGTAGGCTGCGAACGAGATGAGCCTGCGCAATACCGTCTTGAGCGCCAGTTTCAATCCCTCATAGGTAGGCTGCGAACCGCGTGGCTCATCCTCCAGGAGACCCGCGACAAGAAGTTTCAATCCCTCATAGGTAGGCTGCGAACAGCACCGCTCGTAACCGGTGACGGCGAGGTAGTGCGTTTCAATCCCTCATAGGTAGGCTGCGAACGCACTCACGGCCAGACGGGAACCCGTCTCTATTACGTCGTTTCAATCCCTCATAGGTAGGCTGCGAACGCCTGAGCGGGCACCGGCTCCGGCCCGTCAGGGCCCACCAACGTTTCAATCCCTCATAGGTAGGCTGCGAACGGCGTACCTTGACGATCAGTTTTGGGCATATGCTCAGTTTCAATCCCTCATAGGTAGGCTGCGAACTCGCACCTACTAGATCATCTACCCTCTGTATCCTCAAGTTTCAATCCCTCATAGGTAGGCTGCGAACCCGGGACGATGCCGAGTTTGCGACCACGATCAAGACATGTTTCAATCCCTCATAGGTAGGCTGCGAACATATCTCCCTTTTTAAGTTCAGGCATCTTTTCAAAGTTTCAATCCCTCATAGGTAGGCTGCGAACGCGCTACGCCAACGACGCCGGTTGCTATCCTCCCCGGTGTTTCAATCCCTCATAGGTAGGCTGCGAACTTTTTGGCAAACTTATATTTTTAACTTTTTTTGGCCTGTTTCAATCCCTCATAGGTAGGCTGCGAACCCAAAAGCAGGAAGGATGTAATTTTTGATGTATCGCGTTTCAATCCCTCATAGGTAGGCTGCGAACCAGACGAGGCCGCGGCAATTGAAACATTACGTGCAGGTTTCAATCCCTCATAGGTAGGCTGCGAACAAAATCATGATTGGATTTGAACGTATGCGCGACATTGGTTTCAATCCCTCATAGGTAGGCTGCGAACACCCTTCTCTGAGCAACGACTTCGACTACGTCACGGTGTTTCAATCCCTCATAGGTAGGCTGCGAACGAGCGGGCCCTGGCCGAGTTCAACGCCCGCAAAGCCGTTTCAATCCCTCATAGGTAGGCTGCGAACTTCGATCTCACTTTCGCACCAGGCGCACTTGAGCGCGTTTCAATCCCTCATAGGTAGGCTGCGAACCCGCTCCTGCCAGTGCATGTGCACGTTGAAATAGGGTTTCAATCCCTCATAGGTAGGCTGCGAACCCGGGACGATGCCGAGTTTGCGACCACGATCAAGACATGTTTCAATCCCTCATAGGTAGGCTGCGAACCAAAGAACAAAGGAATCCTCAGGGCGCTCCGTTCCTTTACCGCGGGAAAATCCCCGGAGTCGCATTCCCTTCTGCGCCCTACCTACCTACAGCATACCAGGTTTTCCTCCCGAAAACAAGATGTCGTCGATCCCCCAAGTTCTTTGCACGATCGGAGATCGACGACATCCCCCATCCAATAGTACTACAAAGCATAGACCGAAAGGGGAGGGCGTCCCGCCATTGGGTGAAGTCTTACCGTCTGCGTCTCGCGTGTTACATCGGTCGGCTTTGCCCCATTCGGAACCTTGCCGCCTTCGGCATCCGTCAAAAAACGCTTCGCTCGTCCTTCGTCCTTGTCTCTGCTTTCGCCGGTCGATTCCAAGACATAAGGGCGAATCACCTTCGCCGGCGCATGCTCGCACTCCTCCTTCTGAGACATTATGACACGCTGTTTATGTAATGCAGACCTAGCTCTCATGGCTTTCATGCTTGAGGGGCTACACCATATCATCAAGGTGTTCGAGAGGCCTCTGCATCGCTCTCGATCTATCCCTGGAACGTTCCGACTCGAAACACAGCCAGATTGAGACGCAAGGGGATTGGGGTAGTTGTGCTGTACGCTGGCGGTGCTTCCCAAAACCTTCAATCGGGCCAGCGCCTCACGCACCCGCAGAAGTGGGCAGATTGTCCGCAAGCAGTATCAATCTCATGTCCGTCGCCACCGGCTGGCGAGGCCGAGCATCCAAAGTACGACCGGTCCGATGTATGCGTGGTTAGACATAAAGAATGACATACTAATTTTTTGATTAGACTCAAAATAAAAAACACTAAAAAAGAATTAGCGAGTGCAATGCCTCTAGTTAACATAAAACACTCCAAATAACACTAATATTCTGCATGAATAAAAACTAAGTGATTACAACAAAATTAAATACAATATAATGCTATTATCCTCATCTCTTATTCCCCGATCAAGGCACGGTGGCGAGGGACATTCACCGTATGGTACCGAATACCCACTCTTTCGTGTGTAGTCGAGCTTACACGGATCGAAAGGATCCCCTCTTCATGCGTATCCGGACGTTTGATGGAAACCACAACTCAATAATACCCTGTGAGTTTTTGTATACCAACCTAATTGATTACAAGTATTAAATATATAATCTATAAACGCCAATAAAAAACTAATACCTTCTCCGTATACCCTCCATCATTTACCGATGCGCGAATAAAGAGCCGAACAAAACAGCAATAGGGCCGCCAAAAAAAGAAACTCCCGCATAGACGATCGCCGCCGGTCGGCGGTTTTGCCACCGGTCGTCGATCTCGAGCATCAGGGCAGAAAACGTCGTATACCCGCCGAGAAAGCCCGCAAGAAGAAGTGGCCGAAACGGGGACGGAAGAGGAAGTGCAGCGTCTAGTATACCGAACAAAAATGCCCCGCTCAGATTGACGACCAGGGTTCCCCACGGAAGCGCCGCGCCGCTTGCAAACGCACGGGTGTTCAAAGGTGCGCTCACCAGATAGCGGAGGATCGCCCCGAGAAACCCGCCTGCAAAAACGAAAAGCCCCGCCATCATCGCTGCCCTTCCCCCCTTTCCGCCGCCGATTGCCCGTGTGGCCCGGCGACGAGACGCCGACCGGCACGCAGGGCTGCCCAACCGGCAATGAGGGAGAAAACTCCGTAGCCCATTCCGGCTCCCGGGCCGAGGCGGACCACGTCCCCGCTCAAGCCCGAAAACGTGGTCAGTCCGCCCAAAAAACCGGTCCCGCACCAGAGAAGGCGCCGGGCAGACTTCGGCGTCCGATCCCGGAGCACGGCCTCAGCCAATAGCCCAATACCGAAAGCCCCGACCAGGTTGACGGCGGCTACGGCCATCGGTTCCCACGCCTTGGGGAGGGCCTCCCCGGCCGTCCAACGCACCAGGGAGCCAAGACCGCCAAAAACGCCGACCGCGAGAACGTCCAGCCCGCGAAACCGCGGGCGGTGCGCTCTGTTCATCTGCCACCCCTACCTTTGCTGCGCACGACCGAATTTCACGCGTTCTTCGAGAGAGCCGTTCCTTACCTCCTCCCTTTTCCTACTTGTACCAGAAACAAGTACCGGGAACGAGCTCAGGGCAAACCGGCGGTACGCCGGCCGCGCATCGCAGCCGTGGAGACGGGTTCTTTCCCCTGCGGGAGCAGGGCAGGTCACTCGAAAACCCCAAAAGCGATCTTCGCCAGGGCGGAAAGGCGCGTCTTCATGTCCCACGGGGGCGTCCAGACGAGCTCCACGTCGACGCCGGAAAAGAGGCGGAGTGCCTCGAGCACCTTGCGCGTCTCCGCGAGGATGAGGGGGGTAAAGGGGCATCCCATGGACGTCATCGTCATCTTGACGTGGAGTACTCCGTCCTCGCGGCGCACGACGTCGTACACGAGGCCGAGGTTGATGATGTCGACCCCGACTTCTGGGTCCACAACCTTGCCCAAAGCGTCGAGGATCTTTTCCTTCTCCTCTTCGGATACGCCCACGAAGTTGATGGGCGCGATATCCGTGAGGTCGATTTCGTCGAACTCCACGGGTATCCCCCCTTAGCTGCTACCGAAAGGGACGTTCGATTCCGTCCCCGGACGAGCACCGTTCCCGTACGAGGACACGGCAGACGGCGAGCCCCTCGTGGCGCGCCTCCGCACGATCTCCGTTCCCGTACGGCGACACGTCTCGGGACACGCATCTCAGCAAATCCGCGGAAGCTGCATGCCCAAAAGACGAAATACGCGGCGGCGCGAACCGAGTGGGCTTCGGAGGAGGAGTTTTCCTTCTTCGCCCCGACCTACAACGCGTCCGATGATCGCCGCCTCGCGCCCTTCTTCGCGCGAGCGCATAACGGCAAGGGCCTTTTCGGCATCTGCCTCGGGAACGATGAAGACGACCTTGCCTTCGTTGGCGAGAAACAGCGGATCGAGGCCGAGGATCTCGCACGCACCTTCGACTTCGGGCTTGAGGGGGATCGCTTCCTGATCGAGTTCAACGACCACGCCGAAGTCCTCCGCGATTTCTACGAGGGTGGTGGCGAGGCCGCCGCGCGTCGGGTCGCGCATCGCGCGAATCCGGACTCCCGCGTCTCGCACGGCGCGGATCAAGGGGTACAGCGAGGTGCTGTCGGTGGGGAGGTCCGTCGCCACGCCGAGCTCGCCCCGCGCGGCGAGGATGGCCACGCCGTGGTCGCCGATCGTGCCGTTCACGATGATCACGTCGCCTACCGCGATTTCCTCCGGGTGAAGTTCCCATCCCGAGTGGACGACGCCGACGCCCGAAGTGTTGATGTAGATCCTGTCGGCGCTCCCCTTTTCCACGACCTTCGTATCCCCCGTGATGATCCGTACGCCCGTCTTGGATGCCTCTTCGGCCATGGAAGCCACGATCCGCTCGAGGTCGTCGAAGGAGAGACCTTCCTCGAGGACGAAGCCCGCCGAGAGGTAGAGGGGCTCCGCACCGCTCACGGCGAGGTCGTTTACCGTGCCGGCGACGGCGAGCTTGCCGATGTTTCCGCCGGAAAAGAACGGTGGTTTCACCGTAAACGTGTCCGTCGTAAAGGCGATGCGCGAACCGGGAAGGTCGAGAACGGCGGCATCGAATTTCGCCTCATCGGCGTGACCGAAGTACTTCACGAAGAGGTCGCGGATGAGCTCGTGGGTCATTTCGCCGCCTTCGCCGTGTTCGATGCTGATGTGCTTGGGCATGCCCTGCCCCCCTTTGTATTCGTCGCCGACCCTTTCCCGAGGACCCTGCGAGGAGATTCCCGAGGCGACGCTTGGCGGTCACTGGCGCAGGTACTTGTAGTGTGCCGCACACGCGCCTTCCGAGGAAACCATGCAAGGGCCGATCGGGTGGGCGGGCGTGCACGCCTTCCCGAAGAGCGGGCATTCTTCGGGCTCGATGAGACCGCGGATGACCTCGCCGCAGCGACACGCCGTCGGCTTCGGCTTGCCTACGGTCACGGGAAACCGCTTCTTGGCGTCGAAGTGGGCGTATTCGGGACGGAAGCCCATGCCGCTCTTGGGGATCACGTCGATCTCCCGCCAGGCCATGTCCACGGGCATGAAGTACTTTTCCGCGAGCTTCCAGGCGCCGGGGTTCCCCTCTTCGCGCACGACGTACGGGTAGTTGTTCACGATCTCCGCCTTGCCCTTGAGGACGAGGTCGAGGAGGATGTAGAGCGAGCTCAGGATTTCGTTCATCTCGAAACCGGAGATCACGCCGTTTACGCCGTACTCCTCGGCGAGCCAGAGGAAGCCCTTGCGTCCGAGGATGGTCGCCACGTGTCCGGGGAGGATGAAGGCGTCGATGTGCGTCTCCCCGGTGTCCAAGAGGTAGCGCACGATGGGCTCTACGAGCTTTCCCGACATCCACATGGAGAAGTTTTCGAGGCCTAGGCTCTCCGCCTCGTACACCGCTGCGGCGAGAACGGGAATCGTCGTCTCAAAGCCTACACCGAGGAAGATCACCTGCTTATCCGGGTGTCTTTGGGCGATTTCCACGGCATCGGAGGGGGAGTACACGACGCGTACGTCCGCCCGCCCCTCCGCCTTGACCTTCATGAGCGAGCCGCGCGAACCGGGGACGCGGAGCATGTCGCCGAACGTCGTGATGATCCGGTCCTCGCCGTCCGCGAGGGCGATCATCGCGTCGATCTCCTGCTGGTCCGTGACGCACACGGGACATCCCGGACCGGAGAGGAGCTTGAGGACGTCCCGGAGGGCGTACTTGATCCCGAATTCGGCGAGGGCGTGTGTGTGCGAGCCGCAAACCTCCATGAACGCCGCCGGACGCCCGTGCGCTTCGAGAAACTTTTCCGCCAACCTCCGGACTTCGCGCAAAAGCTCCCGCGCAAGCGCCGGGTCTTTCGTCTTTTCGATCGCCTGGGCAATGCGGTCTTCGGCGCGCACCTGGGTTTCCATCCGCCTTCCCCCCCTGTTTTCCCCAAATTCCCGGAGTCCGACTTCAGCGGTCGGTCGGGTCGATGACGCCCTGCTCGCGGAGCTCGTTGATGAGCTTCCACGCCTCGATGCTCTCGAGGGCAAACTGCTCGTCGATGACCTGAAGCGCCTTCCCCGCGTGCACGAGCACCCAGTCCCCCACCTCGACGTCCGGCGTGAGGAGGATGCCGATCTTAAGCCGCGAACCCATGACGTCGACGATCGCCGTGTACTCGTCGCGTTCGAGAATCTTTCCGGGCACCCCAACACACATGGCTTCTACCCCCCTTGGTATCGTGCAACGAACACCTGTCCGGCGGAAAGCCCTCCGTCTCCCGCGGGCAAAACGCGGTGCGTGAAGACTTCGAAGCCCGAAGATTCAAGGGCGAGCTTGAGCTTCTTTCGCAGCGTCGGATTGTGGAGACAACCTCCGGAGAGGACGACGCGCCGCGTGCGCTCGGGATGCCGCCGCGCATCCCGGACGACGACCTCTTCCAGGGCGCGCACGAGCGCCGCGTGAAACCTTCCGGCGATCTCCTTGGGCGGTACGCCTCCGGCGAGGTCGCGAAGGATTTCCTCGAGGAGCGGCGCCGGATCCAGCAGGAAGCCTGCCGCCTCCTCCCGTACGGCGAGGACGTACGGCGGAAATTCCTCTACGGGGCGGATGAGTTCCGAGAGCACGATGGCCGGTTCGCCGTCGTAGGCGGCCTCCTCGACGAGCCCGAGGAGGGCGCTCACGGCGTCGAAGAGGCGACCGCAGGTCCCCGCCAGAGGTACACCCCTGCCCCCTGCGGCGAGAAAGCGGAGGAGGGCCCGGGCGGCCTCTAGCCGCCCCGGGAGGTGGCGGCGGAAGACGTCGTCGGCCCGTTCCGCGCCGAAGAGGCCGTAGAGCATCCCGAGAAGCGTCCGCCACGGTTCGCGCACGGCGCGATCCCCCCCGGGGAGCGGCGTGTAGCGCAGGTGTGCGATGCGGCGGGCGCGCGCGTAGCCGCCGTAGAGCACCTCGAACCCCCAGATCGCTCCGTCCGTGCCGTACCCCGTGCCGTCGAGGACGATGCCGTAAACTTCCCCTTCGAGGTGGTGCTCTCCCATCGCCGCGGCGAGGTGCGCGTGGTGGTGCTGCACGGGGACGATCTGCGCCTCGGGAAAACGCTTCCGGAGATCTTCGGCGAGCCGGCGCGTCGTGAACAGCGGGTGCATGTCCACGGCGATGCGCGTCAGCCGGATCCCCATCCAGCGGAAGAGGTGTTCAAACTCCCGAAGGTAGTGCTCCTCGACCTCCACGGCGCCCATGTCGCCGATGTGCGGGCCGACGAAGAGCTGACGGTGGCGTCCGATGGCGAACGTGTTCTTCTCCTCGGAGCCCATCCCGACGATGCCGTGGACGTCCACGTGCGCGAAGATCGGCTCGGGTACAAAACCGCGGGAGCGTCGAAGGAGGTCCACGTCCTCACCCAGCACGCGGAGCACCGAGTCGTCCAACGGGTGGACGATCGGACGGTCGTGCAGGAGAAAGGCATCGGCAATTCCCCGCAGGTAGTCGTACGCCTCTTCGTTGCGGTAGAGAATGGGGAGGCCGGAGGGGTTGGCGCTCGTCATCACGAGGTACGGAGGAGCGCCCTCTTCGAGGAGGAGGTGGTGGAGCGGTGAGTAGGGGAGCATGATCCCCACGGTGGCGAGTCGCGGAGCCACGGAAGGGGCGAGAGGCGAGTCCGGCCTCTGCCACGCGACCACGATCGGCGCCTCCGCGGACGTAAGCCACGACTCTTCTTCGGAGGACAGTTCCGCCACGCGCCGCGCGTGTTCGAGGTCGCGCACCATGACGGCGAGAGGCTTCCGCGGCCTGCGCTTGCGCGAGCGCAGACGCTGCACGACATCCTCTCGCGTGGCGTCGCAGGCGAGGTGAAAGCCCCCGATGCCCTTCACGGCGACGATCTTGCCCTCCCGAAGGAGCGCTTGCGCGCGCAGTACGGGGTCGCCGGAGAGAGGCCGTCCGTCGGCGTCCGTGAGGGTGAGCGCCGGGCCGCATACGGCGCAGGCGGTGGTTTCGGCGTGGTAGCGGCGATCGGCGGGATCCTCGTACTCGCGGCGGCAGTCATCGCACAAGGAAAAGAGCCGCATCGCCGTGCGCTCGCGGTCGTACGGGAGAGATTCGATGATCGTGTAGCGCGGCCCGCACTGCGTGCAGCTGATGAACGGGTAGCGGTAGCGGCGGTTCGTGGGGTCGCGCATCTCCCGCAGGCAGTCCTCGCAGACGGCCATGTCCACGGGGATCACGAGCTGCGACTCGCCCTCGGAATCGCTCGGGAGGATGCGGAACCCCATTTCTCCGCGCGGTTCCGCAACTTCCACGTGGTACTCGTAGATGCGCGCCGCGCGCGGCTTTTCCTGCGGGAGGGCGTCCACGAAGCCGCGGACCGCCTCCGGCACGCCCTCCACGTAGATGAAGACGCCGTCCATGTTGTTTTGGACGCCGCCGAACACGCCGAACCGTTCGGCAAGGCGGGCGACAAACGGACGAAACCCGACCCCCTGTACGCGCCCGCGGATCGTGATCCGGCGGGCAACTCGCCCCTCCCCCGACCGCCGAGGGACGCCTGCGCCTTCCGTTTTTCCTTCGGGCGCGGGAACGCCGCCCTCGTACCTCACGCCACCGTCTGCTTCCAAGCCGCGTACACCTCGTCAATCCAAGCGTACCACTGGTCGAGGTTCGTCCCGTCCTTCGTGGAGATCGGGATGAGCCGCGAGTCCGGGTTGATCGTCCGGAGGTCTTCGACGGCCTGGTCGACGCTGAATTCGAAGTACGGCAAGAGGTCGATCTTGTTGAGGAGGACGAGTTCCGTCTTGAGGAACATCACGGGGTACTTGAGGATCTTGTCGTTGCCCTCGGGAACGCTTAGGAGCGCCACGCGGTGGCGTTCGCCGAGGTCGTAGTTTGCCGGACAGATCAGGTTCCCCACGTTTTCGATGAACACGATGTCGAACTGGGAGAGGTCGAACTGCGGCAGCACCTTGGCCACCATGCGGGCGTCGAGGTGGCAGACTCCCTGCGTGTTGATCTGGATCGCCTTTGCCCCCGCAGCGCGGATCCGGTCCGCGTCCTTCTGCGTGGCGAGATCCCCCTCGATCACACCGATGCGGTACCTAGACGCAAGCGCTTTCACGGTGTGCTCGAGAAGAGTCGTCTTGCCCGACCCCGGGGCGCTCATGATGTTGATCGTGAGGACTCCGTACTTTCGGAAGAGCTCCCGGTTGTGCGCCGCCGCCTTGTTGTTGCTCGCGAGGGCGTCCTCGGAAAGGACGATGCGCTCCACTCCGATCAACTCCCTTCGTAGGAAAGGACCTTAAGGGTTTCCCCGGAGATGATCTTGCCGCCCGGCATGCCGCAGTTCGGACAGAGGGCGACGCGATAGTCCGGGGTGTACTCGTGCCCGCAAAAGACGCATTTCATCCGCGCTTCCTCGCGAATGATCACGAGCTCGGAAGACTCGTCCAAGATGGGGGACTTCATCGCCTTATGGATGTCGAAGGCCATTTCGAGGGCGTCGGGCATAGCGTTGGATAGGTCGCCGACGATGAGTTCGATCTTGAGCACCTTGCTGAGCCCCCGAACCTTCATGTCCTCGGCGATGAGGTTGAGAATGTCGCCCATGAGCGCAAGTTCATGGCTCATCGACCTTCACCCCAATGCGGGCCCCTTCGTCGTCTCGGCGAAAGCGCGCCCAAAGGGGCGCGAGGGTACCCTCGTCGTCTAGTATACGGTATTCCGTCCGACAACGCAGGCAACGAAGTGCACGAGCGTATGGAATGTGGGTGAGAAGTCCGCCGCACGTGGGACAGCGGTTCCGGAGCGCGCGTTCGGTTCCCTCCCGATCCTTGACGACGAAGAAGGCGTCGTTCCCGGCAAAGACGAGTTCGGCTTCTCCCGGTGCGAGATCCCGCACGCGCACGGGAAACCAGAGCACGCCTTCCATCGCCTCCGAAACCTCTTCGAGGTGCTCGGCGTACTCTTCCGCAAGCGGGGCGGCGATTTCCCGTACGATGCCGAAAAGCTCTTCCTTCAGGCTTTTCCAAAACTCCATCCGCTCCACTTTCCCCACCCCCTCGTAGGGGTTCCCTTCCCGGGCACGACACGTCGTAAGCTTCCCGACGACTCCTCGGCTCCGATTCGCGGCTTACCTCTGCCCTCGGGCCCACCCTTCAGGAGGCGGGCGCACATCCTCCTCTGTCCGCTCGGCGGTCCCTTCTCCGAGTTCTTCCCGCACCCATTTTTCCACCAGGCCGAGCACAGCCTCGACAACCTCGGGCAACTTCGCCCGCACGGTGTCCGTGAGTTCAAGGCCCACTTCAAGGGAGGCCGGCTGTACGCCTACAAGGGCGACGCGCTTGGGAAGTCGCCCGCGAATTTTCGCTCCGAAGAGGATCTCCGGGAGTCCGATCTCGTGGGCGGAAAGGCGCACCCCGTAGTACACGGGAATGTTCTCCTCGCCCTCGATCACGAGCACGGTGCCGGGAGGTTTCCTGGCCTCGACGGCGTCGACGACGATCAGGTTTTCCGCATCCTCGACGGGTACGATGAGCCGGAGGCCGTCCGTCCCCCCTTCGATCACTTCGACGGTCAGGTCGGCGCGTTTGCCGTACGCGGCGCGTAACGCCTCTTCCAGAAGGGGGAGGACGTGCATCCCCACCCCCTCGTCGCTAAAGAGCGTGTTCCCCAGCCCCAGCACGGTGATGTGCACAGGAGCATCCCCCCGAACCAAGCGGAGATGAAAAGCGCCGCGAGGCCCGCGCAGCCCCCCGCGGCGCTGTTTCCGATTCCCACGGCGTGCGTGGTCTTTCCCGGATTCGACAACCCCTGAGAGCCCCTACCGCACGGGGCCCCCTGCCGAAAAACTCTCCGAAGACCCGACAAAGGCTCCGGAACGATCAGTCGCTCTTCTTCGCGAACTCTTCCCGCACGGCTTCTTCGGGGGCGACCTTGTAGCCCGTAAAGATCGAGCTCAACGTCCCGCTCTTCTCGAGGAGGTCGTCGCGGATGGCCATGTACACGTGGACGACCACGAAGATCATGATCAACCAGGCGACGATGCGGTGCCACGACCGAACCATGAAACTCGGTCCGAAGATCCAGGGCACCCAGGCGAAGAGCTTGCCCCAGAAACTTTCGAGTTGCGGTTCAAAGAGCATGTAGAAACCCGTCACCACCATTATAAGGGACATAAGCCCCAAGATCCAGTAACTAAACATCGCCAAGGGGTTGTGCCCCACGTAGTGCTGCTTTCGGTTCGGGAGGAACAGGTAGAACTTCAGGGTTTCCCACATGCCCTTCCAGAAATCCTTCCGGAACGGATGCTCGGCTGCGTAGCGATTCCCCCAGATGAGCCAGTACAGCCGTCCGATCCACCCCAGGGTGAAGATGAACCCCGTGATGAAGTGGATGTCCCGCGCCCACCCCATGAAAAAGTTCGAAGCTTCCGTGGCCTCAATGGGGATGGGCTGTACGAACGGGTTGCCGATGTACACGCCGGTCACGAAGAGCGTGAAGATTGCCAGGGCGTTGATCCAGTGCCACACCCGCACGGGGAGCTCCCAGACGTAGACCTTGACCGTACCGGGCGACAGGCGTTCCACTTTGGGAACGCGGTCGACGAGCTTCCCCTCGGGTGCGGCTACCTGCGCGGATCCGCTCCCTCCCGTCGTCTGCGCCATGTGCTCGCCTCCCCTCTCCGCAAATTCCGCATTCCCCAAACCCTCCAGCGGGGAGAATCCCCGGGGTGCGTCGCGCCCTCAGGGATTCCCCTTGAAACTCGCGGAAGGGCCCGCCCTTTCGAGAACCCTACATGTCGAGGAAGAACTCGAGGGTTTGATTGGTCGTGAGGTCCGTGAGGTGCACGGCGCACGCCATGCAAGGATCGAAGGAGTGGACGATCCGGAGGATTTCCACCGGTTCTTCCGCCTTGTGGATGGGGGTTCCGACGAGAGAAGCCTCGTACGCGCCTACGTTTTCCAGCGCGTCCCGCGGCGAGGCGTTCCACGTCGTAGGCACGACAGCCTGGAACCGGTCGACCTTTCCGTCTTTGATGATCACCCAGTGGCCGAGCGCGCCGCGCGGCGCCTCCAAGTACCCGACACCCTTGGCCTCCTTGGGCCAAGTAGACGGATCCCACTTCTTGCCGTTGAAGGTCGACCAGTCGCCGGCCTTGATGTTTGCGAGCAAGCGGTCGAAGTCCTCCTTGGCGTACTGGAGGGCGATCTTGGCGTCGAGGGCGCGGGCGAGCGTGCGGCCGATGGCCGAATGCATCCAGCGGATGTCCACCGTATCCGTCCCGCCGAGCGCCTTGATCGTCTCGTTCACGCGGGCAAGCGCTTCGTCCACCGTTCCCCGGATGACCTCGTTCTTCGCCGCGTAACCTACGACCATCCGCGCCAGCGGCCCCACTTCCATGGGCTTTTCTTCCCAGCGCGGCGCCTTCACCCACGAGTACTTCCCTTCGACGTTCAGGTACTCAAAGGGAGGCTTGGGACCGGTGAAGTGGAGGTTCGTCTCTCCCTCGAACGGGTGCTTCCCGTAGCCGGGCTTCTCCTTGCCGTCGTACGTGTACCAGGAGTGGTCGACGAACTCCTGGATCTGCTTCGGGTCGACCACGTCCACGGGATGAACTTCGTTCAGGTTGAAGTCGAGGACCGCACCCCGTGGGAAGCGGTACGACGCCACGTCGTCGATGTCGTTCGGCGGCATGTCCCCGTACGAGATGTAGTTCTTGAGCCCGCCACCGTACGTCCAGTCGTGGTAAGCCGCCGCGAGGAGGATGGCGTCCGCGTAGTACACGTTGTTCACGAACTCGATGGCCATGTCGAGCTGGCGCCCGACTTCCGTCAGACGAGAAGTGTTCAGGGCGTTGTCGCTGTTCAGGTCGATGGGCCACGGTACGCCGCCTACGACGAAGTTCGGGTGCGGGTTGCGGCCGCCGAAGATCGTGTGGATTCGGACGACCTCGCGCTGCCAGTCGAGAGCCTCCAGGTAGTGGGCGACCGCGATGAGGTTGATCTCCGGCGGGAGCTTGTACGCGGGGTGGCTCCAGTAGCCCGTGGCGAAGATCCCGAGCTGTCCGCTTTCGATGACCTTCTTAAGCTTGGCGACCACGTCCTTGAAGTAGGCGGGCGACGTCTTCGACCAATTCGACCAAGGAGCGTAGCTCTGGGCGATCTCGCTCGCCTTCACCGGGTCGGCCTGGGACGCAGATACGACGTTCACCCAGTCGAAGGCGTGCAGCTGGTAGAAGTGGACCGTGTGGTCGTGGGCCATCTGCGCCCCGTACATGATGTTGCGGATCAAGTGGGCGTTAAGCGGAATTTTGATCCCCAAGGCATTCTCCACGGCGCGAACCGACGCCAGCGCGTGTACCGTGGTGCACACGCCGCAGATGCGCTGCGCGAAGGCCCACAGGTCGCGCGGGTCGCGCCCCTGGACGATGAGCTCGATCCCGCGCACGGCCGTACCCGAGCTGTACGCCTTGGCGATCTTGCCGCTCCCGTCGAGTTCGGCCTCGATCCTTAGGTGCCCTTCGATGCGCGTGATCGGATCGACGACCAAGCGGTTGGCCATTCTCTCACCCCGTCCCTCTCACGATCGTCCGGTTTACTCTTCCTTGGCGGCCGTTTCGGCCTTTTCGTGCTTCGCAATCCGTCCGCGGAGCACGACGGTGGCTGTGGCGTGGGCGGCGATGCCCGCGACGACTACGCCCGTGAGAATCGCTCCAACCTTTTCGGGATTCACCGTCGTCTGCGTGCCCGGGATCATCGCCAGCCGCTCGTAGAAAGGCCCCTGATCCCAGAAGTCGGGCTCCGAACAGCCGATGCACGGGTGGCCGGACTGCACGGGCCAGGAGAGGCCGCCGTTCCAACGGAGCTCCGCGCAGGCGTTGTACGTCGTCGGACCCCGGCACCCGAGTTTGTACAGGCAGTACCCCTGCCGTGCCCCTTCGTCGTCGAAGGTCTCCGCAAAGAGCCCGGCGTCGAAATACGCCCGCCGCTGGCACTTGTCGTGGAGGCGGTGGCGGAAGAATTCCTTAGGCCGACCAAGTTCGTCGAGTTCGGGGAGCTGACCGAAGACCACGATGTGGGCGATCGTGTTCGTCATGACCTCCGCGATCGGCGGACAGCCCGGGACGCGGATGACCGGCTTGCCCTTGACGAGGTCGGCGACCGCCTTGGCTCCCGTCGGGTTCGGCTTCGCCGCGGGAATCCCGCCCCAAGAGCTACAGCTCCCGAAGGAAATGACGGCCATCGCCTTCTCCGCGGTCTCCCGCAGGATGTCGTACGCCGAATGCCCGCCGATGAAGAGGTACTCCGGCGCCGAGACGCTTCCCTCGACGACGAGGACGTACTTCCCGGGGTATTCGGCCATGATCTTCCTCCGGTGCTCTTCCGCCGCGCTTCCGGCGCCCGCCATGATGAGCTCCGTGTACTCGAGAGAAATGAGGTCGAAGAGGACCTTCTCCATGCGGGGCTGCATGGAGCGAATGAAGGATTCCCCGCATCCGCTGCAGCTTTGGAACTCGAGCCAGATCACCGGTACGCGTTCCTTCGTCTCCATCGCCCGGACGACCTTGGGCATCTCCTTGAGGTCGAGCCCCAGGGCGAGGGTGATCGCCGAGGCGAGCTTTAGGAAGTCGCGCCGCGTGAGGCCGGCTTCCAAAGCTTCCTCGTAGATCGTCTTGTGCCCCGTAGCGGTCGGCATGCTCCCGTTCCCCCCTACGTGTGTCCTTTTGCTCTTGTGTGGGGCTTTCTGAAAACGCTGACAAAGAGGCGCGGCGAACGCGTTACGATGCACACGTCGGAAAAGTGCGATACACCAACCACCATTCCAACCTCCACCCGTATCTTATCGATTTGAACGGGACCTATGCAATCTTCTTTCCAAGTTTGTCATAAAAAATTCAACTCCGAATGCGCTATATCGTGCCACATTGAAATAACTCAGTGATACCATGCGCAGAATCCCTTGATACTCCCGTATTTGTAAACGCTCGTGAAAAATTTCATGCACAGTTGATTGTAGCTTATGTTTTTACACTACGTACGGTGCAAACGATGACAAGATCCGTGCCTCGCTCCCCGGAAAACGTGCCCAAAGGTCGATTTTCCTATTTTCGTGTCAAACGCGGGAAAGGGGATTGACATCGCCCTAGGGATAGTGAATGATTTGGGTAAGGCGACTACATGTAGGAGCGGGGGGCTCGGATCATGGATCTCAAGCACCTTGTCGAAGACTACCTCACCCGGAACGACTGGCGGGTGCACGAGAACAGCAACATGAACTACTCCCTTCAGGGGCTCAACAACCACATCACCCAGGAAGTCACGAAGTGGTACTGGCTCCACGAGGTATACACGCCGGAAATTCGGAAGTCCCACGAAGAAGGGGACTTTCACATCCACGACCTGGGAAGCCTGTCCGTATACTGCATGGGCTGGGATCTCAAAGATCTGCTCCTTACGGGCTTCACCGGCGTGGAGGGCAAGATCTCTTCGAAACCGCCCAGGCACTTCCGCACGGCGCTCCTTCAGGTGGTGAACTTCTTCTACACGCTACAGGGGGAGGCGGCCGGCGCGCAGGCCTTTTCCAACTTCGACACGTATCTCGCGCCCTTCATCGCCTACGACGGCCTTTCCTACGACGAAGTGAAGCAGGCGATGCAGGAATTCATCTTCAACCTCAACGTCCCCACGCGCGTGGGCTTCCAGACGCCCTTTACCAACATCACCCTCGACCTCGTCGTACCCGACTACATGAAAGACGAGCCCGTGATCATCGGCGGCGAATACATGGAGCGCACGTATAAGGAATTCCAGCGCGAGATGGACATGTTCAACATGGCTTTCGCCGAAGTCATGCTCGAAGGCGACGCCCGGGGGCGCATCTTCACCTTCCCCATCCCCACGTACAACGTCACCAAGGACTTCCCCTGGGATTCTCCCGTCGTGGACAAGATCATGGAGATGACGGCGAAGTACGGAACTCCCTACTTCTCCAACTTCGTCTCTTCGGACATGAATCCCGAAGACGCGCGGAGCATGTGCTGCCGGCTCCGCCTCGACAACCGCGAGCTGAAAAAGCGCGGGGGCGGGCTCTTCGGCGCCAACCCCCTCACCGGTTCCATCGGGGTGGTGACGATCAACCTCCCGCGCATCGGCTACCTCGCCAAGTCCGAAGCGGAATTCTTTGCCCGGCTGGGAGAACTCATGGAAATCGCGAAGGAAAGTTTAGAAATCAAGCGCCGAAAGCTCGACGAGTGGACGGAAGCCGGGCTTTACCCGTACACGAAGTTCTACCTCCGAAACGTGAAGGGGCTCGTCGTGGGATCCGATCCCTTTGCCGCGTTCTCCCTCGGGGGAGAAGGGTCGGGTTCCTACTGGAATAACCACTTCTCCACGATCGGCATCGTAGGGATGAACGAAGCTCTCGTGAACTTCCTCGGCGTGAACATCGCCACGAAGAAAGGCGTGGAGTTCGCGAGCCGCGTCCTCGAGTTCATGCGCGAGCGGGTGGCAGATTTTCAGGAGGAGACGGGGCACCTCTACAACCTCGAAGCGACTCCCGCGGAAGGCGCTTCCTACCGTCTCGCCCGCCTCGACCGCGAGCGCTGGCCGGATATCTTTACGGCGGGGGAATCTACGCCCTACTACACGAACTCTTCTCAGCTCCCCGTGGACTTCACGGACGACCTCTTTACGGCGCTGGATCTTCAGGCCGAACTCCAGACGAAGTACACGGGCGGCACGGTGTTCCACGCCTTCCTCGGCGAAGCCGTCTCCGACATCCGCGTTGTCAAGAAAATTGTGAAGGCGATTGCCGAACGTTACCCGATTCCCTACTACACGCTCACACCCACCTTCAGCATCTGCCCCGACCACGGATACCTCTCCGGAGAGCACTTCACCTGCCCCCGCTGCGGCGCCGAGACGGAGGTCTACAGCCGCGTCGTCGGCTACTACCGCCCCGTGCAGAACTGGCACGAGGGGAAACGGGAAGAGTTCGCCCAACGGATCGAGTTCAAACTCCACGCCGGAGCGGGAGCCTGATGTGAACCTTTCGGAAGGCCGCGGCCCGGGCACGGCTTGCGGCCTTTTTGTTTTCGCGTTCTTTTGTCGCAAAAAGAAAAACGCCCCGTTCGAGGGGGCTAAAGGGGGGACGCGCGGGATGTTCTACGACTTCATCCCCCTCACGCTCGTAGACTATCCGGGGCACGTAGCAGCCACCGCCTTTATCAGTGGGTGCAACTTTCGCTGCCCGTACTGCCACAACTCCGAACTCATCCGCGTACAACCGAAGCCCCGAAAAACGGAAGACGAATTCCTCGCGTATCTCACCTCGCGAAAAGACGTGCTGGAGGGCGTCTGCATCACCGGCGGGGAGCCTACGCTTTGGAAAGGGCTTCCCGACCTTCTCAGGCGAATCAAGGATTTAGGGCTCAAGGTGAAGCTCGACTCGCAGGGCTCGCGCCCGCGGGTGCTTGAGATGCTCTTCCGCGAAGGGCTTGTGGACTACATCGCCATGGACGTAAAAGCTCCCCGAGAAAAGTACGGCGAGTACGTGCGGGATCTTCGCGACGTAGACCGCGTGGCCGAATCCGTGGAGCTCGTGAAAACGCTTGCTCCCGACTACGAATTCCGCACGACCGTCGTGGAGAAGCTCCACACGGTGGAGGACGTGGTGGAAATCGCCCGCCAAATCGCTCCCTGCAGACGTTATGTGCTCCAAGCCTACCGCCCTTCTTCTGGCGTGAAAGACGTAGAGACAAGCGGCGACCGTCCGACTCCCGCCTCCCTGCTCGAAGAAATCCGCAGACGACTCCCCGCCGGAATCGGAGAAGTCGTTCTTAGGACGTATGCGTGAAACTCAAAAAGACAGATCCTCGGGCGCCTCTCGCCCGTACACGTCGGGTTCTTCGGCCTCGTAAGCCGCTTGTGCCCGACAGGGGAAGACGAGATGGAAGACCGTGCCGTGCGGGTTCCGCTCTTCGATCTCGATCTTCCCCCCGTGGGCGGCGACGATTCGATGCGTAAGGAAAAGGCCGATGCCCGTGCCGCCCGCCTTGTTGCTCCAAAAGGGATCGAAAACGTGCGCGCGTTGGGGTTCCGGAATTCCCGGACCTTCATCCGCCACGGAGAAGATTATGTTGTCTCCTTCCTTGCGTAGCTCCAACGTCACGGTCCCGCCCGAAGGAGAGACCTCGATGGCGTTTTTGGTGACGTTTACGAGCGCCTGGTGCACCCGTCGAGCATCGAGAGCGCATACCTTTTCCTTGAAAGACTGATAGCGAAAAGCGAGGTGGACCTCCGCCTGGCTGGCGTAGGGTCTCATGAGTTCGTATACGTCGGTGAGCAGATTCACGGGATCGACGTCTTTTTTCTGGAGGGGTTTCGGGACGTACATGTCGAGAAGCTCTTCCGCGAGAAGCTGGGCGCGGTCGACCTCGCTCAGGAGGAGCTTTTGCTGGGCGGCGGGGATCGTCCGCGCGTTGAGCTGCAGGTACCCGCGCAGGACGGCCAAACTGTTCTTGAGCTCGTGGGCGAAAACGGCGACAAACGGTAACCTTTCCCGGGCGGATTCGCGGGATGGGTACACGCGAACCCGCTCCGCACGTACGTCGAAGAGCCACGCGGCGGCAAATACGACCAACGCAAAACCTCCCCACTGGGGAAGGGGGGCGGGAGGGCGCACGCGAAAGATGTCCTGAAACGGTTCGACGCAGCTGCCTACCCAAACCAAGGCATAGGCGAAAAAGATCGCAGCGAGGAGGAGAAGGCAGTCGAGGCGAAAGGGGGACCGGGTATCGATCCCCCCTCCCTTTCCGAGGTGCCCGCCGAAGGCGCCCACGAAGCCGAGGACGAGCGCCTCCCCCACGGTGGATCCGAAAACGAAAAGGAGGGGAAAGAGGGAAAGGACGAGGAGATACGGGAAGCGGCGCGTCGTCACGGCGACCACGTACGGAAAGAGGAGGCTGTACTCGGCTCCGGAAGGAAAAGACGACCGCGGCATCGTCGAGAAAAACACGACAACCCAAGCAACGGAGAGGATCTCGACGGAGAAGCGCGCAAAGGCACCGGATCCCCTCTTCGCTTCCCCTGCCCGGGAAAACGCCTCGAGAAGGGTCCGGTACCCCCACCAAAGAAACACGGCGGCTCCAAAAAACGCCACTCCGTCGCGCAGAAGCTCCATCTCCGTCATCCTTTCGCTACCCTCTATCTTACCTCTATTCCCCGAGTTCGGCAGAATTCCACCGAATGCACAGTGCCCCGGAGTGGAAAACGGAGAAAAGAAAAAGCCCCCTCGTAGGGGGCGCGCAACACGGAGGTGAAGTTCGGGGCGCCGCCTCGTCGCGCGACGCCCGCGAGAACGCGCATGAGCCGACCGCCCACGCCGGGGAAACTCGTCGTCCGCCTCAGGTGGCTCTTGGTCCTCGGGATCCGCTTCGACGTGTCCCCCCTCACCCGGCCGGAAAAACCTCAGTCGGAAAATTCCCAGAAGAACGGCGTTCCGAGGTCGTTGTGAATCGCCGGCGAGAGAAATCCCCCGAGCTTTACGTGCCGGAGCGGCGCGTCCACGGACGAGTACGTCATGGAAAAGAGGGCGTCGAAGCCGAGACCCTCGAGTACCTGCGGAAGGATGCTCGCCGAGGGCCCTGCGAGAACGCGATACCCCGAGACAAGTTCGAGCACGCGGTCGACGGTGAAGTTGTTGAGCGTCATCCCCGTGATCACGGCGGCCCCGCAACGCGGGAGGAGAAGAGGTTCCTCGACATCGGAAAAGGAAAAAGGACCCTTGAGCGACTGGGAACGTTCGAACACCCAGACGTCCTTCCCTCGCTCGCGCAAAAGGTGGTAGAGGGGGCTCATGTTCCCCACGAGGCAGATGGGATCCGGATGGGCGGCCAGGCGTTGAACTAACACGTCGGAATCGGCCCGGCGTACAGGGGGAAAGTGGTACTGGCTTACGGCGTTCGCCATGGCGAGGCCGAGGACGCGGTTGAGGGGATGGGGATCGACGAGGAACCTTTCCAGGGCCTCAAGTTCGGGGGGGTGCACCCGCCCCACCCGGTGGATATCCTCGTGCGGGATGTGGGCCGCACCGAAGGCCCGGCGTCGGTCCGGACCCTCGACGACGACGTAGGCGGCCAAAAGACAAAGTCCGTAGTCGACGACGCGCAGGTCGCGCGCGAACGGCGCGAGGCGCCGGGCGATCTCCCGAACGATCATTCGTCGTCTTCCCTTCGCCAAAAGATCCAGGCCATCTTGGTCCGCACGTGGGTTGTGACCATCCCCTCGGCGTCGGCCCGGCGCTCGAGGAAAGCGCGAATCTCCTTCCGAAGGGCCGCCTCTTCTCCCGCCTCGCGGACGATGCGCTGGAGGTAGCGGTCTACGGCGTCCTCGACGGTGAGCCGCTGCGTCCACCCGCCGCGGCGGTAGGTCACAGAGGGATGAAAGCCGCGAAGCCAAAGGAGGTTGAGAACCGCGTAGACGCGCGGCTCGTCGAACGCCTCCCGAAATACGTCTTCCGTAGGTCGGAAGCCCAAGGCCGCTTCGAGTTCCTCGCGCAGGCTGTCCCGCCGCCAGACAAAGCCGGAGAAAAAGCCCGCATTTCGCGACGCCTCTACCATCTTGAGAAAGGCGTCGGCGTTTCGAATGGCGGGCGTATTGGAAGCAAAGACGAGGTCAAAGGCGCCGCGCCAGCCCACGGCGTCCAAGTCCAGCTCCTCCCAGATCGCCCGCACGAAGTGCGCGCGCTCCGCGACGCCGTAGCGCTCGGCGTACGCGCGGGCCCTTTCTACCATCCGCTCCGCGATGTCCACGCCTGTGACGTCGTAGCCTTCCCGGGCGAGAAAGATGGCGTGCGTCCCCGGCCCGCACCCGATGTCCAATACGCGCGCCGGCGGGTGGGGCACACCTTCCGCCCTGAGCCAGGCGAGCAGGTCCTCCACGCGCTTCCTGCGCTCAGGATCCTCGAGCAGACGGCCGAACTCATCCGCCCGACGGTTCCAAAACGATTCCTGTTCGGCGTAGCGCGCGGGCCCTCCCGGCCAAAGTTTGCGAAACACGGCTTCGTCGATCGTCACGGAACGCCACCTCTCGCTAATCGGTAAACACTTTCGATGCTCGTTCTCCTGCTAGTCTACCACCAAGAACGGGGTGGGAGCAAAATTTCTCGCCGTCGGAGCGAAAAACGAAGAAGGACCGAGGGTATCGTGCCACCCTCGGTCCTCCTGCGTCGTCTCCCCCCCGTCTCTCGAATCACCCCTCCCACTGCAAAGCTCCGCGGGGCGCCCCGCCTTTCCAAAACCCTTGGCCTTCCGTGGGCCACCCTTCCTTCCGCCAGAAGTCGCGCATCGCCTCTACGTCAAAAGAAGGCCCTCCGGGGACTTCGATGGCCAGGGGCAAAAAGCGGCGATACGTCCAGTCCAAATACGCCTTGCGCATCGCCAGCTTGAGCGTGGAAAAGCGTTGTTCGAGCACCTCGGAAACGCCGGAAAAGCGGTAGACGATGTATCCTCCCATGGACTTTGCCCACCCTCTCTCGGTGCGTTTGCACGTTCCCTCGAAATCCATTGTACCAGAAGGGATCCCCTTCAGGACAAGGAAGAGAAAAGGCTTCCACCGGTACCCGTCCGAACCGCCCTCACGGGGGCGGAAACGCCGACGGAGGCTCTCCCGAGGTGAGGGAAGGGCGGCGAAGCAAAAAGACGCGGAGGACCCGCGGCCCTCGTTCGACGCGAAAGCGGTCCGGGTCCGCCTCTTCGGGGAGGGGAAAACTCCACGCAAAGGCGCGGTGCGTCTCCCGCACGTCCTCCTCCTCGACGTACCGGTACACGACGCGGCCGCGAATGTGCAGGAAGCGGCGGTCGACGGTGATGTCCACCTCGTCGGAAGAAAAGCCTTCGGGGACGGGGACTTCCACGACCACCGTCCGCGCGTCGGGAGCATACATGCGCACCGCCGGAGCCCCCCGAAAGAAGTCGGCCGCCGAAAGGCGGAGGCCGGAGAGGAGCCGTTGGAGTTCGGTCCAGAGCTCTCCCCACACGTTCGTTCCCCCCGACGCCTGTGTATGCGCCAAAGGGGCCTGCGCCGCGGCGCTCACCTAAGGCTGCCCCGACTCCGTGTCCCGTTCCCGGGAGCGGGAGACGTCCTCCCACCAACGCCGGAGGATTTCCGCCTCTCCCGCTCGGCCGCGCTGCTTTAGGGCTTGGAGGAGCGCGGAAAAGTCCGTGAGGGCCGAACAGGCGATGCCGCGTTCCGCAAGGCGGTAGGGCCCTTGGGAAAAGCCGTAGGTGAAGAGGACGCAGACGTGGAGGACGTGCGCTCCCTCGGCTTCCAGAGCGTCCACCGCATCGAGGGTCGTTCTCCCCGTCGTGAGGAGGTCCTCGAGAAGGACGACGGGAGCGCCCGCGGCGAGTTCTCCCTCCACGCGGCGGCCGCGACCGTGCTCTTTGCGTTCGGCCCGCACGTACACCATGGGCAACCCGAGGCGATCGGAAACCCAGGCGGCGTAGGGAATTGCCCCCGTCGCCACCCCTGCCACAGTGAGGGGGTAGCTCCCCGGAGCCGCGGCGGGGAGGGCATCCCGTACGCGCCGCACGCGGTCCGTGAGGGCGTCGATAAAGGCCTTTCGCGCCGGCGGGCGCGAGAGGAGGACGCGGTGGTCGACGTAGACGGGGGAAAGAAGACCCGAGCGGAAGCGAAACGGTTCCTCGGGTCGTACGTGGACGGCGCCCACTTCGAGAAGGAGACCTGCCAGGGCGAGGGCTTCTTCCCGAAGGGGGGAGGCGTCGGATCGGACGGGTTCCACGGATGCATCCCTCCTGGTAATCCTAACCGACCTGTGGCCCTGCAAAGTGCGGGCGGGACCCAAAAACCATGCCCGGACTTCGCCGCGGTTCGCGCGGCATCCACCCGAGCGGCGCGCTGCGGAAACGATGCCGTCCGTCGGGTTGCGCGGAACGCGCATCAGCGTACCGGAGGAAAATCGGAGCGGGCGGCGGCGATCTCCCCGAGGATCGCCTCCGCGGCCTTCCGGGGATCGGAAGCCCGGACGATCGGCCGTCCGACGACTACGGCATCGGCGCCGGCGCGGATGGCCTCCTCCGGCGTAGAGACGCGTCGCTGGTCGTCGTCCCGCGGGGAAAAGGCGGGGTCCGCAGGGCGAATCCCCGGTACGACGAGGATCGGCCCAGGGCCTAAGGCGGCGCGGAGGGAGGCGACTTCCCGCGCCGAGGCGACGAGACCCGCCGCCCCTCCGGCCAGGGCTTCTCCCGCGAGGACGCCCGCGCTCCGCTCCCGCTCGATTCCCAGGCGGGCGAACTCCGTTTCGCTCAAAGACGTAAGCCAGGTGACGCCGAGGAGGTACGGCGGGACATCCCCGGGGAGGCCGGGACTCCCGGTAGTCCGAGACCTTTCGCTTCGCACCAGGGCTTCCCGAATCCCTTCGTAGGCGGCGCGGACCATTTCCCTGCCCCCGGAAGCGTGTACCGTGAGGAAGAGAACCCCTTCTGCGGGGAGAAGGCGCGCCGCGCGGTATACGGTGTTGGGGATGTCGTGGAGCTTGAGGTCGAGGAAGACTTCGTACCCGCGTTCTGCAAGGGTTTCCACGATCCGAGGGCCTTCGGCGAAGAAGAGTTCCAGCCCGACCTTCACCCGTCGGACGCTTTCCCCAAGCCGGGAGAGGACTTCTTCTGCTTCGGGCCAAGACGCGACGTCGAGGGCCACAAAGAGACGGCTGCGCGGGTCGTCGCCGAAGGGCTTTCGGGTAAAGGGGGACAGGGGGGTCACCTCACCTCCCCCCTTCCCTCCGAAGGAGCGAAGGCGCGGAGACCGCCGCGGTGGGCGATCCCGACAAACGACGCCGCGCGGTCAACTCCGGCGGCGCGGAGGGCGGCGGGAAGCTCTTCGAGGATTCGCTCGAACACGAAGGGGTCCCGGAGCGCCGCGGTTCCGATTTGGACGGCGCTCGCCCCGGCGGCAAGGAACTCCAAGACGTCCCCCGCGTCGGAGATCCCTCCGACGCCCACGATCGGGAGGGGGACATGCCGGTACACTTCGTAGACGAGACGCAGGGCGATGGGTTTCAGCGCGGGACCGGAGAGGCCGCCCGTGACGTTCGCGAGAACTGGGGTGTACGTCCGTCGGTCGAGGGCGAGACCGGGCATCGTATTTCCGAGGACGAGGGCGTCGGCACCGGCGGCATGGGCGGCCTTCGCCGCGGCGACGACGTCGCACGTATCCGGAGAGAGTTTTACCCAGAGGGGCAGGGACGTCGCGGCGCGCACGCGCGCCGTTACCCTCGCCACTCCCTCGGGATTCCGGCCGAAGGTGAGGCCACCTTCGGCCACGTTCGGGCAGGAGAGGTTGAGCTCGAGCGCGGCGACGCGGGGCGAGCGGGAAAAGGCCTCGGCTACGGCCACGTACTCGTCCTCTGTGCTCCCGAAGAGGCTCGCCACGAGGACGACGCCCTCGGGAAGGCGCTCCACGAGGTCGAGCGCTTCCCGGACGCCGGGGTTTTCCAGGCCGATGGCGTTGAGCATCCCGCAGGGCGTCTCCGCCACGCGAACCCCGCGGTGTCCGGGCCGAGGGGTCAAGGAGGTCGACTTCAGGACCACGGCGCCCAGGCGACGAAGGTCGAGCCACTCCATCGCCTCGAGGCCGTAACCAAACGTCCCAGATGCGGGAAGTACGGGGTTGGCGAGGCGAAGGGGGCCGAGAGAAACGGAGAGGTCGACGGACTCCGGCATCTGTCGACTTCCGTTCGATTCGGAATCGGGCGTGTACACGGCAGACCTCCTCTCGTTCCTGCGCTAAAAGGGTTGAGGGTCGGGCACGGAAGAGGCGCGGCGCGGGTAGACGGGAGGTACGGGCCCTTCGGGAAGCACCCTCCCCTAGGGCGCGCTTCCCTTCCGGGAAGGGACGAGGGTAGGAAAGTGCACCTCGCGGGAGAGGACGGGCCCTTCGCGGCAGAGGCGTGCGTTCCCCACGGCCGTCTCGACGACGCAGCCGCGACAAAGACCGGTCCCGCACGCCATGGGTGCCTCGAAGGCACCGTACACGCGCGCCTTGGCGGGAAGGCGGCGAAAAGCCGCTTCGAGCATAGGCTTCGGCCCGGCGACGAAGACGGCGACTTCCTCCGGAGAGGCGGGAACGGACCACAGCCCCTCCCAACGCGCAAATGCCGCGTCCAGCGCCGTGCCGACAAACGTTCCGGGCGGAACATCCCTTTCTCCTTCGTCCGCAGATAGGGATTCCACGGCGAGAACGGGCTCCGCCCACGGACGGAAAAGGCGGGCAAGGGCGGCCTCTTCGCTTCGGCGCACGCCGAGGACGACGGCCACGTCGGAGAGCCGGAAGGACGACCGGCCTGCGGCGACGGCGGCAAGTACGGAAGCGAGCGGCGCGGCTCCCACGCCGCCTGCGAGGAGGAGGAGCTTGCGCACTCCGGTCGGCGCGAGGGGAAACCCCGTGCCCAGAGGCCCCAGGAGGCGAAGCCGATCCCCCGGACGAAGCCGGGCGATGGCAGACGTCCCGCGACCGACGACGCGCACGGCGAAGCGGTGGACGACGCCCAGGCGGGCGACGAGGCTGAAGGGGCGGCGGAGATACACCCCCCCTCCCTCCAAGAGGATCTGGAAAAACTGCCCCGGTTGGGCCTCCGGGGGCAGAGCTTCCGCGGGAACCGTGTCGAGGAGGACGAGGTCGGACGTGAGCGCGTGCACGTCTTTCACGAGAAACGGCAGGTCGGCAAAGGAGGCGGGCGTGGCGACGCCGGCGAACCGGGAATTCACGGGCTCACCCTCCCCCGGACGAAGTCTGCGCCGTCGCCGATTTCCCCTCCCGGAACTTCAGCAGTCGACGGGAGGACGAAGGCTTCCGGGGGGAGCGCGCGGACGGCGTGGGAAAAGAGTTCGAAATCCGCGTAGGCCACGCGCCCTCCCACGAGCGTGAGGACCGGCCACCCCCGGAGGGTCCGTCCGAAAAAGGGCGTATTGCGGCTCTTAGACGCCAGCCTCCCGGGGAGGACGGGGCGCGGGACGTAGGGATCCACCAGGACGAGGTCGGCCGGCGCACCCGCCGCGAGTTCGCCGCCGGGAATTCCCAGAAAACGGGCGGGGGCGCGAGACATGCGGTCCACGAGTTCTCCCAGGGAAAACCTTCCGCGAAGGACGAGCTCCGTGTACAGGAGGGGAAAAGCCGTCTCCAAGCCGAGGATGCCAAACGGCGCCCGTTCGAGGGGGAGAGCCTTTTCCTCCGGGGCGTGGGGGGCGTGGTCCGTGGCCACGAAGTCGACAATCCCTTCCCGCAGGGCACGTACGAGGGCGTCTCTGTCCGCGGATTCCCGGAGGGGAGGGTTCACCTTCGCGTCCTGGGGGCGGATCGAGATCCGCGCCGATGCGGATGTGCCTTGCCGTTCCCTTCCAAGGTCGGCTTCGGCTGCGAGGTCTGCCGCTCGGCACACGTCCTCCCACGTGAGGACGAGGTGATGCGGCGTCGCCTCTGCCGTGAGGCGGACTCCCCGGCGGGCGAGAAGGGGGCGCAGGCGCCGAACGAGCTCTACGGAAACCCGAGAGGACAAGTGTTGAAGGTGGATCCGCGCTCCGGGCACAAAAGCCGCAAGGGCGAGGTCGCGGCCGATGAGCGACGTTTCCGACTCCGGCGGGTACGTCGGAAGGCCCCGCCCCGCCGCCCACGGGCTCGGGTGGACGACTCCTCCCCGGGAAAGGGAGGGGTCTTCCTCGTGGAGGAGGACCGGCAGGCGGAGGAGCGCGGAGGCAGAGAGGGCCGCCCGGAGGACGAGCGGATCGAGGACGGGAAGGCCGTCGTCGGAGAAGGCGCGGGCGCCGGCGGCGGCGAGGGCGACGAAGTCCACGGGGAACTCCCCCGCCTGCCCGCGCGTCACGGGAGCGGCGGCAAAGGTGCGGACGACGGCGGTGCGGCGAGCAACGGCCCGCATCTCCCGAAGTCGCTCCGGCGTGTCCGGCGGCGGCACCGTATTGGCCATCATGAGCACCGCGGTGAATCCCCCGCGGGCGGCGGCACGACTCCCGCTGGCGATCGTCTCTTTATGCGTTCCGCCCGGTTCGCGAAAGTGTACGTGCACGTCTACGAAGCCCGGGAGGGCCCACATCCCCTCTCCGGCGATACGGAGGATCCCCTCGCCTACCCCCCCTACCCCTTCCCGCGGGCCCGCATAGCGGACGACGCCGTCCTCGAGGAGGAGAAGGCCGTAGACGAGCGTTCCCGCGGGCGTGAGGACGAAGACGTCATCGATGCAGAGGAGAGGTGAAGGCACGGGCACTCCCCTCCCGAAAAGGCGACTTGTCGTCGCGCGGCGGAGAAGCCTCTCCGAAATACCCGCCTTCCCCGGGCGACGAAGAGTCCCTTGCGAAGGCGGCGAGACCGGTCTCGCACGAAGGAAAGTTCCCGCCGGCGGCGACGAGCACGGCCATGCGCACGTAGAGGCCGTTTTCCACCTGACGGCGTACGAGGATCCGAGGGTCGTCCCGAAGGGCCGGATCGATTTCCACGCCCCACGTCACGGGACCCGGGTGCAGGATTCGGGCTTCGGGGCGTAGGGCGCGCGCCCGCTCCTCGGTAAGCCCGTACCGCTCGAGGTACGATGCGGGCGTCGGGAGAGCCTGGGCACCGACGGAATGCGCGTGGCGCTCCCACTGGGGCCGGAGGACGAGGACCGCGTCGACGGCGGCGAGGAGGTCTTCCAGGGAAACGTCTTCGAGGGCGATGCGGTCGGCCACACCCTCCAGATCCTCCTCGCGGCCGAGCCAGGCACGGGGAGCCGCGGCCGTGAGGTGCACGCCGAGGCGCGGAAGAAGCCGCGCGTGCGAACCGAAAACCCGGCTGTGGCGGACGTCGCCGAGGACGAGTAGCCGCAATCCCTCCAAGCGCCCGAAGGCTTCGTACAGCGTCCAGGCGTCGAGAAGGGCCTGGGTAGGGTGCTCGCCGGTACCGCTCCCGGCGCTCACCACGGACGGCGCAAGCGCCGGCGGACGGATGGCGTCTTCCGAGGTTCGGACGACGGCCACGTCCACCCCCAGGAGGGCGAGAACCTCCAGGGTGTCCGCGAGCGTCTCCCCCTTTGCCCGGCTCGTGAGGCGTTCGTCGAGGGTGAGGATCTCGGCCCCCAACCGAAGGGCGGCAAGGGAAAAGGACAGGCGCGTGCGCGTGGAAGGTTCGCCGAAGAGGAGAGTTACCGACCGGCCGGAGAGGAGCTTGGGGGTCTCCCGCCGAGCGCGAAGTTCCCCCGCAAGCCGAAAGAGGGCGTACACAAGCCGTGGAGAAAAGTCTTCGGCCGAGAGGAAGTGGGGCACCGCATGCCACCTCCGGAAAAAACGCCCGCTCACGCGGGCGTTGGAGATCACGTTCGAGAAGGCGAGCCGTCTTCGCCTCCGTGGTGCGGGGGGAGCGCAGCGCGTGGGTCCTCCCCGTGCGGACCTTCGGCCCGCCCCGAGGCGTGTCCGCCCGCCGCCTGGGCGGCTAAGGTTAAGGTCGTCCTTCCGTAGGCGACGGCGCGTTCGGGAAGCACGAGGTGGAGAAAGATGCCGAGCAAGGTGGCCAAGGCGATGTTGTCCACGGTGAGGGAGAACGGCACGCCTCCGGGGAAGGTTCCCGCAAGGTCGAGGCGAAAGCCGCCGATGCCCGTGACGAGGACCACGGCGACGAGGAGCATGTTGCGCCGGTGGGCGAGGTCGACGCCGTACTCGACGAACATCCGGAGTCCCTGGGCGGCGATCACGCCGAAGAGGACGATCATCACGCCCCCGAGGACGGGCTTGGGGATGGCGAGAAGCGCGGCGCCGAGCTTTTCCACGAAGGCAAGAAGAGCGGCCAGAACGGCGGCTCCGAAGAGGACCGCCCGGCTGTACACGCGGCTTACGGCGAGGACGCCGATGTTTTCGCCGTACGTCGTGCTCGGCGGGCCGCCGATCCACGCCGCGAGCATGACCGCCAAACCGTCCCCCAGAAGCGAACGCGGGAGGAGGGGAACGAGCGGCCGCCCGATCACGCGTTCCGTGACGAGGAGGTGGCCGATGTGTTCGGCAAGGGTGACGAAGGCGATGGGGGCGATCGTGAGGGCAAAGAGCCACGCTTCGGGCGTTAGCGCGGCGCGGGCGACTTCCAGCGTATGCGCGTGGCGGGAGAAGAACTCCGCCGGCGTGAGAAACCAAGCGGCCTGCGCCACCTTGCCCACGAATCCCCCGTCGGGACCGGCGGTAAACCAATCCGGGTGGCGGAGGTAGGCGTAGCCCGTGCCCAAGACGACGCCCGTGAGGACGGGGAGGACGCCCAAGAGCCCGCGGCCGTACAGGTTCACGAAGAGCACGATCGCCACGGTGACGAGGGCGACCTCTGCCGCAGCGAGGGAGTTTCCGCCCTGCGGCTGCAAGGGATCCGTGAGCGCCCAGGAAACCGCCACTCCGGAGAGCGCGAGGCCGATCACGGCGACGATGCTCCCCACGAGGACGGGGGGAAGGACGGCGTCGAGCCAGCGCGTCCCCGCGCGGTGCACGAGCCAGGCGAAGACCAGGTACAACACGCCGGAGAGAAACGCCCCCAAAAGGGCGGCTCCCACCCCGGCCGCGTGCGTCACCGTGAGGATGGGGCCGATGAAGGCAAAGGAAGAGCCGAGGTAGTTCGGGATCTGGCCGCGCGTCACGAGGAGGAAGAGGATCGTCCCCAAACCGCTCGCCAAGAGCGCTGCCTGCACGTCCAGTCCCGTGAGGATCGGGACGAGGACCGTCGCGCCGAACATGGCGAAGACGTGCTGCAGGCTCAGGGGGAGGAGGCGTAGGAAGGGCGGGGTCTCTTCCACGTCGTAGAGGGGGCGAATGCCGACGGGTGTCGGGCGATCTTCGGAACGGACCATGCGATGCTACTCCTCTCCCCCGCCGCGGTCGTCGGAGACGTCCGCCGCCTTTAAACCTTGGCCGTGGCGAGCCTCGCGCAAGGTCACCAGGTCGCGGCCGTCCACTTCCACGAGCTCCACGTAGACGCGCTCGTCGCGAGACGTCGGGACGTTTTTGCCGACGAAGTCGGGACGAATGGGCAGCTCTCTGTGCCCGCGGTCGACGAGGACGGCGAGCTGGATGGCCGCCGGACGGCCGCGGGAAATCACGGCCTCCATGGCCGCGCGGGCCGTACGTCCCGTGTACAGGACGTCGTCCACGAGGACGACGACCTTCCCTTCGATGGGCACGGGGAAATCCGTGCCTTGGACGAGGGGGTCGCCCGACGGCCTGAGGTAGGTGAGGTCGTCGCGGTACAGGGTGACGTCCACCACGCCTACGGGAACTTCTTGCCCCTCGATTTCCCGCAGACGCTCCGCGAGTCGCCGTGCGAGGTACACGCCCCGCGTGCGCACCCCCGCAAGGACGACGTGAGCAACCCCTTTGTTCCGCTCGACGATCTCGTGGGCGATGCGCGTGAGCGCCCGCCGGACGGCCGCCTGGTCCATGAGTTCCACGTTGCGCGCCACGGATACCGCCTCCTCGGTCGCGTCTGGTCCAAAACGTTTTCCGACGATTCCGCGAAAGGAGTCCGCAGGAAGAAGCTCCGACACGAGATCCCGACGGGGTCCCGCGGGCACAAAAAAACCCTCCGCCGGGAGGGTGGAGGGTAGGTTCGGGTAGGTTGTACGCGGCGCGTCGGCGCGCCTTCGGAGCGCGAGTTCCCCTTCCGGGGACACACTTCGGCCCCTGCGCGGACGACTCCAACCTGCCCTCCTTGTCAGCCTCGCCGGACTGCCTTAAAGGAGGCAAAGCGCGTCACGGATTCGGCTGGATTGTACTCCGTTTTCCCACGTTTGTCAATCACCCGCCCGACCCGGGCGAAGGGAGTCGGAATCCCCCTCCCCCTCGCCAAACACGAGGCGCCGGAGGCGCTTTTCCACCCGCAACCAAACCTCCTGGACGGGCGGCGCAGGCGGAGCGAGGGAATCTTCCGGCGCGCGTGCGGTCGTCCCCTCCTCGGGCGAGCAGAGGCGGAAGAACGCCGCGCGAAAGTCCTCCGGCGGCGGTGCGTACGCCCGCACGGGTTCTCCCGTCACGGGATGGACGAAGCGAAGGCCGAAGGCGTGCAAGAGAAGGGGGGCGCCCGGCCGTTCGCGCCGGTACCCGTACACGGGATCGCCTACAACGGGGTGGCCTACGTGCCGCATGTGCACGCGAATCTGGTGCGTGCGACCCGTCTCCAAGCGCAAGACGACGAGGCTGACCGACGGACAGGCCACGAGCGTCCGGTAGTGGGTGATCGCTTCCCGGCCTCCGGCTACGACGGCCATGCGCTTTCGCTCCCGCGGGTCACGGCCGATGGGAGCCACGATCGTACCTCGCGGAGGGACGGGGCGACCGTGGACGACGGCCACGTAGCCGCGAAAGACCGAGCGGGCGGCGAAGAGGCGGGCGAGGCGGTGGTGGACGGCGTCGCTCTTGGCGACGACGAGGAGGCCCGTCGTATCCTTGTCCAAGCGGTGCACGATACCCGGGCGAAGATCGCCGCCCGCGCGGCTCAACTCGGGGAAGCGGGCGAGGAGGGCGTGGGCGAGCGTACCCGTTTCGTGTCCCGGACTTGGGTGCACGGGTACGCCCCGCGGCTTCTCGACGACCGCGAGGTAGGCGTCTTCGTAGAGGACGGAAAGCGGGCGGACTTCCGGGACGAGCGCGAGGGGAGGGTCCCGGGGAACGAGGAGTTCGACGCGCTCCCCGGCACGCGCCGGGCGCCGGGGGGCGTCTACGGGGATGCCGCCCGCGCGCACCCTCCCTTCGGCGATGAGGCGCTTGATCCGCTCACGGCTCAACTCCGGGAGGAGCGACGCGAGGACGCGGTCGATCCTCTCGCCGTGCGCCTCCGGTGGGATTTCGACGGAAATCCGCTCTTCTTCCTGCCCTTCCCCGGCTACCATTCGCCCTTCCAAAGCTCTCTCCCCTTTTTGCCGAAGAGGAAAAGGGCGGCCAGGAGTACCCCCCCTACGGTGAGCGCCGCATCGGCGACGTTGAAGACGGGATAGTGGATTGCGCGGACGTCGATGAAGTCCACGACCGCCCCGTAGGCGACGCGGTCCCACAGATTTCCCGCCGCACCCCCGAGCACGAGCCCGAGGGAAAGGGAATACCCCCACCCCCACGCCGACAGCCGGTACACGAGGAAGGCGAGCAAGACCACGGCCACGGCGCTCAAGAGGGTGAGAAACTCCGTGGCGCCGCGAAACATGCCGAAGGAGGCCCCGGTGTTCCGCACCGAGGTGATGTGGAGGATTCCGTCGAAGATGGGGACGCTCTCCCCGACGATCAGGCTCTGGAGGACCCACACCTTGGCCGCGCGGTCGAGGAGGAAGACCGTCGCCGCGACCGAGTACCCACCGACCGTACGGGAAAGGACGGTCCCCCAGCGCGACGAAACAAAACGGCGTTCGCGAAGGCCCATCTCCCAAACTCCTTGAGGGCGCTCCCAAACCCTAGGTCGCCTTGCGGAGGTAAGCAGTGGCAAATTCCTCCGCCGGGAGCGGCTTCCCGAAGTAATACCCCTGCATGATCTGGAGGCTGTTGGAGGCGAGGAACTCCTTTTGCCACTCCGTCTCCACGCCCTCGGCGACGACCTCGAGGCCCAGGGCGTGGGCGAGGTAGATCACGGCCGTGGCGATCGTGCCCGTGTCCTTCTCGTCCTTGACCTCCCACACGAAGGAACGGTCGATCTTTACGGCGTCGATGGGGAGGCGGCGCAGATAGCTGAGAGACGAGTATCCCGTCCCGAAGTCGTCCACGGCGACGCGAATCCCCATCGCTTTGAGTTCCTTGAGTCGTTCGACGCTCGCCTCGATGTCGCGCATGAGGACGCTCTCCGTAAGCTCGAGTTCCAGGCGGTTCGGTTCAACCCCGCTCTGGGCGACGATGGCTGCCACGCGGCGCACGAAGTCCGGGTCGTCGAACTGGATCGCCGACACGTTGACGTACGCCCGCAACACCTCGCCCGTCTCTCGCTCCCAGGCGACGAGCTGACGCAATGCCTCTCGGAGAACCCACTCCCCGATCGGGACGATGAGACCCGTGTCTTCCGCCTGGGGGAGGAACTCCGCGGGGGATATGAGCCCCATTTCCGGATGGCGCCAGCGCAAGAGCGCTTCCACCCCCACGAGCTTCCCCCGGAGGACGTCGTACAGGGGTTGATAGTATAGTACCAATTCTCCGCGCTCGAGGGCACCCCAAAGGTCCATCTCGAGCACGAGCTGGCGGACGAGCACGTCTTTCCCCTGGGGAGCGTGGCGCACGACCTTACCCCGCCCTCGTTCCTTCGCGCGGACGAGGGCTCCCTCGGCGGCCCGAAGGAGTTCTTCCACGCTTCGGCCGTCGTCGGGGTAGACGGCGACTCCGACGGAAAAGGTGAGGTGGTACGTCCGTCCCTCGACCACGAAGGGGTCGTACCCGCCGCGGGCGATCTCCGCCAGCCTGGCGAGGAGCTCGTTCTGAGCCCCGGGGTCTTCCGAAGGCAAGAAGAAAATGAGGCCGTATTCGTCACCCGCCATCCGCGCCACGAGGCCGTTCCCGGCGACGAGCTTGCGGAAGAGGTCGCGCGCCGCACGCAAGAGCTCGTCGCCGACCTCGGGACCGAAGGCGTCGTTGTACACCTTGAAACGGTCTATGTCCACGAGCACGACGGCAAAGGGAGGTACGTTGTGGCGGAGGAGGCGGTCGAGCGTTCGGAGAAACTCCTGACGCGAAGGAATGTCCAAAAGGACGTCCCCCGCCCGCTCTTCTTCGCGCACGGGGATGAGGCTCGTGACAAAAAACCCCGTGCCGTCTTCGTCGAGGGGGCGCGTCCGGAGGAAGAAAGGCTCTCCGCCGTAGGAGTCGGCCGTACGGAGCAAAAACGCCCGCCCCGGCTCCATGAGCGCGCGGAAGAAGAGCGGCCGATCTTCGGGGAGGAAGAGCTTCAAGGGACTCTTCCCCAGAAGTTCTCCCTCACCCCCCCGGGCGAGCGCCTGCACGGCCGCCTCGTTGGCAAAGACGATCTTCCCGTACGCGTGGACGAAAAGGGGCGTGTCTACGCTGGCGAGGATCTTCCAACAGGGAGCCATGAGGCGGGGTACATCCGGAGGAAAGAAGACCCCCAAGATACTCCCTGCGTTGCCCGCGAAGAGGTGCAGGACGCCGACACCGCGTTCCTCCGGCACGGCCGTGAGGGCATACCCGCGGCGGCAGGCGGCATCCAGAGCGCGGCGAACGGCCTTGACCCCCGAGCGAAAGAAGACCTCGAGAGAGCAGCCGGATTCCGAGCACTCGGAGGAGCACCTATCCCCTTCGGCGAACGAAGGACTCGCGGAATCGCAGCCGGGTACGGGGCGCACGAACCAGTCTTTTGGTGCCTTGTCTGCAGCGTGAAAGAAGAGTACCACTCCGGGAACCTGGGGCGCGGCTTCCTCCCCGTTGCGCCTGCGATCGGCATTTTCGGCGTCGCCAGGCGGGCCGCTCTCCCGGTCTCGCTCGCGGGAAGCCATAGATCGACGCACCACCGTTTCGCGTTTCGGCTTCTCCGCTCATTGTAGCATCTCGCGTTTATCTCCGAAAATAGGAAGAACTATACGGTTTTCCGTGAAGAATGGCCGGAGTTCCTCCACGGGATTTCCCGTGTTCGCGAATTCCGTAAGGATTGGGAAAAACGCCGCACCGCCGGCAAAACGCCGGGGCGCGGCGCGGGTCTCCCTTTTCCCCTTCCCCGAGAAGACCTCCTTTACGCGTCCGCCTTCGCTACGCGTCCTTCGCGGACGAGGCGGCGCACCACCGCGGCGCAGCGCGGGCAAAGGTCCGGATACTCCGGATCCGATCCGACTTCCGGCGTGATCATCCAGCAGCGCGCGCACTTCTGCCCCCCCGCACGGGACACCGATGCCCACCCTCCCGGAAAGGGAACGGCGTCCGCCGGAGGTGCCTCTCCGGGCTCGTGGACGGTCACGGCCGACGTGAGGAAGATCTCCTCGGGCCGCGGGAGCGAGCGGAGGAAGTCGGCCGCCCCCGCGTCTTCCGGATAGAGGTGGAGGTGTGCCTCGAGTGCCGCCCCTAACACGTCCGCCCTGCGGGCTTCTTCGATGGCCTTGTTGGAAGCCTCGCGGACGGCGAGGATCTTCGCCCAACGGACGTGAAGGGCGCGGTCGATGAGCCGAGGATCGGCTTCCGGGAAGTCGGCGAGCTGCACGCTCTCTTCCTTGGGTCCGGGCATGTGCTGCCAAACTTCCTCCGCCGTATGCGGCAGGATGGGGTGGAACAAGATCGCGAGCGCCCGGAGGGTCTCGTAGAGGACGGTTTGGGCGGAGCGGCGCCCCTCGTCGTCCGGATGGCTCGTGTACAGACGGTCTTTGAGCACGTCGAGGTAGAAGGCGCTCAAATCCACCGTCGCGTACGTGTGGAGGAGCGTGTACACCTCGTGAAAGTCGTACGCCTCGTACGCCCGCCACACGCGGCCGATGAGCTCGTGGAGGCGCGAAAGCATGTAGCGGTCGAGTTCCCACAGGCGCTCCGGCGGCACGCGATCGCGCGCGGGGTCGAAGTCGCTCGTATTTCCCAGGAGAAAACGAAACGTGTTGCGCACCTTGCGGTACACTTCGGCGATTTGCCCGAGGATCGCGTCCGAGATTCGCACGTCCGCCGTGTAGTCCACGGAAGCGACCCAGAGGCGGAGGATGTCCGCGCCGTACGTCTTCATGACGTCCATGGGGTCGACGATGTTCCCCAGAGACTTGGACATCTTGCGCCCTTCCCCGTCGAGGACGAAGCCGTGCCCGAGGACGGTCCTGTACGGCGGAAGGCCGAAGACGGCGACGGCGGTCGTGAGCGACGAGTTGAACCAGCCGCGGAATTGGTCTGAGCCTTCGAGGTAGAGGTCCGCCGGCCACCCGAGCTCCGGACGCGTCCGGAGAACGGCCGCGTGCGAGGATCCCGAGTCGAACCAGACGTCCATCGTGTCCGTCTCCTTGCGGAAGTGCGTACCGCCGCAGTGCGGGCAGCGGAAGCCCTGGGGGAGGAAGTCCTCCACCGGACGCTCGTACCACGCGTTCGATCCCTCGGCCTCGAAGATCAAAGCGACGCGCTCGAGGATTTGCGCGTCGATGATGGGTTTGCCGCACGTCGTGCAGTATACGGCGGGAATGGGAACGCCCCAGACGCGCTGCCGCGAAATGCACCAGTCGCCGCGGTCGCGGATCATGTTGGCGAGGCGGATCTCTCCCCACTCCGGAATCCAGCGAACGCTCTCTACGGCGCGGAGGAGTTCCTCGCGAAACCCGTCGACGGAGGCAAACCACTGCTCCGTCGCGCGGTAGATCACGGGCTTCTTCGTACGCCAGTCGTGGGGATAGGCGTGGCGAATCGTTCCCCGGTGGATGAGGGCGCCGCGTTCGGCGAGGATCTCGATGATCCGCTCGTCGGCGTCCGCGTAAAACATCCCCTCGAAACCGGGTGCCTCGGCGGTAAACCGCCCCTTTTCGTCCACGGGGGAGAGGAGGGGGAGGCCGTACCGCTCGCCCACGTAGGCGTCGTCCTCCCCGTGCCCGGGCGCCGTGTGCACGGCGCCCGTACCCATGTCCAGGGTGACGTGCTCTCCCAGGACGACGGGAACCACGCGCTCGTAGAAGGGGTGGTGGAGGGTGACGCCTTCGAGCTCCCGGCCGCGCCAGGAGCCGAGCTCCCGATCTACGGATACTCCGGTGACTTCTCGGAAGGAGGGGACGAGTTCCGTGGCCACGAGGAGGTTGCCGCGGTCCGTCTCCAGGAGGCTGTAGCGGTACTCCGGGTGCAAGGTCACGGCGAGGTTGGCGGGGAGCGTCCACGGGGTCGTCGTCCAGATCACCACGCGGTCCCCGGGAGAAAGCTTGCCCTTGCCGTCCACTACGGAAAAGGCGACGTAGATCGAGGGGGAAACCTTATCGCGGTACTCGATTTCCGCGTCGGCAAGGGCCGTCTCCGCGGAAGGTGACCAGTAGATCACCTTGAGCCCGCGGTAGATGTACCCCTTCTTCGCCATCTCCCCGAAGACGCGGATCTGCGCCGCCTCGTACACCGGATCGAAGGTGACGTACGGCCGTTCCCAGTCTCCGCGGACGCCGAGGCGTTGAAACTGACGGGACTGCCGCCCGATGTACTCTTCCGCCCATTCCCGACACAGGTTGCGAAAGGGGACGATGCCCACAGAGCGCGGATCGGCCTTTTTGTGGGTGATCACCGCGTGTTCGATGGGCATTCCGTGCGTGTCAAAACCGGGTACGAAGGGAGCGTCGTACCCCATCTGCGAGCGAGAGCGCACGATGATGTCTTTGAGGACCTTGTTGAGGACGTGCCCCATGTGGATGTCGCCGTTGGCATACGGCGGCCCGTCGTGGAGGACGAACCTGGGCCGTCCGCGGTTCTTTTCCTGCACGCGGGCGTAGATGCCCATTTCCTGCCAACGAGCCTGGATTTCCGGCTCGCGCTGCGGGAGGTTGGCGCGCATGGGAAAATCCGTCTTGGGGAGGTTCACCGTCGCCCGGTAGTCCACGTCTGCCACATCTCCTTTGTCCAACGGAAAGCGGCCGGTCGGTACACGAAAAAGCCTTCCACCCGCCGGATGGAAAGGCCCCCGTTCGCGCCCGTCCCCCGGACCGCCCGTCGGAGCGGCCCGGCTTACGGGTAATTATAGGGAAAGGAAATCCCCCCCGGCAAGCACGGAGCCGGAAGAACGCAACTCTTTCGTCCGCCGAAAAAGTTCCCGGCCGGCGTCGTTCCCCCTTACCGCCGAATCCGTACGCACCGCAAAGGAAAACGGCCGCGGAAATGCGATCAAGGCGTGCGGAGCTCTTCGCGCCCCCGACCCTCCCCGAAGGTCTCTTCCGTGAGGCCGTCCCAATCGTGACCCTGAAGCATCTCGAGCTGCGCTTCGAGCAAGGTGCGGAAGCGGTTCCGATAGACGATCGCCCGCTGCTTGAGCTCGTCGATTTCCAAGTTGATCTTGCGCACCTTGGCGAGGGCTTCCTCGACGATGCGGTCGGCGTTTTTCTCCGCCTCTCGGAGGATGAGCTCCGCCTCCTTGTGCGCGTTGGCCTTCACCTGCTCCGCCGTCTTTTCGGCGGCGACGAGGGTTTTCGTGAGGGTTTCTTCCAAGTTCCCGTAGTGGTTCAGCCGCTCTTCGAGCTCGGCGACGCGCTTCCGGAGCTTGGCCTGCTCCTCGAGGAGGAGCGCCATCTCGCGCGCCACCTGTTCGAGGAAGGCGTTCACCTCGTCTACGTGGTAGCCGCGAAAGGTGATGGGGAATTCCTTGTGCTCGATGTCTTCAGGCCGCAGGGCCACCGCCGCATCCCCCCTTTGCCCGTCCCACCTGCGCACCTCGCCGCGTGGGATGCGCCTTAGGACCGCACCTCCGCCCCCGTTTCCGGAAGTTCAGCGGCGGAAATTCCCCAGCGTTTCGTCGGCAAAGAACGAAATTGACCCTTCGATCTCCACGTTTTCCGGGGCGAGGAGGTAGATGTCTTCCCCGACGGCGGTGAACTCCCCTTCCAGGACGTAGATCGTCCCGCTCAAGAAGTCCTTCATCCGCTGTTTGAGCTCGTGGGGTACGCGGTGGAAATTCACGAGGACGGCCTTTCTCGCCCGCAAGTGGTCGGCGATGTCCTTTACCTCGTTGAACGTCCGCGGCTCTACGATGACCATCTTTGCCTCACTCCGCTTCCGTTCCAAGGGTACGATGTTTCCCCGCCGCCGTGTCCGCTCCGCTTCGGCGTCCGGTTCGGCAGGCTGCCGGTCGTCTTCCCCGGGAAGCTCGCCGTCGTCTCCCAGCCCAATCCACTGAAACACGCGATTCATCATGGAAGGTATCCTCCCATCCTTCGAAATTGTCGCAAGCGCCGCCTCAGGCCCGAAGGAGGAAAAAGGCGGCCATCCTCCCGGCCTTCCCCCCTTCCCGACGGTGGGAAAAGAGGAGGTCACCGTTCCCGTCCGTAGACAAAGTACTAAGTTCGATGCGGTCTTCGGGGATTCCTGCTTTTTGCAAAAGAAGTGCGTTCAAAAGGGGAAGGTCCAACCGCGCCTGCCCGCCCGGCCTCCGGTCGAGCACCCGCTCAATCTCCGTATCGGCAAGACCGGCCCGTTCCCTTAGGCTTTCCAAAGCGCGGAGGACGTCTTCCCCGACTTCGTAAGAAGCTCGGGAAATCCCCGGACCGACTACCGCCCGCAAAGTTCCGGGATCGGCGCCAAAGGCGCGGACGAGGAGCTCGACGACGCGGCCGGCCACGTTGCGCACCGTCCCCCGCCAGCCGGCGTGCGCGAGGGCGATCGCCCTCGCCGGTGCGTACACGTAGAGGGGCAGGCAGTCCGCATAGGTCATGAAGAGCACCACACCCGGGCAGTCGGTCACAGCGATGTCCGCCTCGGGGACAACCTCCGGGGCGAGCGCTTCCTCACCCCCGTCCTCGCGGACGAGCGCGCTGCGGCAACCGCCTTCCTGCGCTTCGAGAATCCAGGCGTCCGCTCCGTGGGTGAGCCTGGGAGCGGCAAGGCGAAGCTCGTCCCCCAAAAGGGCGAGGAGCGTACGTCGGCGACGCTCGGCTACGGCGGGGTCGCGTTCGCGTGTGGGAGAGAGATTTCCCCACGGCTCTCCCGGACGCCGGTCGAAGTCCCTCGCCGTAAGCCCCCCCACGACGGCCGCCGCATCGCGCACGCGAAGCCAGAAGAGGCGATTGTCGGAGTCGTAGGCGAACGGCTCCTCTCCCGGACGGGCAAATTCCACGTTCCCACCTCCCTCGGGCGCAGCCGAGCTCTCCTCGCAGCGGGAAGCCCGAACGCCTTTGGAGGGACTCCGCGGCGGGGGCGCCCTCCGCCCGCGTGTCCATTATACCTTCAAGACTTCCCCTCCGGGAGTCGCGCCGCGGGAGAATCGGGGGTACGGACGAGGATCACGTCGACCCCGATGGTCTCGATGTCCTCCCAGCGCACGACGGTTTCTTCGGGGCGCCGAAACCACGAAAACATTCCCCCGCCCTTGGGAACGACGAGGGCGAGCACGCGCCCGGCGTCGGGATCGATTTCCACGTCCGCCACGCGCCCGAGGCGCTTCCCGTCGGAGAGGCGTACGACGTCCTTGGACTGAAACTCGGATATCCTGAGCACGTAAGCCACCGCCCTTCTTCTACCGGTATATGCGCGGTGGCCCGGAAGGTACGCCGCGCGAGCCTTTTTGAAACCGCGGCGTTCGCAGGCGAAGGGCGGGGGTCTCTCCCGTACAAGAAAACGCGCCCCGTCTGAGCCCGGGGCGGCAACGTTCATTCCGCGAGGTCGACGTGCTTTTGCATGTGGCGCAAGGCGTTTTTTTCCAAGCGCGAAACCTGCGCCTGGGAGATGCCGATCTCCTCGGCGATCTCCATCTGCGTCTTTCCCTCGAAAAACCGCTTCGTCACGATGAGCCTTTCCCGCGGCCCCAGAGCGCGCAGCGCCTCCCGCAAGGCGATCCAGGTCACCCACGTCCCTTCCCGCGCGCGCTCGTCGTGGACTTGGTCCATGAGGTAGATCGGGTCGCCTCCGTCCTGGTAGATGGGTTCGAAGAGCGAAACGGGTTCCTGAATCGCCTCCAGGGCGAGGATCACCTCCTCGCGGGAAAGGGAAAGCTCGGCGGCTATTTCGTCAACCGTAGGTTCGATCGAGCGTTCTCCGAGCAGACGGTCGCGTACATTCAAAGCCCTGTACGCGATGTCCCGAAGGGAACGCGACACGCGGAGGGCGCCGTTGTCCCGCAGGTAGCGGCGAATTTCTCCCACGATCATCGGTACGGCGTACGTGGAAAAGCGCACACCGTGCGAGAGGTCGAAGTTGTCGATCGCCTTGATGAGGCCGACGACGCCCACCTGAAACAGGTCGTCCATGTTTTCCCCGCGGTGGCTGAAGCGCTGCACGACGGAAAGGACGAGCCGCAAATTTCCGTAGATGAGGCGCTCCCGGGCTTCCAGGTCTCCTTCCTGCATGCGTCGAAAGAACTCCTGCATTTCCGCATTCGTAAGTACGGGAAGCTGCGACGTGTCGACGCCGGTGATTTCGACCTTGTGGTTCCCGGACACGCATTCGACCCTCCCCGGTACACACTTCCGCCACGTCCGCGCATGGCGTTACTCAGTATGCCCGGTTCGGGACGATCCATGACCAAATCCGGGGGCCAACCGCAGAGGGATGGGAAAGGGGCGGCGAGGGAGCGAGCTTGAGCCTACGCCATGTTGCTCATGGCCACTTCCAGCCGCCGGAGGATCCGCTTTTCGAGGCGCGAAATGTACGACTGGGAAATCCCCAGGAGGTCCGCAACTTCCTTTTGCGTGTACTCCCGCCCGTCGCGGAGACCAAAACGGAGCTCGACGATCGTTCGCTCCCGTTCGCTCAACGTGGCGATCGCCTGACGGAGGAGTTCGCGGTCTACTTCCGCCTCGATGCCGCGATGGAGCTCGTCGTCTCCGTGGCCGAGGACGTCGGCGATGAGAAGCTCGTTCCCGTCGGAGTCCACGGTCAGCGGCTCTTCGAGCGAGACTTCGTGGCGCAGGCGGTTCGCCTTCCGCAGGTGCATGAGGATTTCGTTTTCGATGCAGCGGGAAGCGTACGTGGCGAGCTTGATGTTCTTTTCCGGATCGTACGTGTGCACCGCCTTGATGAGGCCGATCGTCCCGATTCCGATGAGGTCGTCGATGGGAACGTACGGCTGTTCAAACTTCCGAGCAATGTACACGACGAGGCGGAGGTTGCGCTCGATGAGCGTCTGCTTTACGTCGCGCGCATCTTCTCCCGACCGCAGTCGGCGGATGAGTACCTCCTCCTCCTCGCGGGCCAGAGGCGGAGGCAACGTGTCCGGGCCACCGAGGTAGTACACCTCCTCGGACGCGAGCCCGAGTCGTACGAGCACCAGGCGGAAAAGGGCCTTCAGCTTATGCGCGAGGCTCCGCCACCTCCACATGTCCTTCCCTCCTTCGTCTCGGGTCGCTCGATAGCTCCGTACTCGGGAAGACCTGCGCCGGGACGAGCACCTCGGCGGCGGCGTCGGCAAAAAGGGGATGAACGCTCCACGCAAGGCGGGGGTGGTGGAGGCGGATGCGTTCCCGATCCGCCTCGAGGACGACCTCGTCGACGACGAACGCGGGGAGGAGACCGGAACCGCCCACGCTGCGGTAAGGCAAAAGCCGGAACCGGCGGACGAGAGGTTCCGGAAAGTCCCGGGGAATTCGACCCCCGACGAGTTGGTCGAGGACTTCCTCCGCGTGCGGGAAGCTCCCGAGTTCCGGAAAGAGGCGGAGAAGAACGGCCGTATCGGCGAGAAACACGGGGACATTTCCCAACGGATCGCGCAACAGATGGCCCGTGTCAACGAGGCCGACGAAGGGAACCTCCCTCCCCTCTGCGCGCACGGTGCCCCGCACGGTGTGCGGAACCCCCCGTCGCCCCCTCTCCAAGGCCCGCAAGGTCACCTTGCCCAGGGAGAACATGAGAACGTACCCCAAGAGGAGGGCACCCCAGGACGCGTGGGACGTCGGCGCCGCGGAAAGCCCCCCTCCCGCATCCCGTCCTTCCCAAGAAGCGAAAAACGTGAGCACTCCCCCGTAGAGGAGGGAGACGAGCCAAAAAAGGGCGGTGAGGCGGACGAGGACCTGGACGCTCCGCACGGAAAAGGCGACGGAGACGAGCAAGAAAGCGAGGACCACCGCGTAGCCTACCGTGGGCGATGCCGGCCATTCGGCCGCGTAGGGAGGAAGAGCAGCAACACCCCCGAGAAAGGCGGAACCCGCGAGGCGCGATATGCGGATCGGTCGGCCGGCGAGGGATGCGACGGCCCAAAGGAGGAGGGCGTCGACGAGGAAGTTGTAGAGGACGAACAGGTCGACGTAGAAGACGGGTTCCATCGCCCTTCCCCCCCGGCTCGGTCTAGGGCCAAGTATACCCCCCGCCTCCGGAGGGGGGTGTCGAAGTGGGCCGGCTGCGTGGACGAAACTTTCTTCCCCGGCCTTTCATTTTTGTCCCTTCGCGGACAAAACCTGCCCTCGGGTTCCTTTCCGGTACGTCCGGCAAACCGCCCCGGACTTTTCGGGCGACGGGCGCACCCCGTCACGACGTCGGAAGGCCGCGCCGTCCACCGAACGGCGGCGCAAAAAAAGCGCCCCGCTTTCGGGCGAGGACGCAACAGGCCCGAAAGGGGGCAAATGCGAAGCCGCGGGCATCGCTCTTCAGGAGCGCGGTCGGCGCTTGCGGAGAAACGTCGGAATGTCGAAGTCGTCGAAGAAGGGTGGGGAATCCTCCGAAACCTTGGAGGGCGAGGGCGCCGTCTCTTGCGCCCGCGGGAAACCCGCCTCGCGTTTCCTTTCGTCGAAGCCGGTGGCGATGATCGTGACGTAGATCTCGTCGTCGAGGGATTCGTTGATCACCGCACCGAAGATCATGTTCACGTCGGGATCGGAGGCGGCGTGGACGATCTCGGCCGCTTCGTTCACCTCGAAGAGGGTGAGGGACGTCCCTCCCGTGATGTTGAGGAGGACGCCCTTCGCCCCTTCGATCGTCGTCTCGAGGAGCGGGCTCATGATCGCCCGCTTCGCCGCTTCCTGCGCCCGGTTTTCGCCGGAAGCGACGCCGATGCCCATGAGCGCCGTTCCCTTGTCCTGCATGATCGTTTTCACGTCGGCAAAGTCCAGGTTGATGAGCCCCGGCACGGCGATGAGGTCGCTGATCCCCTGCACGCCCTGGCGGAGGACGTTGTCCGCCATGCGAAACGCCTCGGTGATCGGCGTGTTCTTATCCACGACCTCGAGGAGGCGGTCGTTGGGGATGACGATGAGCGTGTCCACGCGCTCCTTGAGGTTCGCGATCCCGGCTTCCGCCTGAAGCATGCGGCGTTTCCCCTCGAAGCGGAAGGGCTTGGTCACCACGGCAACTGTGAGCGCCCCGAGCTCTTTCGCCACCTGGGCAATGATGGGAGCGGCACCCGTCCCCGTGCCGCCACCCATGCCCGCGGTGACGAAGACCATGTCGGCGTCCCGGAGAACGGCTTCGATAGCCTCCCGCGATTCTTCGGCCGCCTTTTTCCCGATTTCCGGGTTTGCCCCCGCCCCGAGACCGCGGGTGAGCTTTTCGCCGATTTGCAGCTTTACGTCCGCCTTCGAAAGGGAAAGGGCCTGCGCGTCCGTGTTCACGGCAATGAACTCTACGCCCGAAAGGCCGCTCTCGATCATCCGGTTTACGGCGTTCGAACCGCCGCCCCCGACACCCACAACCTTGATGACGGCCGGAACGGCTTTTTCCATCTCCAGGTCGAGCATCTCCATAGCCTCCCGTCTCGTACACCCGTAGGCACGACGACCGAACCTACTTCTCGTATCGGCAGTTTTTCTGAGGTTTTCGACTCTCCGAGGTTGTCCCTACTCCATCTATCATACCTCGTTCGCAGTCCCGCGGGAAATCCGTTTCGCGGTCGAACGAACCGCCCCCAAGAGAGGTCAAAATCGTTCGAGAAGCCACTCGCGCACGCGGCGAATCCAGCCCTCTTCGCGGATCCCCTCGTGTCGGCGGATCCCTTCTTCCGCGAACCCGGCCAGGGCTTCGGCGTGCAGGAGGGCGACGGCGCCGCTCAGAGAAGGATGGCGCACGCCCATGTACTGGGGATAGCCGATGCGAACGGAACCGGGAAAGAGGCGGCGTACGAGACCCGTAAAGCCGGGCAGGGCCGCCGTCCCTCCCGTAAAGACGTACGTGGCCAAAGGATCCAGGGCGAGCTCTTCGAGACGCGACCGCACGAGGGTGAGGATTTCCTCCAAGCGGGCTTCGAGGATTTGGGCGAGCTCCGTCTGCCGGAGGTATGCCCCCCCGCCTTCTGAAGGAAGGGGGAAGACCTCTGCGTCCGCCGCCTCCTGTACGTGTGCGACGCCGTGCATGAGCTTGAGCTGCTCCGCCTCCGCGAGCGAGATCCCGAGAACGCGCGCCACATCGCGCGTGAGGTAGGCACCGCCGAAGGGAAGGGTCTCGACGACGAGGCGTTCTGAACCTTTTACGGCGATGAGTTCCGTGGTCCACCCACCCACGTCTACGACGACGACGCCTTCGCGCCGTTCTTCCGCGTGCGTGAGGAGTTCGAGGACGGCAAAGGGGCGGAAGCGGTATACGGCTTCGCGGTCGAGCCGGTCGAGGAGGCTCCGGTACGCCTCGAGAACTTCCTCCGAGACGCGGACTTGCCAACCTTCGAAGACGAGTTCGCGCCCCGCGTGGCCCCGCGGATCGGCGAGCTGGGCGCCGTCGAGGAAGAACCGGCGCGGCAGGACCTCGGGGACGTACGCCCCTTCTCCCTCGCTCTGCGCCGCGGCGACGAGGGCCTCCACCTCGGCGTCGTCGACCGTCGTCCGAGAATCCCACCTTGCCGACACGCGTACGGGGGCGATCTCCGCCTCCGCACCCCCTACGCCGATGACGAGCACCTCCGGGGTCGCGTGGGCCATGGCCTCTGCCTCTTCCAGGGCGCGGCGTAGCGCAGGGAGCACATCCAAGGATTCCCGCGGACGCGACTTCGCCGTCCCAGCAATCGGGGCTCCCGTCGCGCCGCGTACGTACAGCGTGTAGCCACGGCGCTCCCCGACGACGACGCGAACCCGGTGGGTGCCAACGTCTACGGCGGCGATGACGCTGCGCGATACCACCGCCCGCCCCCTCCTTTCCGGCTCATCCGTATGTGTTCCACGTCGAAAAGGGCAAATCCTGCCACAGGCCGCGCGGAGCGGGGGCGCTAAAAGGACTTGGGACGTTCGGAATAGTACACACCCTCGGGGTAGAGGTAGAGCACGCCTTTCGGCGCGTCGGGCAGGGCGCGGCGCACGGCGGGGAAGGCGGCGAGCATGCGGCTCAGGTGGCGCAGCGTCGTCTCCGCGACAAGTCCGTCGCGAAAGCGAAGGTGCAGGGCTTCCGGATCGGAAGCGCGCGGCATCCCGCGTACCTCGGCAATCGCCGCGCGCACTTCCTTCGGCGTAGCGGCGAGCTCTGCCGCGAGGCGGGGTAGGAAGTCGCGGGGGACGTCCTCGATGCGCGGCAGAGGAGAAGCCGTGCCCTTTGAAGGCTCGTCCGCCGGCGAAGAGGTCCGACTTCCGAGGGGAGGATCTCCCGAATCCGGAGGAGCAAAGGAGGAGATGTGGCCGTTGGCCAAAAGGGTTTCCCCCTCCGCGAGAAGGGCCACCGCCTCCTCTTCTTCTACGGCAATGTAGATGCGGTTGGGAAACGCCCAACGGACGCGCGCGGAACGGAACTCTCCGCTCGCGAGGAGGTTGCGGCGGGCCCAGAGGGCCCGCCCCAGAAAATCCCCTTCGCGTACGCCGGCCAACGAGAGGGTCGCCTCCCGCGGGACGCGCGCGGCGCCGTCGACGACGACCGAGCCGACCTTCGCGTACGGACCGAACGCGTACGCGGCGACGACGACGCCGAGGAAAAAGAGCGCGATGAAGAACCGGATCCGCCTGCGCACGGCGTTTCCTCCTCCCGAACGTTCCCGAACGAAAGCTCAGCCTGCCGCTTCTTCCTCCCGCGCCGCGGAAACCCTCCGGACGGAAGCTCCGAGGGCGGCGAGTTCCTCCTCGAGGCGCATGTACCCGCGGTCGATGTGCATAAGCCCGTAGACGCGCGTCGCGCCCTCGGCGGCGAGGCCCGCGAGGACGAGTGCGGCGCCCCCCCGAAGGTCGTAGGCGCGAACCCGCTCGCCCTTGAGGCGCGCCGGCCCCTCGACGACCGCCGTTCGTTGGTCGACGTAGATCCTGGCCCCCATGCGAACGAGTTCCTCCGCGTGGCGGAAGCGGCCGTCGAAGACCGTTTCCACGACGACGCTCGTGCCCTCGGCCTGCGTGAGGTACGTGACGAGCTGGGGCTGCAGGTCCGTGGGAAACCCGGGGTGGGGGGCCGTGACCACGCGCGGGAGCGGACGGGGGGGAAGCTTCCCCCGCAGGCGGATCGTACTCGCACCTACTTCGAGCTCCACGCCGCTCGTCGCGAGGAGGTCCAACACGGCCTCCATGTGCTCGGGTCGGGCGTCCTCGAGGACCACGTCCCCCCCGGTGATCGCCGCCGCGAAGAGGAACGTTCCGGCGACGATGCGGTCGGGGATTACCCGGTGGCGGGTACCCCGGAGCTCGCGCACGCCTTCCACGACGATCGTCGCCTCCCCCGCGCCGTAGACGCGGGCACCCATCGCGTTGAGGAAGCGTCCGAGGTCTTCGATCTCTGGCTCCCTGGCGGCGTTTACGATGCGCGTCGTCCCCTCGGCGAGCGTCGCCGCCATCATGAGGTTTTCCGTGGCCCCCACGCTCGGGTAAGGGAGGACGATCGTCGCACCGCGAAGGGCGAGCGCCCGCGCCTCGATCTTCCCTCCATCTTCCACTACGCGCGCCCCGAGCCGCCGCAACCCTTCCACGTGGAAGTCGATGCGCCGCGTGCCGATGGCGCAGCCGCCGGGGCGGTAGAGCGTCGCTTCGCGGTAGCGGGCGACGAGGGGGCCCATGAGGAAGAGGGACGAACGCATCTGCCCCATGAGCTCCTCGGGGACTTCCGTGCGGTGAATTCCCCGGGTGTCGACGTAGAGGGTCGTCCCCTCGCGCCGTACGCGCGCTCCGAGCGCGTGGAGGATGGCGATCATGATCTCGAGGTCGAGGAGGTCGGGAACGTTTTCGATCTCAAAGGTGTCCCGCGCGAGCACGGTGGCGGCGAGGATGGGGAGCACCGCATTTTTTGCTCCGTAGACCTTGTGCCAGCCCACGAGGGGGCGACCGCCTTCGATGAGGAGATGGGACAAAGGTGAGCACCTCCGCTCACCCCTCCCCCACCACCACGACCTCCGTCTCCAAAAGCACGCCGAACTTCCGGTACACCTCGTCCCGGATGCGCTCGATCAGGGCGCACACGTCTCGGGCCGTGGCGCCGCCTGCGTTTTCGATGAAGTTCGCATGTACGGGCGAGACGACCGCGCCGCCCACGCGAAGACCTTTGAGCCCAGCGGCGTCGATGAGCCTTCCGGCGTAGTCTCCCGGCGGGTTACGGAAGACGCTTCCCGCCGTGCGGGCGGTTACGGGCTGCGTCCGCGCGCGCCGTTCGCGGAAGGCGTTCAGGCGTGCGCGAATCTCTTCGGGGTCGTCGGGACGAAGGCAAAACGCCGCTTCCACGACAACCGCCTTCTCCCTCTGGAGGTTCGACGTACGGTAGGAAAACCTTAAGCTTTCCGGGCCTGCCACGACCTCGCGGCCGTCGGGGGTGAAGAGGCGCACGTAGCGGAGGACGTCTTTCACCTCGCCCCCGTGTGCGCCGGCGTTCATGACCACCGCCCCCCCGACCGTTCCCGGAATCCCTCCGGCGAACTCGAGCCCCGCAAGACCCCGCCGCGCTGCAAAGGCCGCAAGACCGGGAAGAGACGCTCCTCCGCCGGCGAGTACGCCGACCGTTTCGGGAGGGCAGCGGGGGACGTCACCTCCTTGTTCCCACCCCACCTCGGCCCCCTCGTACGGCCTCGCGTCTCGTCCGGGCGCAGAACCGTCGGGCGACCCTTCCGCGGCGGCCGAGGGGGATGACCCTCTCCTCCCGTCCGGAAACACGAGGGGCGACGAGCCTCGAGAGAGGATGGCGAGGGTGCGGAACGCGCCTGCGAGGCGAAATACGACCCCGCGAAAACCTCCGTCGCCGAAGAGCACGTTTGAGCCGTGCCCTAGAAGAAACCAGGGAATCCCCTCCTCCCGCAGGAAGGCGAAGAGACGAACGAGCTCCTCCGGCGTACCGACGTCCACGAGGGCATCGGCTGGCCCGCCGATGCGCCAGGTCGTGTACGGTGCGAGGGGCTCGGAGAAGCGTACCCGGGTGAAGGCGAGGTCTGCGAGGCGTTGGAGGGCGGGATGCACGCGGAGTTCCTCCCTTGCGCGGCGACCCCCGACCGGGTTCCCCCGCCCGTGCCGGGACCGCCGGGGATGGGCGTAGGCGGTTGCCCGGTCCACCCCAACGTATGCGCGGAGGCGGCTTCGCGTCCCAGCAAGGTTCAGTTCCCCCGAGCGGCGCGCGATACGGAGAGAAGTACGCCCGTGCCGGCGAGGGTGATCCCCAGGGAAGAACCGCCCGCGCTCAGGAAGGGCAGGGTGATTCCCGTGACGGGGAGAAGTCCGAGGACGACGCCGACGTTGATGAACACCTGAACGAAGACGAGGGACGTAAACCCCGTGGCGAGGTAAAAACCGAAGGCATCGGGGGCGCGGAGGGCCGCCCGCACCCCCCGCCAGAGGTAGACGAAAAAGAGGGTGAGGAGCGCCGTCGCCCCGAGGAACCCGAGTTCCTCGGCGACGATGGCGAAGATGAAGTCGTTGTACGGCTCCGGCAGGTAGAGGAACTTCTGCCGGCTCATCCCGAAGCCGACGCCGAAAACCCCTCCCGGCCCCACGGCCATGAGCGACTGGATCGTCTGATACCCGGCGCCGAGGGGATCCTGCCACGGATCGAGGAAGGCCGTGATCCGCCGCATCCGGTACGGCTCGGCGAGGATGAGGAGTCCGAAGAGGACGACGCCGAGGGCACCGAGCACGGCCAGAACGCGGTGGGACAGACCGGCGACGTAGAAGAGGGCGAGCACGGAAGCCGCGAGTACCGTCCCCGTCCCCAGGTCCGGCTCGAGAAGGATGAGGGCGAACACGAGGGCGAGGAAACCGAAGGCGAGGGCCGCCTTGGAGCCGTTCCGCACGAGGTCCGGGTGGCGGTCCAAAAGGTGGGCGTAGGTCCAGATGAGGGCGAACTTGGCGAATTCCGCCGGCTGCACGGAAAAGGCGCCAAATCCGATCCAGCTCCGGGCGCCGCCGCGCACGTCGCCTATCCCGGGGACGAGGACGAGGACGAGGGCGAGGAGGGCAATCCCCGTGAGTGCGGGGACGTAGCGCCGAAAGACCCGGTAGTCCGTGCGGGCGAAGACGGCCATCGCCCCGAGCCCCAAGGCGGCAAAGATCGCCTGCCGCTTCCCATAGTACCACGGGTCGCCGAAGTCGCGCGCCCCCACCGCCGAACCGGCCGAGGTCACCGCGAGGAGACCGAAGACCACGAGGGCGAGCGCCGCTCCGAGGAGGACGAGGTCTACGGGGTTCTCCCCCGCGGTCCCCCGCCTCAGAACCGTTGCCGTGCCGGCAGCTCCCATCCTCCCGCCTCCCCCTGCTCTCCGAAAAAGTGCCTTCGAATGCCGACTCTCCCTCCGACCAACCGACGCCGACCGGGTGCGAACCCGTCTGCAGACGAACCGCGGGATCGAGATACGTCCCCGGACGAAAGACGCGGCGGGAGATGCTCCCCCAAACCCGCCCTACGGCCCCGAAGGTGCGGCGAACTCCTCGCGCACCAAGCGGCGAAACTCCTCCCCGCGGGCTTCGAAGTCGGGATATTGGTCCCAAGATGCGGCCGCCGGGGAGAGGAGGAGCACATCGCCGGGACGGACGAGCTCGCGCGCACGACCGACGGCTTCGGCGAGGGTGCGGACGAGGTGTACGGAACCTAACCCCGCCTCCCGCGCCGCTTGCGCCAGGCGTGGACCCATCTCTCCGTAGGCGACGAGGGCGCGGAGGTTCCCCGCCCGCCCGGCAAAGTAGGGAGCGAGGGGGGAGAGGGACTCTCCGCGTTCCAGACCGCCGGCAAGGAGGACCGTGGGGCGACCGGCGAGGGCAGCGAGGGCCACCGCCGCCGCCTCGGGGTTCGTCGCCTTGGAGTCGTTGTACACGTGTACGCCGGAAAAATCGCCCACATACTCGAGGCGGTGCGGCACGCCGGGAAACGTGCGAAGCCCTTCGACGACCGCATCGGTGCCCGCGCCGAGGAGGTACGCCGCGGCGGCGGCGAAGAGGGCGTTCTCCGCGTTGTGCTCCCCGGGCAAAGGGAGCGCGCGCACGGGCAAGAGGGAATGGACCGCGGCACCGAAGGCGAGGGCGAGGTAAGGTTCCCCGTCCTCGCGGACGAACGCGGCCCACGGGCTGTCCGGGCGCCGAAAGCCGACGAGGAGGCGGCGGCCGCGGTGCCCCTCGAGGAGCGCCAGCGTCTCGGGCGCGTCCCGCACGACGGCCACATCCCCGGGACCTTGGGCGGTGAAGAGGTGCGCCTTGGCCCGGGCGTAGGCGGCCGGCGAGCCGTGGTAGTCCACGTGGTGCGGGTAGAGGTTCGTGAGCACGGCGACTTCCGCACGGAACGTCTCTCCTGCCAGGCGCATGTCCTCGAGCTGAAAGCTCGACAATTCGACGACGAGGCGCGCCCGCGGAGAGAGTTTGCCTACGAGGCCCGAGAGGGGGACGCCCACGTTCCCCGCGGCGGCGACCTCCAGCCCGGCGGCGGCGAGAATGTGGCGCGTCCAGAGGACGACCGTCGTCTTGCCGTTGGAACCCGTGACCGCGACGCGGGGGTGCGGCAAGAACGGCAGGCTGAGGCCGACCTCGGACACCACGGGGATCCCCCGCTCGCGCGCCGCCCGCACCGCCGGATGCTCAGGGGGAAGTCCGGGACTCTTTACGACGACCTCCGCCCCCGCGAGCAGCTCCGGACCCTGCGGCCCGATGCGCACGGGGACCTTCGCGCGCTCGAGGTCGGCGAACTCCGGGCGCCCGCGCACGTCGCTCACCGTCACGCGGGCGCCGACCCGAACGAGGAGGAGGGCGGCGGCGACGCCGCTCCGCCCGCCGCCGAGGACGAGAACCCGCCGCCCGGCGTAGCGCCGCCGCAGGGCGGTCCACCCCCGGTCGTGCGGCGAAGCAACGGACTCCGCTGGGGATCGCGTCATCGGGCGAGCACCTCCACCGTGAGGGCGCAGGCAGCGCACAGGGCTTCGAAAGCCCAAAAGGTGGCGACGATGCGCCATTCACTCCAGCCGACGAGTTCGAAGTGGTGGTGCAGGGGAGACATCCGAAACAGGCGCTTCCCGCCCGTGCGCTTGAAGTAGAGGACCTGGAAGATCACGGAAAGCGTCTCGACGACGAAGAGCCCGCCGAGGAGCACGAGCAAGAGCTCCGTGCGGGTGAGGACGGCAAGACCCGCGAGGGCGCCCCCCAGAGCGAGTGAGCCCGTATCGCCCATGAACACGCGCGCCGGGTGGGCGTTGAAGAAGAGGAAGCCCACGAGCGCTCCGACGAACGTGGCGGCAAAGAGCGCTTCCTCGAAGTGCCCGCGCCCCAAGGCGAGGACGGCGTATGCGCCGAAGGCGATGGCCGCCGAGCCCGCGAGGAGGCCGTCGAGGCCGTCCGTGATGTTCACGGCGTTCGTCGTGGCCACGAAGACGAGGAGGAGGAAGGCGAAGTAGAGGACGTAGGCGATGGGACCGGGTCCTAAGGCGACGTCGCCGACGAAGGGGACGAACACCCGAGGATCGAGCCGATCCGTCGCGACGAGGAGAAAAAAGAGGGCAAAGGCGAGGACGAGTTGGGCGAGGAACTTTTCGCGGGCGGTAAGGCCGAGGTTGCGCCGGTAGACGACCTTGAAGAAGTCGTCGGCAAAGCCGATCGCCGCATACCCAAGCGTGGCCACGAGGAGGAAGACCGTCTCCGGCGTCCGGTGTCCGAAGAAGGCGAGGGAGAAGAGGGCGCCGCCGAGGAAGATGAGCCCGCCCATCGTCGGCGTGCCGCTCTTCCTGGCGTGCCAGCGCGGTCCTTCCTCGCGGATGGACTGTCCGGCCTTGAGCCGGCGGAGGAAGGGGATCGCGGCGGTCCCGATGAGGAGTGTCGCGAGGAAGGACGTGGCCATGGCGAAGAGGAGAACCCGCTCAACCATCGGCCGGATCCCCCTCCCCCATCCCTTCTCCAAGGAGGGCCTCCACGAAGCGCTCGAAGCGCATGTGACGCGACGCTTTGAGAAGGAGCGCCGCGTCGGGGTTGTCGTACGTCCGGAGCTTCGCCAAAAGCGCCTCCGGATCTTCCGTGCGCCATACCCGGGCGCCGCGGGCGCGGAGCGCCTCCTCCAGGGGGGCGAGTCCGGAGCCGAAGAGGAGGTAGGCGATCCCCTCGGCGGGGAGGGACTCCCCAAGCTCGGCGTAGAGCCGCGGGGCGTGGGCGCCGAGTTCCCCTACCTCGCCGAGGACGGCCACGCGCTCACGCGCGGGAAGGCGGGCGAGCACGGACACGGCGGCGCGGATGGACGTGGGGGCGGCGTTGTACGTGTCGTCGAGGAGGAGCGCTCCCCGCGGCGTACGCCTCGGCGTGAGGCGCATGGGCGAGCGTTCGAGTTCGCGCCAGGCCGCCTCAACTTCCGACGGCGGGATCCCCAAGTCGCGGGCGACGAAGACGGCGTAGAGGGCGTTGCGCCAGGCAAAGGCTCCGGGGAGCGGGACGTCCAGCTCCGCGCGCCTCCCGTCGACGTCCGCCCAGATGCGGAAGCCGCCTAGGCCGCGGTCCTCGAGGAGCCCGCCCCGGTCTTGTCCCCGCGGGCCGACGGTGCGCACCTCTCCGGAAAAGGCGAAGAGGTACGCCGTCTTGGGGAGAAGGGGGTCGTCGTCCGGGATGTAGATCCGTCCGCCCTTGTCCATCCCGAGGGCGATTTCCGCCTTCGCCACGGCGATCGCCTCGCGCGAGCCGAGGAGACCGATGTGCGACTCCCCCAGGAGGGTGATCACGGCGACGTCCGGCCGCGCGAGGCGGGAGAGTTCGGCGATCTCCCCGCGGCGGTTCATCCCCAACTCGAGGACGACGGCGTGGGCGTCCTCGGCAGCCGCGAGCAGAGTGAGCGGCACGCCGATGTGGTTGTTGTAGCTTTCCCGCGCGTGGGCGACGGACAGGCGTGCGGCGAGGGCGCGGGCGATGAGGTCCTTGGTCGTCGTCTTGCCCACGGAACCGGTCACGGCGACGACGCGGCCGCGAAGGCGCGCGCGGTGCGCCCGCGCCGCCTCCCAGAGGGCGGCGAGGGGGTCGTCCACGAGGAGGAGCGGCCTTCCGCGGAGTTCCTGAGGTACGGGAATGGTCCGCCGCCAGAAAGCCGCCGCGGCGCCGCGGGCAAAGGCGTCCGCGACGTAGGCGTGTCCGTCCGTTCGACCTCCCGGAAGGGGGACGAAGAGCTCGCCGCCTCGGACGGCGCGGGAATCGTGGACGACGCCGTACACCCGCACGCCCTCGGGAGGAGGAGCTCCCGCGTATTCCGCCCGGGTCGCGTCGAGGAAGAAGGCGAGCGGCCACTCAGGCATCCCCCTCACCCCCCAGCTCCTCCAGGGCGGCGAGAGCTTCCTCTCGGTCGTCGAAAGGGAGCCGGAGGTGGCCGACGATCTGCTCGCGCTCGTGCCCCTTCCCGGCGATGAGCACGACGTCTCCCGGACGGGCGAGGCGGATCGCGGCGCGGATTGCCCGCTTCCGGTCGAGCTCGACGTACGTCTCCCGCTCCGGCGGCTGCGGGATCCCCGCGAGGATCTCCCGGGCGATGGCCTCCGGGTCCTCGCTCCGCGGGTTGTCGCTCGTGACGATGAGGACGTCGGCGAGGCGGTGGGCAACTTCGCCCATGCGCGGACGTTTCGCGCGGTCGCGGTCACCGCCGGCGCCGAAGACGACGATCACCCGCCCTTCGGCCCACTCGCGGATCGCGCCGAGGGCCTTCTCCAACCCGTCGGGGGTGTGGGCGTAGTCCACAAGCACCGTAAACGGCTGCCCGGCGTTCACCCGCTCCATGCGACCGGGGACGGGACGGACGTTCTCGAGGACGGGCACGAGCTCCTTGAGCGGAACGCCGAAGGCGTGGGCCGCCGCGAGGGCGGCGAGGGCGTTTTCCACGTTGAACCGACCGAGGAGCGGAAGGCGCGCGGGGAGGCGCTCGCCCGTGTACGCCTCGAGGACGAATGCCGAACCCCGGGCGTTCAGCCGGACATCGACGGCGCGCAGGGCGTTTTCCGGCCCGAAGCCGTACGTGTACACGGGTACGGCACTTCGCCGGAGCATCCGCTCCGCATACGGATCGTCGCCTCGGACGACCGCCGCCTTCTCCATGGAGGCCTCCGAACCGAGAAAGGCAAAGAGGAGGCCCTTGGCCTCCGCGTACGCGTCCATCGTCGCGTGGAAGTCGAGGTGGTCCTGCGTGAGATTCGTAAAGACCGCCGCGGTGAGGCGAACACCCCGGATCCGACCTTGGTCGAGGGCGTGGGAAGATGCTTCGAAGACGGCCGCTTCCAGGCCGTTCGCCCGCATGTCGCGGAAGAGGCGCTGGAGTTCGGCGGCGCCCGGCGTCGTGAGCTGCGCCGGGCGGGGACCGCGGCCGACGTCGACGAACACCGTCCCCACGAGGCCCGTGCGGATCCCCACCGCCTCGAGGAGTTGCTGCGTGAGGTAGGCGACGGTCGACTTCCCGTTCGTCCCCGTGACCCCGACGACGCGGAGGTGGGAAGTGGGATCGCCGTACAGGCGGGCGGCGAGAAAGGCGAGGGCCTGATGGGGGTCGGGAACTTCGACGACGGGGACGCCCTCGGGGACATCGCCGCGGCGCACGACCTCCTCCCCCCGCCCCATGGCGACGACGAAGGCAACGGCGCCGCGGGCGAGGGCGTCGGGGATGAACGCGTGTCCGTCGCCCGTCGTTCCCCGGCGGGCGACGAAGAGGCTTCCGGGAAGGACTTCCCGCGAGTCGTCGGTGATGTGCGTGACGTTGACGGTGAGAAATCCCCGCGCCCTCCAGACGCGGAGCGGCGCGAGGAGTTCGGCGAGACGCATACCCCGTTCCTCCCTTGCGGCCGACCCCGAACGGCGGTCGACCGACGTGCGGGAATCCGACGTTGGGATCGACGTGCGACCTTTCCCGTACCGTCACCCATTGTACGGCGTTTTGCAGGGCTTGTCACGGAAGCGCCTACCGCTCCGCGGCAGGGGAACGCGGTCCGAGGCGGACGCGCACCCGTTCGCCCGGGGTGAGCTTCGTCCCGGGAGGAGGAGATTGGTCGACCACGACCTCCCCCTCCCCTACGACGTCGAGGTCGAAGGTGTAGGAGCTCTGCCGGATGTCGTCGACGCTCATCCCCACGAGGTCGGGAACCTCCAGGGGCGGAACCTCGGGCCATACGTACTTCTCCCGGGGAATTCCCCCCTCGCGCGGGGGAACCCCCAGGGCGCGGAGGGAGGCGTCGAGGATCTGACCGGCGACGGGCGCGGCGACGACGCCGCCGAACTGGATTCCTTGGGGGTGGTCGACGGCGATGTAGACGACGAGCCGGGGGTCGTCCGCCGGGGCAAAGCCGACGAAGGAGACAATGTACTCGCCCGGAAGGTAGCGGCCGTCCGGGCCCACCTTTTGCGCCGTACCCGTCTTCCCGCCCACCCGATACCCGTCCACATACGCCCGGTACCCGGTCCCGCGGGCGACGACGGACTCGAGGGCGTAGCGCACCTGCGCCGAGGTCTCGGGGGAAATCGGCGTGCCGCGCACCTCCGGTTCCCGGCGGTGAACCGGCGCACCCGTGCGCGGATCGCGCACTTCCTTGAGGAGGTGCGGGCGGTAGAGGGTCCCGCCGTTCACGGCAGCGGAGACGGCGGCCACCTGCTGGATCGGCGTCACGGCTACCCCTTGACCGAAGGCGGTCGTCGCGAGCTCCACGGGCCCCACGCGCTCGAGGGGAAAGAGAATTCCCTTGGCCTCGCCGGGAAGGTCGATCCCCGTCTTTTCCCCGAAACCGAAGGCGCGGATGTAGCGGAAGAGCGTCTCCTTGCCGAGGCGGAGCCCGAGTTCGACGAACCCCGGGTTGTTGGAGTTCTCCACGACCTGGAGGAAGGTCTGGTCGCCGTGGCCGCCGGGCTTCCAGTTCCGGATCTTCACGCCGGCGACGATGATGTACCCGGGGTCGAAGAAGTGTTCGTGCTCGAGGTCGACCTTTTTCTCCTGAAGGGCGGCGCTCAGGGTGACGATTTTAAACGTCGAACCCGGCTCGAAGACGCGCCAGATCGGGAGGTTGCGGTTGAGCACCTCGGGAGGGTACTCCCGGTAGCGGTTGGGGTCGAAGGTAGGCCGCGAGGCCATGGCGAGAATCTCCCCCGTTCGGGGGTCGGCGATCACTCCCATGGCCGCCTCGGGCTTGTACGCGAGCCAGGCGTCGTCGAGGGCGTTCTCCAAGATCTTTTGCAGGCGGAGATCGAGGGTGGTCACGACGTCGTAGCCGGCTTCGGGGGCATCGTACAGCATGGGGAGCCCGGGAAGCGCCTCGCCTGCCGCGGTGGTAAAGAGCTTGAACGCCCCGCGCCGCCCCCTCAGCACCTCGTCGTAGGCGAGCTCGAGCCCGGAAAGTCCCTGGTTGTCGATCCCGACAAACCCGAGGACGTGGGCGGCCAGGGAGCCGTAGGGGTAGACGCGCGCCGGCTCGGAGGCGACGTAGACGCCGGGAAGAGCGAGTGCCTCCACGCGCCGCCGCACGTCTTCGTCAACTCGCCTGCCTTCCGGTGAGAGGCGAACGACGAGCGTCCTCTGGGAGATGCGTCGGAGGAGCTTTTCCCGGTCGGCACCGAGTTCACGCGCGAGGACGTCCGCCGTACGCTCCTTGTCTCGGACCTGGGCGGGAAAGACGAGGACCGAGTACGCTTCGCGATTCGTCGCGAGGATTTCCCCGTTGCGATCGAGGATCCGCCCGCGCGGAGGTTCGATGGGCACGTCCCGACTCCAGAGCTCGAGGGCCTTGGCCGCGAGATCCGGTCCCATGAGCACCTGGAGGTGAAAGAGGCGCAGGGTGAAGACGAGGAGCGAAAGCGTGGCGAGGCCGAAGAGGGCGAGGAGGCGTCGAGAAGGTTCGCGCCGCACACGTTCGTCCTCCCCGGGGCACCTGCCGCACGCGGGAACGCAAAGGCGGGACAGACACCCACGACAAGTCCAAGTTTCACCTCACTCCTATGCGGCCTTCCCCTTCGGGAGAACCCGACCCTCCGCGTTCCACGCCGAGGAGCGGCGCCGCCTGTTCGACGACCTTGCGGAAGATCGGCGCGACGACTTCGCCGCTCCCCTCAGCCGGCCGTTCCGGTTCGTCTACGGCGATGTAGAGGGCAAACCGGGGGCGGTCTACGGGGAGGAAGCCGTAAAACGAGTAGACGTAGCGCCCTGCCTCGTACCTCCCCGTGCCGGGGTCGACCTTCTGCGCCGTGCCCGTCTTGCCGCCGATTCGGTACCCTTCCACGGCGTAGGCGTGTCCCGTACCCTCGGGACGCGCCACGACGTCGGCGAGGATCTCCCGCACCTTGGCCGCCGTCTCCGGCGAAACGACGCGCCGGCCTTCGGACGCCGCGGGAGGAGTGCACGTTCCCGTGTCGGCGTCGCGAACGCACTTCACGAGGACGGGATCGCGCAGCACCCCGTCGGTCACCGCCGCGGAAAGGGCGCGGACGAGCCCGAACGACGTCACCTCGAGACCCTGACCGTACGTCGTCGTCGCCACGTCGCGCGGTGGCGCCGCGGCAAAGTCGGGCAGCCGACCGCGCACCGAGCCGGGAAGCGGGGCGTGCCCCGTGAGCGAAAACGGAAGTTCGTCCACCCCGAAGGCGTGCTCGTACCGGGCGAGCCGTTCCCGCCCCAGGCGCTCGTACCCCAAAATCACCGCGGCTACGTTGCTCGAGCGGACGATCCCCTCGCGCAGCGTGATCTTTCCCCACCCCCGAGGGTCCGACCAGTCGCGGATCGGAGGCGAGATCTCCGGAGGCGCGTACACCCCCGCTTGGTACGTGTCGTCGTCGCGGTACACGCCCTCTTCGATCGCCGCGGCGAGGGTGAGCACCTTAAACGTCGAACCCGGCTCGTAGAGCTTCCCCACGAAGGGATTCGTGTACTCGGAAATCTCCTCGTACCGATTGGGATCGAAGGTCGGCCGGGCGGCGGCGGCGAGCACCTCCATCGTCCACGGATCGACGAGTACGGCCCAAATGCCCTTGGGACGGAGCTCCTCGTCCGCCTCCCGCAGTGCCTCTTCGAGGATCGCCTGAAGGCGGACGTCGAGCGTGAGGACGACGTCCTTCCCCGGTTGCGCCGGATCGCCCTGGACTTCGGCGTAGGGAAGGGGGACGCCGCGGTTGTCCGTAGGGATCGAGGTCTTTCCCCGCGTCCCGCGGAGCGTGGCGTCCAACCCCGCCTCCAGACCGTACTCCGCCTTCCCGTCTCGGTTTACGTAGCCGAGGAGGTAGGCGGCGTACTCGCCCTTGGGGTAGTACCGCCCCACTTCGGGGCGAAAGGCGATCCCCCGAACTCCCGCACGCCGCAACTCCTCTTCCAGCGCTTCCTTGCGGTGGGGGAGGAGCTTCCACCCGTAGGGGCGAAACTCCACCTGATACCTTCCCTGTTCGCGCCCCTCACGCAGCGTGCGCAGGATCGCCTCTTCGGGGGCGTCGAGCCCGCGGGCGAGGACCCGGGCCGTCGCCTCGAGGTCCTCGACGTGCTCGGGCGCCCGGGGGTCGAGGAGAGCGACGACGTCAAACGCGGGGACGTCGTACGCGAGGCGCTCGCCGTTTCGGTCCAGAAGGGATCCGCGCGGCGCCTCTTCTTCGCGCGAACGAACCCACTGCTCGGTGGCGGCGTGGAGGAGTTGGGGGCCCAACACCTCCTGGACGTAGAGCACGCGTCCGATCACGGCAACGAGAAAGGCGACAAACACACCCCAAAAGTACGTGGCCATGCGGAACGCGCGACGCGCGTTCCCCGGGTTCCTACCTCCGCCGACGTCCCCCCTCGGCGTCACGGCCGTGTCCCCGGACGGATGGCGTCCGGTTCTCCGTCCCGCGTCGGAGAAACGCCCTTCACGACGGACGGTCCGGACGAGGACCGGTCCCCGGGCTCGGCCGTGTCCCGGAACGCTTCGTCGCCGCGCACCACGGTACCCACGTGTTTCTCCAAGCCGAGCTCCGCGGCGACTTCGCGCAGGCGCTCGGGAGACTTCAGGCGGTCGACCTCCGCCGTAAGGAGGTCCACTTCCTGCCGCAGGGCGGCCGTTTCCCGTTCGAGGCGAGACGCTTCGTAGCCGAGCCCCGTGAGGTAGGCCATGCGCGCGAGGTACGCGAAGACGACGAGGAGCGCCAAAAACGCGTACCCGAGGTAGGCTCGCTTTTCGGCCGCCGAAAAGGGGACGCTAGGGAGGGTGCTCGGCTTCGTTTCCGGCGAACCCGTAGAACGGGAGCGTTTGGGCGACCGCGGCAACGGCGGTGCCGGGGCGGGATCGTATTCCGCCGGGCGGGCGCGGAGAGCGGCAGATCCTCGAAGCGGGGGGTGCACGGCAAACCCTCCCTCCATCTCGCCGGACGTACCAAAACCCGGGCGTCGATCTCCCTTGAGGTTCCGAGTGCGGATCACGTGACCCGCTCCAGGGCGCGGAGCTTCGCCGACCGAGCTCGGGGATTGCGCGCCACCTCTTCGGACGTCGGCGTGAGGGGTTTTCGGAGAAGGAGACGGTAGGTCGGATGCGAGGCGCCGGAGTGCGGTACGGACGTCTCTGGGCCGTACACCGCCCGGCGAAAGGCTTCTTTCACACGGCGATCTTCGAGCGAGTGAAAGGAGATAACCGCCAGGCGGCCGCCGGGACGAAGGAGGCGGATCGCCTGCTCGAGGGCCGTCTCCAGGCGAGCCAACTCGTCGTTCACGGCGATCCGGAGCGCCTGGAAGGTCCTGCGCGCCGGATGCCCTCCCCGCCTTCGGTAGCGGGCGGGAATCGCGGCCTTCACGATCTCCACGAGTTCCCCCGTCGTGGCGATGGGCGACCGCGCCCGCGCCTCCACGAGGAAGCGGGCGATGCGCCGCGCAAAAGGTTCCTCCCCGTACTCCCGAAGAATCCGGGCAAGTTCGTCTTCGGACAACGTGTTTACGAGATCGGCCGCGGTGACCGCCCCCGTAGGGTCCATCCGCATGTCCAGGGGGGCGTCGGCGCGGTAGGTGAAACCCCGCTCTGCCTCGTCGAGCTGGAGGGAGGACACCCCGAGGTCGAAGAGGATCCCGTCTACCCCTTCGGGTACCAAAGGACGTACGACGTCCTCGAGGTCGGCAAAATTCGCACGCTTCAGGATGAAGCGTCCCCCCACCTCGCCCAAGACGACCTCCGCGCGAGCTAAGGCCTCCGGATCCTGGTCGATGCCGATGAGGAGTCCACCATCCAAGCGCGCAAGAAGCTCCCGCGCATGGCCTCCGAGACCGACCGTCGCGTCGACGAAGATCTTCCCGGGAGCGGGGGCGAGAACTTCCACCACTTCCTGAAGGAGGACGGGAATGTGCACGCGCACGCCTCCTTACGGGACGTCCGCACCGGACTCCTCCCACCCCTCGTCGAGACCCAGGTCGATGAGGGACTCGGCGAGATCCGTGTACTTCGCCTCGCCTTCGGCGACGTACGCCTCCCAGCGCGCCTCGTCCCAAATCTCCACGCGCGCGGAAACGCCCACGACTACGACGTTCTTCGCCAGACCGGCGTAGGCCGCAAGGTTGGGAGGGATGCTGATCCGGCCCTGCCGGTCGGGTTCCACCTCCACGGCGCCGGCGAAGAGGAGGCGCGTAAAGGCACGGACGTCTCTGCGGGTAAAGGGGAGGGAGCGCAGGCGCCGCTCTAGCGTACGCCAGGCGCTGAGGGGGTAGGCGAAGAGGGAGCCGTCGAGGCCGCGCGTGAGGATGAACGGCGACCCCAGTTCCTCGCGGAAACGGGCGGGAATCGTGAGCCGACCCTTTTCGTCGAGCACGTGCCGGTGCTCCCCGAGGAACATCCCCCCCACCTCCCCACTTTACCCCACTTTACCCCACCTACGCTATGTTCTTCGGCGCCGCGTCGAAAAATCCTTCCCGCCGCCGCGCACGAAAATACCGCCCGAGAAACGCTTCCCGGGCGGTTCGAGTTCGCAGGCGACGTCTTTCGCGCTCCTCGGGGGGGCACGCCTCGGCCTTACGCCTCCTCCGCGCCTTCCTCTCCCTCGAGGTAACGCCTTTGGGCTTCCGTGAGGTGGTCGATCGAAAGTCCGAGGGCGGCGAGCTTCCTGCGCGCCACCTCCTCGTCCACCTCCGGAGGAACGGGCAAGAGCTCGGGAGCAAGCCGCCCCTCCCGCGCGTGGCGCTCCCGGAGGTAGAGTAGGGAGAGGGCCTGCAGGGCAAAGCTCAGATCCATGATCTCCGCCGGGTGGCCGTCGCCGGCCACGAGGTTCACGAGCCGACCTTTGCCGAGGAGGTAGAGCGTTCGGCCGTCCGGGAGGACGAACGCGTCCACGTTGGGCCGGACGTCCTCCTCTATGCGGGCGGCCATCTCCCGGAGTTCGGAAACCGCGACCTCGACGTCGAAGTGGCCGGCGTTCATGAGGAACGCCCCGTCCTTCATGCGGGCGAAGTGCTCGCGCCCGAGGACGCGCGTGTTGCCCGTCACGGTGACGAAGATGTCCCCGATCGCCGCCGCCTCGAGAGCCGGGAGGACACGAAACCCTTCGAGGTGGGCCTCCAGCGCCCGCACGGGATGAACTTCCGTGACGACGACATCCGCCCCGAGCCCGCGGGCGCGCTGGGCTACGCCTTTCCCGCACCAGCCGTAGCCGTGGACGACGACGGTCTTCCCCGCGACGAGGAGGTTCGTCGTCCGAACGAAGGCGTCCCACACGGACTGTCCCGTGCCGTAGCGGTTGTCGAAGAGGTGCTTCGTGGGCGTGTCGTTCACGAGGACCATGGGGAACCGGAGGCGCCCCGACCTCGCCAGCGCCCGAAGCCGCAAAATCCCCGTCGTAGTCTCCTCCGCCCCGCCGATCACGCCTGCGGCGATTTCGGGGTAGCGCGCGTGCAGGAGGTGGACGAGGTCGCCGCCGTCGTCCACGAGGAGGTGGGGACGCGCCCGGACGAGCTCTTCGAGGTAGCCTTCGTACTCCTCCTGCGTCGCCCCCCGGCGGGCGAAGACGCGGACGCCGCGCGCCGCCACGGCCCGGGCCACGTCGTCCTGCGTGGAGAGGGGGTTGGAGCTCGCGAGGTATACCTCCGCACCGCCCGCCCGAAGCGTGTCCGCGAGGTAGGCCGTCTTGGCCTCGAGGTGGAGGGCGATGGCGATCGTGAGGCCGGAAAAGGGACGCGTGCGTTCAAATTCCGCGCGGAGCGCCCTCAGCACGGGCATGAAGCGTTCGACCCAGAGGAGCTTGCGTTCGCCGAGGTCCACGACCGTACCTCCTTTTGGCTACAGCTTCCACGCCGTCAGCAAGATCCCCGAAAGGACGAGGAGCGCGTACACGCTGCCGAAGTACAGAAGGCCCAGCCGCAGGGCCACGCGGCCCAGGGGGAACCTCACCCTTCGCCTGCGCCGCACGCCGTAGGCGATGAGGGCGATTAGGGCAGCGAAGAAGCCGACGAGAAACGCAGCCCGCCCGAGACCCCCCCAACCCACGACTTCTCCCAGGACGAAGTCCGAGAGGAAGAAGAGAAGCGAGGTCGCCCCGACCGCCCACTCGCGCGCCTCCGAGGCGGAACGCGTGACGTAGTACGCGATAAGCCACACGAGGGGGAAGCCGAGGGGTGGGACGACGACCAACGCCGCCAGGACGTGCTGCACGACTTGCGGCACGGCCGACCACCTTCCCGAAGGCACCCTTTCCAAGGCACATTTCGGCATCCGCGGGCAAACTCCTCCTTCGGCCCAGAAATTTCGCACCCGGCGCAAGAATCCCGTCGCCGCCTCCCACCCTAGAAAGAGACCCGTGGCATCCGTACGCATCGTCGACCGGGGAAGCCCGGAGGTGAAAACAAACCGATCGCGACGAGACGGGCCGGAAGCCTTACTAGTCTTCGAGGTCGCGCAAGGCTTCTAGGATGGGGATGAGGGCATCCGCTTTTTCATCCGGTGGTCCGGGTGCCCTCCCGGAAAACCCGGGAGAGGGGTGGGCGCCCTTTTTCTCTCTCCCTCCCTCGCCTGCGTAGGGAGCTGGCTCGCGGCGCTTCTCCTCCTTCGGGGAAGACCCGCCTGCGTCCAGCTTTGCCCTCCGACCTACGGGCCGCCGTTCTCCCTCTTTCTCCGACTTTCGGCGAGAAAGAGATCTCCGCCCCTTTTCCGCCGCCTCGCAGGGCGTCTTCTCCGCGGAAGCCCCCGAGGGGGAAGCCTTATCCGAAACGCCGGAATCTCGAGAGGAAGACAGGTCGAGGAGGAGGCCCCGCACCTCATCGAGAAGCGCAGCAATCCGCTGGAGGTTCTCGAGGAAGGAGGAAAGGGTCTCCCGATCCCAAGAGACGGAAGTAAGGGGCGGTGGAGTGGATTTCGACCGAACCTTCCTCCGCAGGGCGGAAAGCTCCTGCTCGTACTCCTTTCGTACGAAGCGGTTCCAACGGTAGCTCGCGGCGGAGAAGGACCGATTGAGGCGTTTCGCGGCCTCTTCGATCCCGGCCTTTTGGGTTTTTCCTCGGCGAACCGAGGAGAGTACGATCTCCGCCAAAAGGCGGTCCTCTTCGGGCGTCCAGGCGTCGAAACGAGGTCTCCGCATCCTCTTTTGTCCACTCCCCATACAGCGCATGCCCCCCGCGCGAAGGAAATCCAAACCCGGAAAACGCCGGAGTCGGGCGGGAGGGAGGCGCCCGATGCACTGCCTACCTCGAGTATAGCAGAAAATTCCCCGTAGTTTTCGAAAAAACAAAAAAAGAAATAAACAGGAATAGGGTCGCCGCTCGAGCGGCGACCCGTTTCCCCTCATTCCGGCGTTTCCTCCGTCTCAACGCATTCCCTTCACGCCAAGGCGAGCAGGACTTCCAGGGCCTCTCGGTCGTAGCCGACGATCAGGTGGTCCCCGTAGGTGATGATCGGCCGCCGAAGGAGGCGGGGCTCGCGGTGGAGGAGGTCGAGGAGTTCCGTAAAGCGGAGGTTTTCGATGTCTATGTCGAGCGACTTAAAGACTTGGCTGCGCTTAGACAAGAGCTCATCCGTTCCCTCCGTGGTCAGGCGAAACATCTCCTTAAGCTCGTCCGGAGACGGCGGATCCCGGAAGATGTGCCTCTCCTCGTAGGGAATCCCGTGGCGGTTGAGCCATTCCTTCGTCTTGCGGCACGACGTGCAGCTCGGGTGCGTGTAAAAAATCACCTTACCCTTTCGGCGCGGCGCCATTTCCCTCACCCCACATTGTGCGATCTCGTGGCCCGAGACGGTGCACGGGCCGTGCCGGTGTTCTCATCCGTGTTGAGAAACGGATTGAGAACAATACTCGCTACAAAATATAGTAAGCTCGCGCATCCGGAGCGTCAAGGCGTCCAAAAAAAGTTCGAATATTTTTATTTAACAGTTCATGCTTGATTTCTCCGGTTCCTATCGTATATACTATCCGTGGTATGGTAGGTCGCCGCAACCCCCCCAAGGTGCCGAAGGAGCGGGCGGGAGCGATTACGGTAAGCACTCTTCCTTGCCCGGACCGCGTGAAGAGACGTTCCCACGACGGCAGGAGAGGAAGGAAAGGAAGATCGACCATGGCGAGCGAACAAGTTCTGAAAATCACAGGTGCTCTCTCCGACCCTACGCGCTACAACATCTACCGCTATGTCCTGGCCAACAAGGAGGGGGTTAGCGTCGCCCAAGTCGCCGAACACTTCGGAATCCACCCCAACGTCGCGCGCCTACACCTCACCAAACTCGAAGAGGCAAACCTCGTAACCTCCCGTGCGGAAAAGTCCGGAAAGGGAGGACGCCCGGGGAAAGTCTACACCCCGACCCTCAAGCGGGAAGCCGTGTCCTTTCCCCCACGGGACTACGCCTTCGTTTCCGAAGTGGCCATGCGGACGCTCGACCGCCTCGGGGAAGAGGCGAAAAAGGTGTTCATCGAAGAGGGGTACCGCCTGGGCGTAGAGGTGGGTCACCGCTTCCTCAAGGAAGAAAACTTCCGCGCGGAAGACCAGCCCTTGCCCCGGCTCGTAGAGGCGGCCATTCGCATCGCGGAACAGCAGGACCTCTACCCCGAGGTTCTCGAAGTACAGGATCCCATGTTTCGCTTCCGCGTGCGGAACTGCCCCTTCATGGAGCAAATCTACGACCACCCCGCGATCTGCGAAATGCACCAGGCGTACCTTCGGGGAATTCTCGAGACGATCGGCGGACACGTCGACCTGATCGAGGAAAAGTGCATGGTGCACGGCGACCTCGACTGCGAGTACATCGCCGTAAAGCTCCCGGATGCCGTAAAGCTCCCGGATGAAGCCTCCCGCCGAGTCTACGAGGAAACGCCGTAGCCCGCGGGGAGGAAAAGCAAAAGCCGGGCGGTAGAACCGCCCGGCTTTTGCCTGTGCGCCCGCGGGGATTCGCTTCCCTCAGTGGACCTCCGCCCCGTGCTCCTCCACCGTCTCCGAAACCTCGCGGATCACCGTGTCCACGAAGCGAAAACCTTCTTCCGTCTCCGCGAGGTCCTTTACACTCAACATCCCCACGACGCGTCCGCCTTCGACGACGATCAGGCGGCGGATTTGATGCTCTGCCATGAGCTTTGCCGCCTCAAGGAGCGGGCGATCCGGTGTGATGGTGACGGGATTCGGGGTCATCACGTCGGCTACGCGCAGGTTCCCGTCCTTGGCCTCGGAAAGCGCGCGGACGACGATGTCGCGGTCGGTGACGATCCCGAGCAGCCTCCCGTCCGCTCCGACGACGGGCAGCGCGCCGATGTCGTGCTCCTTCATCCGTCGGGCCACTTCCGCAAGGATCATCTGCGGGTCGGCCGTGATGACCTGCTGAGCCATGACGTCGGCTACGCGGGTCACGGCGTTCACCTCCTCGGAGAATCCGACCTTATCCTTTGCGGGATTCTCCGCTCCTATGTGCGCTCCCCGAGCGATTCGCCGCAAGACCGGGAGGCCTCCTGCGCCGCCCGACCGCCGATACCGAATATAATGGGTAAGAAGCAAGGAGAATGCCTGCGGACGAGGTGAAAGACGATTTCTCCTCGGCGTCTACCCCGAGAACAACCTGCTGCGGTGATCCCCTTTTCTCCCGCGTCGCCGCGGAGAGGTTCCTACGAACTCGAAAAACAAGCGGCCGTCTCGTCGGGCCCGGACTACGTCCTCCTCCTCCTCACGGTACTCCTCGTGATCTTCGGGCTCACGATGGTGTGGAGCGCCAGCCTCCCCGAGATCCGGATTTCCGTGCCACCCCAATCTCCCGCGCCCGCGTCCGCCTTCCGCTTCCTCCTTCAACCCGGCACTCTGAGTTGGGTCGAGCGACAGCTCCTCTGGGCGGGTCTCGGGAGCGTCGTTCTCGTCGCGGCGATGCACTTCCCCCTCCGCCTTCTCCGGAAGCTCACCCCCCTCGCCCTCGCCTCGGCGTACGTCTTCCTCGTCCTCGTCCTCGTACCGCACGTGGGCACGGAGGTGAACGGCTCGCGATCCTGGCTTCGGTTCGGGGGCCTTTCCTTTCAACCTTCCGAATTCGCCAAACTCGCCCTCCTCTTGTACCTCGCCGCCTTCGTAGCCAACCGCGGAGAGCGTATCGCGCGTTTCCGCGAGGGATTCCTTCCTCCGCTCTTCGTCGGGGGGAGCCTCGCCTTCCTCGTCCTCCTGGAAAACGACCTCGGAACGGCGGCCATCCTCCTCGGGACGACGCTCGTCGTCCTCTACCTCTCCGGCGCCGATCTCCGCCACCTCCTGCTCGTCGGCGTCGTCGCCGCAGCGGGAATTGCCTTGGCCATTTTCCTCGTCCCGTACCGGATGAACCGCCTCTTCGCCTTCCTCGATCCTTGGTCGGATCCCCAAGGCCGCGGATACCACCTCATCCAATCCCTGTACGCCATCGCCCACGGCCGCCTGGGCGGCGTGGGGCTGGGCTACGGGACGCAAAAGGCCTACTACCTCCCCTACGCCCACAACGACTTCATCTTCGCCGTCGTCATCGAAGAACTCGGGGCGATCGGCGGAGCACTCCTCCTCTTCCTCCTCGCCTCCCTCGTGCTCCGCATCGCCTTTCTCGCCGCGCGGACGGACGACCCCTTTGCCCGCACGCTGGCGTACGGCATCGCGGCTTCCCTCTCCATTCAGACGATGTTCAACCTCGGGGGTGTCACCGGCCTCCTCCCGATCACCGGCGTGACCTTACCCTTCATCAGCTACGGCGGAACGTCCCTCGTGGTGAGCCTCGGAGAAGTCGGCATCGCCCTGGCGATCTCCCGGCTCCGCCGAGTTTCCCGCTGAGCGATCCCTTTCCTCCGAACGCGCGCCCTCCGACCGTCCGGCCTCCGCGGCGGGGAGCTCGGGAGGTCGCCCTTTTCGCTCGCGGACTTCTTCGACAAAGACGTCCACGGCGTCCAATACGTGGCCCGTAAAGCGTTCCACGTCTTCGCGGACGCGCCGCTGGACTTCGCGCGCCACGCTTCGGATGTCCGCGCCGTAGTCTACGGCAAGGCGCACGAATGCGGAAAACCGTCCGCCATCTCGACGCAACTGCACGGCGGGACCGCCGAGCCGCCCCCAAAGGCGGTACACCCGGCCGCCCGCGTACGGCTCGTCTGCGGGATGGGCGCCGGGCGTATCCTCCACGGCGAGACGGGCCAGGAGGGAAATCACCTCCGTAGCCACGCCGTGGTCCTTTGTTTCAGATTCTTTAGAATAGACACGGTTCGACGGCGTTTCCGGCATGTCGGGCCGGGGCGGAAGGTCGCCCGAGCGGGGGGCACCGGCTCCTTTCGAAAGCGCCTCTCCGCTTCGGTGTTCCCGGTCGGAAGTGTCCATCGGCATCTGCCGGCCTCCTTTACCTGCGGCGGCCGCTGCCGCTCTCGCTTCATTATAGCGCAGCACCATTCATATTCCCGTACACCCCGGTAAAAACTACGTGCGAGGCGAAAGTTGCCAACGTACGGAGGCTGCGCGCGCCCTCGCCGCGAACGGCATCCGGAGGGAGGGACCGCCGTGTTTCGCCCCTGGTCCATCTTTCGGCGCCGCCGGGAGAAGCGCCGCTCCCTAGAAGAAGCGGCGGCAAAGCGCACGGGCGTACCGGGTACGAAGTGCCCGAAGTGCCCCGTCTCTCCCAAGCTCGAGGTAAACGTCGCCAAGGTACGCGAGCACTTTCATTCGCCGCAAAACCTCGACCTCAAGGTGCGCCCCATCGCCTACGGCCGGCGCAAGGCGGCAATCGTTTACCTGGAAGGGACCATCGAAGAGAGCACGATCGACGAGGCCGTGATCCGGCCGTTGAACGAACGGGCCGCCGCCGTCACCGGAAAAAAGGCCTACACGGAGATTACGACGATCCTCGACTCGCTCCACCTGGACTACGTGGAGGAGATGGAGGACGCGCTCCAGCACCTCCTCGACGGGCACATCGTCTTCTTCATCGACGGAATCCGCCGCGCCTTCGCCATCGACTTTTCCTTCTTTCCCACGCGTTCCGTTCAGGAACCCAAGATCGAACACGTCCTCAAAGGGCCGCAGGAAGCCTTTGTGGAAGACCTGCACCAGAACCTCGCCATCCTCCGCCGCTACCTGCGCTCGCCCAACCTCGTCCACGAGTCCTTCCGTATCGGAGCGGAGACGCGCACGGAGGTGGCCCTCCTCTACCTCAAGGGGACGGCAAGCGGAGAACTCGTCGACCGCTTTCGCCGGCGGCTCGGCGAGCTGGCGCAGGCGAACTTTCAGCGCGTCGTCTTCATCGAGGAACTCCTCGACCCGTACCCAAAAAGCCTTCTCCCCTCCTTCCTCGTCACGGAGCGACCCGACCGCGCGGCCTTCCACCTCCTGGAGGGCCACGTCGTCCTCATGCAGGAGAACTTCCCATCCGTCCTCATCGCTCCCGCCCCGCAGTGGAACCTCCTGCACACGCCGGACGAACACTACCAGCGGTGGGCCTACGGGAACTTCCTCCGGGGGCTTCGGACCTCCGCCTTCTTTCTGAACCTCCTCGCTCCCGCCCTCTACGTCGCCGCCGTAAACTTCCACCCGGAGACGATCCCCCTCGACCTCCTCATCTCCATCGCCGGGTCGCGCGAGTACGTCCCCTACCCGACTGTCGTCGAAGTCCTCCTCATGGAATTTAGCTTCGAGCTCATCCGGGAAGCCTCCACGCGGATCCCCACGCAGATCGGACCCACGATCGGCATCGTCGGCGCCCTCATCCTCGGACAGGCGGCCGTTCAGGCCGGTCTCATCAGCCCCATCCTCGTGATCGTCGTGGCGATCACCGCCCTCGCCTCTTTTGCCATCCCCGATCAGAACCTCGGGTTTTTCCTCCGGATCATGCGCTTTTTCTTCATCTTTGCCGCGGCGCTCTTCGGCTTCCTCGGCATCGCCACGCTCTTCGCCGTGCTCCTCGCCTACATGGTCTCTCACGAGCCGTTCGGCGTCGGACACATGGCCCCCGTCGCCCCCTACCTCCCCTCTTCCAAGGACACCTTCTTCCGCCGCACCTTCTGGGAGGAGACCCACAACCCGGAAACCGCCATGCCCGAGGCCAAGCTCCGCCTTCAGCTCCCCTTCCGCAAAGTCCCCGCGCGGGATCCCGCACGCGAGAGCACCCGAAAACCGAGGTCGTAGGCGGGAAAAACCGGTTTCCGGAAGGGCGCGCGGACGCAGCGCACCGGGAAAAGACCCCCCAGGAGAGGAGGGGGCGCGTGGAAACGCCGTCTACCAACCGACGCATCGGCTTTCGCGAGCTCACGACGACCACGTTTTTCCTCGTCGCCATCCGCGGCACGGACGAAAACACGACCCTCTACTTTCAAATCGGCGGCAACGCCGCATGGATGGTCCCCCTCCTGCAGTGGCTCGCCTTCGTCTCTCTCTTCGTCCCGCTCACGCGGAAGATGGAACGCCACGGCGCCGACGACGTCTTTCGCCTCCTCAAGCTCATGTGGGGGCCGACGGCGACGCGCCTCGTCGCCTCGGGCCTCTTCCTCCTCCTTCTCGCCCTCGGGGCGCTCTGCTTCCGTCCGTACGTCGTGATGCTCACGGTGATGTTCTACCTGCGCACGCCCGAACACGCCGTAGGCCTCGTGCTTCTCTTGGGCGGGATGTACGTCGCCTCTCGCGGCTACGAGGCGATCGGGCGAATGGGGAGCATGTTTTTCGTGTACGCCATGCTTTTCTTCGTCCTTCTCATCCTCGGCATCGCCGACCTCGTGGACCCGTCCTACACCTTCCCCCTCTTCGGCCCGGGCATCCCGCAGATCCTCCGGGAATCTTTCCTCACCCTGGGCTTCTTCGGCGAGCCGTTTTTCCTCGCCTTCCTCGCGGGCGCGACGAAAGGGGGCGTCCCAACCTTTCGCCGGGCGATCCTCACGGGGACGGGAATAGCCGCCTCGATGATGAGCACGTTCTTCCTCATGTACTTGTGGGTCTTTGGCTTCCCCAGCGTAAACGACATCCTCTTCCACTACCAGCAGCTCACGCGTTTCGCCCACTTCGGGCTCTACATCTCCCACATCGAGGCGATCTTCCTCTACATATGGGTCATGGCCTCCGTGGCGCGGCTCGCCGTCGTCCTCTACCTCCTCGTCCAGCTCCTCCGCCTCGCCCTGGATGTGCCCGAGGGAAGGCCGCTTCTCCCGCTCGTGACCGCCTACCTCTTCCTCACGAGCCTCATCCCCGTGGGGATCAACGACATCTTCCGCTGGAAGTACGCCGTCGTCGTCTCCGCCACCTTTGCCATGCTCCTCTTGGGCTTTGCCGTCGTGCTCTGGCCGCTCCCCGCCGGGAAGCGGCCGCCCTTGGGAGGAAGGCTCCACTAGTAGAGGAGGACGAAGGCGATGCAAAAGGCAAAACGACAAAAACCGAGATTCGTCGTCCTCTTCCCCCGTGCGCCGCGGAAAGGAGATTTCCCCGAAGTGATGTCACGGTCGGCAGTGCGCGGCCGCCGAAGAGGCCAGTTCCGCATGCTGGGGCGCGCCGTCCTCCTCCTCATGGGGGTAGGCGGGGTCCTGTCCCTGGGCGGCTGTTGGGACAAGGCGGAACTCGAGGACATCGTCTTCGCCTCGTCCATCGGCCTCGACCGCGCGGAACAACCGGGTCGGCTGGACGTCACCTTCGAGCTCATGAACACCAAAAAGGCCTCTATCCCCATCGGCCAGACGGCGCAAGAGGAGCCAAACGTCACGCATGTAACGGTGCGCAACACGACGCCCATCTGGGCGCGGGATATCGCGAACTCCGTGGTCACCCGGCGGATCAACATCTCCCACGTCCAGACGATCGTCATCGGCGAGGAACTCGTGCGCCAGGAGGACCTCTTCGTCACCCTCGCCGCGGCGCTCCGCGACCCGGAGATGCGCCGGGCGACGCCGATCATCGTGACGCGCGAGCGGGCGGAGGATTTCCTGCGGAACAACCGCCCTCGGTTTGAAACGCTTCCGTACATCTTCTATCGCTTCAAGCTCAACCGCTGGAAGGACACGGGAACCGTCCCCATCTCCACGCTCAACGAGTTCCTTCGCGCCTACAGCATCGACGCCGGATACCTCGTCACGTATGCCACGGCCCAACGCGACGACGCCCGGGAAGGGCGCGACGACCGCGCCCTTCCCGGGGAACTCCGCATAGAAGGAGGGGACCCCGTGGAGATGATCGGGAGTGCCGCCCTCGCGCGGGGGAAGATGGTCGGAGCGCTCACGGGATACGAGACGCGGTTCGCCCTCCTCCTCGGAAACCAACTCCACGTGGCGACCTACCTCATCGGTTTTCGCGACCCCGTAAACCCGACGTACTACGTCTCCACGCGGATCCAAAACTGGGAGGGGCCGCACATCCACATCGACGTAAGCCGCGACATCCCGCGGATCACCGTCGACATCCCCTTCCGCGTGGAGGTCCTCTCCGTTCCCTCGCGGGTGGACTACGTAAACGACGCCGGGAAGCGGAAGCTCCTCCACGAGAGCATCCGCAAGGAGATCGAGTCGGCCTTCCGTCAGGTCGTCCACCGGGCGCAGCACGAGTTTGAAACGGACATCTTCGGCTGGAGCCGATTCGCGCTTAGGCTTTTCCCCACGTGGGAAGACTACCGTCGGTACGATTTCCCGAAAAAATTTCCCCGCGCCAACGTAGACGTTCACGTGGACGTAAAGATCATCAACTTCGGAAAGACCGTCACCACCGAGGAAGAATCTCCGGAACCCAAGATGCGCTGGTGATGTACGCGATGGCCACCTTGATCACCCTCTTCGTCGCCGGCGGCGGCGCACTCCACGCCATCTTCTGGGCGCAAACGCTTCGCCGAGAACAAAAAACGGCCCAAGCGTGGGCCGTTATCCTCCTCGCCCTAGGCCTTTTGCCCCTCGCCGTCTACCTCGTCCTCCGGCCGTACTGAAAGGAGGACATGCCCCGACCGCCCTCACGGAGTCGGCCGGCACCCGGCATCCGGTCGGGATACGCTGGCGTCCCGGGAGACTTCCGCATCGAGGAGGGCGAGCTCTTCCTCCAGGCGGTCGAGGATCCGCTTCCCCTCCTCGCGCGAGATGAGGCCGAGACGTACGGCAAAGTCCACCTCGCGGGAAAGGCCGAACATCTGCGTATCGAGAACCTCTTGGTAGAGGGGACAGTTCGGGAGGACGAGATTTTCCCGCTGCACGCGGATGAGGCGCACGATGCGCTCCGCATCGGATTCGAGGAGTTCCAGCGCCTTGGCGGCGAAGCCGATGTTGTCCATGCAAACCTCCCCCGACCGGGACACCCTTTACACATTACTATAGCACAACGGAATCGGAGATTCGAACGTTCGCGCCCCCCGTCTCGTTTCGTCGGCGCCCTACCGCGCTTCCGAGGCAGGGCGCGGCGCGAGAAGGAGGGCGGTGCGGCGCCCATCCCCGACTTCGAGGACGACGTAGGGGGAACCGGGGAGGCGGCGGGACGCCTCTTCTGGCGAGATCGCACCGAAGTATCCGTCGATCTCGCCGCGGCGCAGGGCGGCGATCCCTTCCGACCAGGGAAGTTCGCGAAAGCGCACCGCGCCCCCGTGCTCCTCCGCCCAACGGCGCACGGCCAAGGCTTCTTCGCCTTGCGGATCGCGGTCGCTCCGATGGGGAACGACGCCTCCGTCGAAGCCGATCACGTACACGAGGTCCGTATTCCGCAGGAGGCAATCTGCCTCGTTTCCCCCTCGTTCCGCCGGAAGCCCGCCTCCGAAGGCGGGGGGGCGTTCCGGGAGGAAATCGCTTCCCCCGCCTTGCGCATGTGCCGAAACCGAACCGTCTCCGTCCGGACGGGTCACGGCGACGATGGACAAGGCGCCGTCCCTTTCGCGGCGGAAGCGATAGCGCCAGCGGACGAGGGTGCCGCTCTCCCACTCCTCCTCCACATCCGCCTCGAGCAGTTCACCTCCCGCGCCGTCCAGGACACGGCGGGGGTTTCGGTCGGACGGGCAGAGGCGGATCCTCCGCGGCCGAAGTTCGGGCGCACCCGCGGGAAGTTCTCCCCGCGCAATCATGTCCGCGAGGAGGAGGCGGAGTTCCTCGCTCGTCCCCTCCAAGAGAGAGGCGTCTCGCTTTCGGAGGGCTTCGTCGAAGGAGACGGCAAAGCGCACGGCAACCTCGAGTACCTCGGGTGCCAGATTTTCGAAGCCGGGGGCGGTGCCGAGCCACCAGACAACGGCGTCGGCATCCGCCGCCCGCTCGGGGAGGAGCTTTCGCACGGCCGGGCAAGGTTTCGACGCGTCCGCGTCCGCTTCCGCTTTTGCCTTCGGCTGGAGTTCGGGAAACTCGAGGTCGTCCTGCGGCGCGGGCCGGGGGCTTGCGCAGGAGTACCGAAGTTCTCCGGCTACGGGAGGGAACGGGCCAAATCTCCCCCGCTCTCCTTCCGGTAGGGAGAGGACGACCTCCTCGCCCGTGCCCACGAGGAGTTCGAGCGTCCCGGACCGGGGATCGGGGAACCCGCGTTCCGCTCCTCCCACAACCCAAACGTACAGAGCCGGAAGGTAAACGCGAAACGAGCGCCCTACCCGGACGAGAGAAAAAGGCGGGGAAAGGGTTCCGTCCGCCTCACCCGCAGACGCGAGGCGGGCGCCGAGCCACTCTCGGTAGGAAGGATCGGAACGGTAGGCGGCCGCGAGAAGGTTTCCCCAGTCGCGAGGAACCGAACGCCACCGTCCCGCTTCGTCGCGGGTCAAAGCGTAAGACGCCACCGCGTCCGGGTCACCCCGCTCCAGGGCCGAGAGAAAAGCTCCCCGCGTAGCCTCCGGGGCGCGCAAGAGCTCCCACCGTTCGGCCGCGCGAAACCCGGCCCCCGCCGCCGAGGCCGAGACGACGAGAAACACCCCCAACCGAACGAAAAAGCGGCGCGCAACGACCCGCGCCGCGCAGCCGTCGGCGCCGAAAGCGCACGAGCGAACGGCACCGGAGCGGAAAGCACGCGCCACGCAGCGGTCGAGAAAAGACGCCGCGCCGCGGATACGCCGCCGGATCGGCTCGAACCCAAACACGCCGTCACCATCTCCGCCCGTAGCCTTCGGGAGGACGTACACCCGAAAGGTACGCCGCCCCCGTTGTCGCGACGCCGAAGAGGCGCGCCGTTGCCTTACGCCCTTATTTATGTATTGCACGTGGGGGAGAGACCTCACGCGCTGAGCATCCCCCAGGCGAGGAAAAGGCCGTAGGCTACGAGGGCCCAAAAGGAGGTGCGCACAGGCGAGGCGCCGAGCTCGGGCGTGAGGGCCACGCCGAGCAACGATCCTCCCAAAAGACCGCCGAAGGCGAGGACCGGGTGGACGGAGGCAAAGGCGAACAAGAGGAGCAAGGTGATCCCGAGGAGGACGCCTGCATCGACGAGAAATTCGCGCCCCAAAAGGCGGCGGCGACGGAAGAGAAAGCTCATGAGACCGCCGACGAGGGCGTACAACGCCGCCGTCCCGCCCCACGCTTCCGCACCCGAGAGGGCCTCCGCCCAGCGCACGCCCAAAAGGCCACCTCCGACGTAGATGGTGATAAGGCGCGCCGTTCCGAAGGCGCTCTCGACGGGCGGGGCGAGGACGTAGAGGGCAAACGCGGCAAGGACGAGTGAGGAAAACCCGCCGAAGACGAAGGAAGACCCGAGTCCCTCCAGAACGAGGCCGAAGATCCCGGCGTGGCGTACCCAGCATTCCTGCACGCGATCCGCAAGCTCGGGCCAGGAGAGGAGAAGGTACGTGACGGCGGACGTCCCGAGGAGGAGGTACGTCCCGAGCATGGGCGGCCGTGCCTCGAAGCTCCCGTCCGAGGGAGAGGAAACGCCGCGCCCTTTCCGACGCAAACCTCCTGCCAAGACCGAAGAAGAAAAGGAGCCGCTCCACCAGCTGGCATAACGCGGGAGGCGCGGGCGAAGGCCGTCCGCAAGGACCTCTTGCCAAAACGCGCACTCCCGCTCCGCGAGGCGCGTCCGAGGGTCTTCCCCCGCCCCGGAGAGGCCGGGAGACCTCGCACCGTTTGCGGCCGAAGAAGGGGAAACCGGCCCGGAAACCTCTCGGACGGGTCCTCGCCTCCCCGAGGCGCCGAAGGAGCAAAGCGACAAACGAATCTCTCCCGCCCCGGCCGTGGGTACCTCGGCGACGGAAAGCACGAAACCCCCGTCGGCGGGCGAAAGCATTCCGAGCAAGAAGTCCATGGATCCGCGAACTTCCGAAAGCGCGACGCGTACCTCGCCGTCGCCGGGGGACGGGACGCGGCCTTCCGGCGCACCCGCCGCGCGTGCTCCGCACGCGACGTAGAGGAGAACCGCCTCGAGGGACGGGACGCGGAAGCGCCGCCGAAGCATTTCCCCCATGCGCGCCGTCGCCCGCACGACTTCGGAAAGCGGGAACGTACCCGACGCCGCACAGAAGAGGCGCACGTACGTGACGCGATCCCCGGCCTTCTCCACGAGGTGAACGGAAGGACGCACCCCGCGGACGTCGAGGGCGTCCCGCCATGCCACGATGCGAAACCCGCGCCTCTGGATGTAGGCCTCGACGAGCGCCCAAAAAGTCGCTTCCCCCTGCACCTCTCCCTCCACCGCGCCGTCCCTCCTCCCGAACGAACGCCCGTACGCGAAACGAGGGTGGTCCGCCTCTACGGCTTCCCACCCCCGTCGGAGAGGAACGCAAACCGGCCGCGTCTATGGTGTCGTCCTTCCGGCCCCTCCCGCTCCGGGCAGGTCGGGACCGAAAAGGAGGTCGCGTTCACTGAAACCGTTCCTCGATGAGCTCGCTCACTTCGTACCAGTAGTCCTCCAGGCTGGGGGCGAAGAAGTAGTGGACGCCGTCGACTTCCACGTGTACGACGCTCTCGAGCTCCTTCATGAGGTCCACGCGCTCCTGCGGCGTGAACGAACGGCCGAGCTCGCGCTCCGCCTCGACCCACAGCATGCGGTAGGCGTCTTCGTAGAAGCGCTCCAACCCCAATCGCGGAGCGGCCTCGTAAAAGGGGCTGCGAATGCGCTTCTTCACCAAGAGCGACACCTTCTTCACGTCCACCACCTCTTCTTTCTCCCGCGCGGCACCGAAAGCGCATCTCCGCGGCCGCTTCGCCTCTAAGCATACTATATTTCTTCGAGCACCTTAAGACCTAAAACGTCCAACCCGTCGGCGAGCACGCGGGCGACGCGGGCCACGAGGGCGAGCTTGGCCCGGCGTTCTTCCGGGTCTTCGACGAGGATCCGCTCTTCCTGGTAGTACCGGTTGAAGGCCTTGGCGACGTCGAGGATGTGGCGGGCCACGGCGCTCGGCTCGTAGAGTTCGATCCCTTTGCGCACGGCCCGGGGGTAGGCGGCGACGAGCTTGAGCAGTTCCCACCCTCGGTCGCCCGCAATCGCCCGCACGTCCGGGAGGACGTCGGCCAACGCCTCTTCGCAGGCCGCCCCCGCCCGGCGAAATAGGCTCTTTGCCCGCGCGTACGTGTACTGCACGTAAGGACCCGTCTCCCCTTCGAAGCTCAGGGCTTCCTCCATGTCGAAGTCGATGTCGTGAAGCCTGCTCTGCCGAAGGTCGTTGAAGATCACCGCCCCGACGCCGATCGCTTCGGCCACGCCTTCTTTGTCCGCCAGGTGGGGGCTCTTCTCCTCGAGAATCTGGAGGGCGCGCGCCTTCGCTTCGTCGAGCACCTCTTCGAGGAAGATCACCCGCCCGCGGCGCGTGGAGAGCTTCTTGCCTCCGAAGCGGAGAAGGCCGAAGGGAACGTGGACGATCGCGTCGGCCCACGGGTAGCCCATGCGCCGGAGCACGCCGCGAAGCTGTTCGAAGTGAAGGGACTGCTCCCGGCCTACGACGTAGAGGAGGAGGTCTCCTCCGAGCACGTTCTTCCGGTAGAGGGCCGTGGCGAGGTCGCGCGTAAGGTAGAGGGTCGTCCCGTCGGACTTGAGGAGAAGGGCCGGGGGGAGGTCGTCGCCGAGGCGGACGACGAAGGCGCCTTCGCTCTCCTCGAGAAGGCCCTTGGCGCGAACCTCTTCGAGAACCCCGGGGATCTGGTCGTTGTAGAAGCTCTCCCCGAGGATGTACTCGAAGGAAACCCCGAGTCTGTCGTAGATGCGCATGAATTCCTTGAGGCTCTCGTCGACGAACATCCGCCAGAGCTTCCTCGCCTGCGGGTCCCCGTCCTCGAGGCGCTTAAACCAGCGCCTCCCCTCGTCTTCGAGCTCCGGCCGCCGCTCGGCCTCTTCGTGGAAGCGGACGTAGAGTTCGAGGTAGGCGCGAATCTTGTCCGAAGCCCCCTCGGGGATGCCCCACATCGCGTAGGCGGCCATGAGCTTCCCGAACTGCGTCCCCCAGTCGCCGATGTGGTTCACGCGCAGGACTTCGTACCTCGCCCGAAGGAGGAGGTTCCGGATCGCCTGACCGATCACCGTCGAGCGCAGGTGCCCGACGCCGAACGGCTTGGCGATGTTCGGCGAGGACATGTCGATCACGACGCGCTTCCCCGCCCCCCAAGAAAAGCGGGCGAAATCCGGCGCCGCCGTCTCGCGCAGGATGTCGCGCACCGCCGCCGTACGGGGAAGGGCGACGTTCACGTAACCGCCGTCCGCTCGGGCGGAAAATCCCCGCGCGGACAACGCTTCTGCGATCGTCCGGGCGATTTCGGCCGGCGGACGACGACGCTCCTTGGCCAGGCGAAAGGTGGGAAAGGCCACGTCCCCGAGGGAAGGGTCCGGAGGCGTGTCCAGAAGCTGCTCGATATCCTCGGGGGAGAGTTCCGTGACGAGTTCTGCCAGCGCATCGCGCACCGGTCGCCAGTACACCGCGTCAACCCCGCTTTCCCGAATTTCCCGCCGTTCCACGGTTCGGTGCAATCCGTTTCGTTATTGTACCGCAGCGGCGTACCGTCCGCCAAATCCGGGAAAGTCGGTGCGCGCCGGCTTTTGCGCCCGAACCAAAAACCCCCGAGGGTGTTGTTATTCATTTTAGAAAAAGTATACGTACCCGGCATCTCGAGAGTTCTCGAGCGACAAAGTTCCGCGGGGAAAAAGAGAAAAGAACCTGCCACAGAAAAAAGCGCAAATCCGGAGAAAAAACGTTCCCCGGATTACTTTACCTTTACTACTTTACTTTACAAAATAAGAAAAGAGACCGCTCAAAAGACCCATGAGGATCGAACCGAAAAACGCGGGCCAAAACCCGTGGACGACGAATCCGGACACGACGCTCCCCACGAGCCAGAAGAGGAGGGCGTTCACCACGAGGCCGAACAACCCCAAAGTAAGCACGTTGAGAGGGAGGGTGAGGAGGTTGAGGACGGGGCGGATCACGGCGTTCACCAGGCCCCAGAGGAGCGCAGCGACGATCGCCGCCCCGACGCCGTGAACCTCGATCCCCTGCAAGATATACGGAAGGAAGAGGATCGCGATCGCGTTTCCGAGAAAGCGGACGAGCACGGCGCATTCCCCTTTCCGGACGCCACACGCGGACCGACCGCCCGCGGAGGACGTCTCTTTTTCCAGGATACCAGACATTCCCACGCAAGAAAAGCCGCGGCGATCGCCAAAAATCTGTCTTGACAGCTGTAAGAAAAAGTTGTATGCATGACGCACGGGGGTGGTGCCCCATGGCGATGTCCTTACCCGGGGAGACGGGGCAACTCCCCTTCGGAGATCCCCTGGTCGCCGACTACCTCGTCGTCGGCGCCGGAGCGGCGGGTCTCGCGACGGCCCTCTGCCTCGGAAAGTACGGTTCCGTGGTCCTCGTGAGCAAGGGGCCACCTTGGGTGAGCGCCTCCTCCCGCGCCCAGGGAGGGATCGCCTGCCCGCTTCCGGAAGAACTGGACGAGCACGCGGAGGACACCCGCCGCGCGGGAGGCGCCCTCGTGGACGAAGGGGTGCTCCGCACATACCTGAGCCGCGTTCCCGACGCGTTTGCCTTTCTCGAAGAACTCGGCGTCCCCTTCGAACGCGCCCCGAACGGCTCCCTCGTCCGCGTCCGCGAGGGGGGATACGCGCACGCGCGCGTCGCGCGGACGGCCGACCACATCGGCCGTTCCCTCACGGTGGCCCTGACCCGGACCCTGGCGCGTGCGCCCGCCGTCCGCAGCTTGACCTATGCACGACTCCTCCGCATCCTCGTCCACGAAGGAAGCGCGGTGGGCGCACTCTTTGCCCGACGCGGGATCCCCTTTGTCGTGCTCGCAAGGACGACCTTTCTCGCCACCGGAGGATTTGCCGGACTCTTCGCCCGGAGCACGCACGCGGCCCACGCCTTGGGGGAGGGAACCTTCCTCGCCTGGGAAGCCGGGGCCGTCCTCCGCGACCTCGAGTTCGTCCAGTTTCACCCCACGGCACTCGCCCGCGGACGGCTCCCCCTCCCCCTCCTCACGGAAGCCCTCCGGGGAAGCGGCGCGCGCATCGTCGACGAGGCGGGCGTCCCCCTCCTCGAGGGAATCCACCCCCTCGGGGACCTCGCCCCGCGGGACGCCGTCGCCCGCACCCTCTACGAGGAAGGGCTGCGCGGGCGAAGCGCGTTCCTCGACCTCCGCCCGGTGGCGAACCTCCGGCAAAGCTTTCCCACGGTGTGGCACATCCTCCACCGCGCGGGCTTCGACCCGGAAAGGCCCGTCCCCGTCACGCCCGCCGCCCACTACGCGATCGGGGGCATCTTCGCAAGCACCGAAGGGCGGACGACTTTGCCCCGCCTGTACGCGCTCGGCGAGGCCGCCTCTACGGGCTTCCACGGCGCAAACCGCCTGGCTTCGAACTCTCTTTTGGAAATCTTCGTCCAGTCCCTCCTCGCGTGCGAAGACGCGACTCGGGCCGAGGCTCCCCCGCCCGGTGCGGAAACCATCCGGCGTGCGCGGAAGGTCCTCGCCCGCGTCCCCCGCGGCCTTCCCGATGTCCCCAAAAGCGCCCTCTTGCGCCGCGTCCGCGAACTCCTCTGGCGGCGCGCCGGGATTGTCCGCGACGGAGCGGAACTCCGCGCGGCTCGCGACGAGCTCCTACGCCTTCGGCGGAAGCTCGCGGCGCGCGTTTCCCCCGAAGCCGTACCCTTCCTGCCGGACGCAGCCGTCGTGGGGACCGCGGCCCTCTTCGTCCGCTCTGCCCTCGCCCGCGAGGAGAGCCGCGGCGTGCACGCGCGGCGCGACTTTCCCCGGACGGACGAACGTCCCCGGCACACGCTCCTCTTTCCCCCGGCACGGCCGGAAACGTGGGGCTGGGGAACCGCCGACGGATTTCCCTCCCCGGAAGAGGGAGACCTCCTTCGGGTAGATGCAAAAGGCACCCCGAACGGCTTCCCTTCGCCGTCGGCTTTCCCCCGTTGAGAGAGCGCGCCTCCGCGCGAGCGCAAGCGCGAAGAGGATGCACCCGACCTTCTCCCCGCCCCGGGAAACGGGGCACCTCGGCGCGAGCGCCGCGAAGAGGATGCGCTTGACCTCCTTCCCGTTCCGAGAGTCGGGTCCCCGCGAACGCGAAGAGGAACGGTGTACCCGGATAGAGAAATCTTTCCCATAGAGAGACGTGGAAATCGGGCCCGGTACACGTGCGCGAAAGGGGGATTTCCCGTGTGGACGGCCAACCCCTACGTCCGTAGGATCCTCGTCGCCGTCCTCGAAGACGACCTCGGGCGCGCGGACCTCACGTCCTGGAGTGCGCTTCCCGACGTGCGGGCGACGGCGGTCGTGCGTGCGAAGCAGGGGGGGCGGATCGCCGGCCTTCCCTTTGCCGAAATCCTCTTCCGGTACCTCGACCCCCACGTCGAGGTCGAGGCTCTCGTCCGCGAGGGGGCGGACGTGGGGGCGCAGACGGAAGTGCTTCGCCTGCGCGGGCGGGCGCACGCCGTCCTCGCCGCGGAGCGGACGGCGCTCAACGTGCTCATGCGCCTATCGGGCATCGCGACGCGCACCCGCGACCTCGCCGCGCGCATTGCGGGGAGCGGGGTACGCCTTGCGGCGACGCGGAAGACGGCTCCCGGTTTCGGCTTCTTCGACAAGTACGCCGTAGCCGTCGGCGGCGGCCTTCCGCATCGTTTCGGCCTCGACGACGGCATCCTCCTCAAGGACAACCACATCGCCCTCGTGGGATCGATCGGAGAAGCCGTACGCCGGGCGCGCGCCCATTTTGGACCCTACCGCTTCCTGCAGGTCGAGGTGCGGAACACGGACGAGCTCGAGGAAGCGCTTGCCGCCGGCGTGGACGGCGTCCTCTTGGACAACTTTTCGCCCCGGTCGGCGCGCGAAGCGGTCGCCCACGTCCGCACGCGCGCACCCAGGGTGTTTGTCGAAATCTCCGGCGGGATCACGCCCGAAACCCTGCCGGAGTACGCGAAGGCGCGGCCGGACGCCATCTCCCTGGGCTACCTCACCCACTCCGCTCCCGCCCTCGACCTCGCCCTGGACGTCGTGGCAAGCGAATAGCCCGGCGGACGGTTCCACCGCGACCCGATTCGCCGCGCCTCGGAAAATGGCGTGGCAGGCGGATAGCTTCGCGGATGGCCCGGCCTCGGAAAAGGTTGCGGCGGGCGGGCAGCCCCGCATCGAGAAAGGAGAGACGCCGATGCCCCCTGTCTCCCCCCATACGTCGAAAATCGCCGCCCTGCGGGAAAGCCTCCGGGGACGTGTCGCCCTCCTCGCCCACCAGTACGTCCTCCCCGAACTCGCCCGGCTGGCGGACGCCGTCGGCGACTCCCTCGAACTCGCCCGGCTCGCCGCCGAACGACCGGAGCGGGAGATCCTCCTCTTGGGCGTCCGCTTCATGGCCGAAAGCGCGGCGCTCCTCGCCGGCGAGAACAAGCGCGTCTACGCTCCCGTCCCCGCGGCGGGGTGCGCCTTGGCGGAAGCCGTGCGCGCGGACGTGCTCGCGCGCGCCCTGGAGGAACTTGCCCGGCGGGGGCGGGAGATCGTCCCCGTGGCCTACGCGAACACGGACGTCGCCGTCAAAGCGGTCGTCGGACGCCGCGGCGGCGCCGTGGCCACCTCCGCAAACGCCGTGGTCGTCGTCCGCTCCTTCCTGGAACGCGGGAAGACCGTCCTCTTCCTCCCCGACGAAAACCTCGGCCGCGTCGTCGCCTGGACGCTCGGCCTGCGCGAAGAGGAAGTCCGCCTGTGGGGCGAAGCCCCTGTGGAAGACCCCCGCACCCGCCTCTTCCTGTGGCCGGGCGCCTGCCCCGTGCACGCGGCGCTGGAGGCGGAAGACCTCCGCCGCCGAAAGAAGTCCGAACCACACGCCCGCTTCCTCGTGCACCCGGAATGCCCCCTACCCGCCGTGCGGGAAGCCGACGCTTGGGGATCCACGAGGCGCATCCAAGACTACGTGGAAAGCTTGCCTCCCGGGACGCGCGTGTACGTGGGGACGGAAGAGCGCATGGTGCGCCGCCTCGCCGAGGATCACCCCGAGCTCGACGTCCGTCCCCTCCTCCCGCGCGAGTCGGGCGTCTGCCCCTACTTCTCCGCCCTCACGCCGGAACGCGTCGCCGAAGCCCTACGGGCGATCGCCGAAGGGCGCGGTGAGGCGTACGAGGTGCGAATTCCCCCGGAGCTCGCCTCGGACGCGCGCCGTGCCGTCGAGCGCATGGTGGCGCTCACGAATGCCGCAACCTCCCGCGAGTGGCGAGGAGCGCCGCAAAAAACGCCGTGAGGGGGATCGCCGCCACGAGCACGATGCTTCCCGTGAGGACGCGTACGATCTCCGTCGCGATCGCGTCGAGGTTTAGTCTTGTGGAGGGAAGCGCCGCAGGCGGTGAAGAGAAGGCGGAAGAGGAGTTCCGCACCTCCACGCGCAGCCGTTTCCTTCGGCCGCTCAGGCGGCGCCGTCGTTCGATCCGTTCTCGCCGGAAGGAGGGCGCCGGCGCGCCAGCACCACGGCGCCCGACCCCACGGCGGCTAGGCCCACGAGCGCAAGGAGACCGGCGGTGAGCCACTCTCCCGTGCGCGGAATGCTCCCCGCCGAAGGAGCTTTCGGGGCAGCGACCGTTCCCGAGGTGCCGGAGGCCGCACCGGAATCCTGCGCGTCGCCGGACGCCGGCTTTTCCCCGGGAGGCGTCTCAGGTGCTTCGCCGGAAGGCGCCGCAGGCTTCTCCTCCGAAGGGGCCACGGCGAGTTGAAGACCCGCCACCGCAACGGGCTTCGCGGCAGAAGCCCCCGCTTGGGAGTCCCCCAACTGGCCAAAGGTGTTTGCCCCCCACGCCCGGACGCTTCCGTCCTCGAGCACGGCAAAGGCGAAGTTGTCCCCGACGGCGATGGCCTGCGCCGGCGCGAGGCCCTGCACGCGAACGGGAAGCGCGCGGTTCTCCGTCGTCCCGTCCCCCAGCTGCCCGTACGCGTTGTACCCCCAGGCCCACACGGCGCCGTCCGCCGTGAGGGCGTAGGAGGTGCCGTACCCGGCGGCGATGGCGACGACGCGGGAAAGGTTCTTGACCTGAACCGGGATAGGCCGCGCTCCGCGGGTACCGTCCCCAAGTTGGCCAAAGGTGTTGTCGCCCCACGCCCAAACCGTGCCGTCCCTCTTGAGCGCGAGGGAGTGCCCGTCGCCCGCCGCCACCTGCACGACTTCCGCGAGGTCCTTGACGGGGACGGGAGACGTGCGGTTTTCCTTCGTCCCGTCCCCAAGCTGGCCGAAGCGGTTCCAACCCCACGCCCAGACCGTGCCGTCTCTCTTGAGCGCGAGGGAGTGCACGCCGTTTCCGTGGGAGATCCCCGCCGCCACCTGCACGACTTCCGCGAGGTCCTTGACCTGAACGGGTTTAAAGAGGAAGGCATTCCCTGCGGGCAGTTCGGCGCCCAGCTGGCCGAACTCGTTGCTCCCCCACGCCCAGGCCGTACCGTCCTCGCGCACGGCGAGGGAGTAGCCGTACCCGGCGGATACGGCGACCACGCGGTCGAGTCCCTCGAGGCGAAGCGGAACGGAGCTTGAAGTCTTCGCATCCGTACCGAGTTCTCCGAAGCGGTTGTCCCCCCAGACCCAGACCGTGCCGTCCTTCTTGAGGGCGACGGAATGCATGTCCCCCGCCGCCACCTGGACGACGTCCGCGAGGTCCCTTACGGCCACGGGAGACGTGCGGTTCTCCGTCGTCCCGTCCCCCAGCTGCCCGTACGCGTTGTACCCCCAGGCCCGGACCATGCCGTCCGGAAGGAGGGCGATGGCGTGCGCTCCGCCGGCGGAAATCGGGGCGGCGGCGGGAACTACCGCCTCCGCGCCCCAAACCGCGATGGGGGCCACGCCGTACGCGACCAAGATGGCGAGTGCCGCGAGAAGGGGAAAGAATGCGCGAACTCCACCCTTCCTCACCGACCGTTCCTCCCTTCGATCTTAAAGGCTCTTTTAGTAGCGGTACCCGGGGCGCTCCGGATACGGCGCCTCGCCCTTCACGGAGAACCAGATCATGCGGTTGAGGAGGTCGTCGTATTCGGGGTTGTCGATCACGGCGTTCATCCGCTCCCCGAGGAGGGCGTATTCCTTCGCGCGGGGAGTCGGCGCCTCATCGGGAGTCGGGTTCATGCGGTCGAGCGGGGTCCGGTTCGGCCGGTGCAGGTACGGACGGAGGTCGAGGCTGTCCGTAAAGAGACTGTCCATCGGCTTCGCCGCAAGGTCCATGAGGTTCATCGGCGGAAGACCGAGGATCTGCTCCATCGTCCGAATCGCGTCGATCTGGGTGTAGAACGTGCTCACCGTCTCTCCCAGCCGCGAGTACGGGCTCAAGACGAAGGCGGGGGAGCGGAAGGGAGAGACGTGGTCCCAACCGTCTTGGGCGTCGTCCTCCACGACGAAGACCGCCGTCTCCGGCCAGAAGCGGCTGCGGGAGAGGGCCTCCACGATCCGCCCGAGGGCGATGTCGTTGTCGGCGACCATGGACTGGGGCGTGGGAAACCCGGGCTTCGTCCCGCCCGTGTGGTCGTTGGGCAGGGCGATGAGGATGAAGTTCGGCATCTCTCCCTCGGCCTCGAATTTGCGGAGGTCTTCGATGAACATCTCCGCGCGGAGGACGTCGGAGAAACGGTAGTCCTCGCCGGGGAACTCGGGATGGGTGTGTTGGAGGATGGCCGGAATCGTGCCGACGACGTGCAGGCCTTGCGGGCGCTTGCCCTTGAGGTAGAGGTCGAAGATCTCCTTCCATCCTAGAGAGTTGTCGGCCATCCGCGGAAGCGTGGCTTCGCCGTACACGCGGAAGGTTTTCCCGTGCTTGAGGACGTTGTCCCAGATGTAGCCCGTTTTCGGAGGTACGAGGGCATCGAGGAGCGTGTGCGGGTAGCCGCGAAACCAGGCGCGCACGTTTTTCTCCACGTAGTCCGAGAGATAAGCCGTCGTCGCCCACGGGTGCCCCTCCGCAGAGCTCTTCGCGGGGAGGAAGAAGTTGTCCAGGAGGGCGAACTCACGGGCGAGGGCGTGATGGTTCGGCGTCACGGGTTCGTCGAAGACGACGAGGCTTTTGTCGCCGTTCCCCTCCGGCATGTCGCCGAAGACCTGGTCGTACGTGCGGTTCTCCTTGATGATGTAGACGACGTGCTTGATCGTCGACGGTTCCCCGAGGCGTTCGGGGATGGGGCGCGGCTTCGCGTCCGGGCGGGCAGGAGCTTCCAGCGCCTCCTTGGAGGCGAGCGCCCGGTTGTACTGGATGGAAAGCCACACGGTATCCGTGTAGCGGGCGAGTTCCTCCTCCGTCTCCGGCAGGGGGATCGCCGAAACCATGGAGAGCTGCCGGTGGGCGTTGTACGACCCGGCCGTCGGGAACTTCTCTCCCGTTTCCGGCGAGGGGTACGGGCTTTGGAAGGCCCTGTCCGTCGGGTCGCTCGTCGTGGCGTAGGGGCCGACGCCCTCGAGGTTCGCCACCCACAAAGTTTTTCCGTCCCCCGTCACGGCGAGGCCGCTCGGGTACTGGGCCGTAGGGAGAAAGCCGAGGACGCGGCTGTCTTCTTCTCCGCCGGTGCCGCCCGCTTTCCTTCCGAGCTCGATCACGGCGACGGCGTTGAGCATCCCGTCCGCCACGTAGAGGCGAGAACCGTCCGGAGAAAGGGCGAGGGCGTTGGGCGACGCGCCGTAGGGGAGGCCGTCTACGCTCGCCCAAATCGTCTCCACAACCTCGTCCGTGTCCGTACGGATCACGCTCACCGTGTCGCTTCCGGCGTTGGCTACGTAGACGTACTTCCCGTCGCGGGAGGCGAGGACTTCCCCGGGGAGGAGGCCGACGTCGAGCGTTTTGACGGCGGCGTACGTGCCGTCGGGGTTCCGGCGAAGCACCTCTAGGGTCCCCGAAGCGGCGGTGTCCGTGGAGGGGTCCACTAGGAGCTTCTGCTGGAGCTTGAGGTTGTAGTCGTTCCAGCCGCCGAGCCCCGTGGGATCTCCCGCCTGCGGCTTGCGTCCGCCCCACATCGTCACGTAGAGCTTGTCCCCCAAAGCGGCGACGCCGTACGGGTAGTAGGAGGTCGGGATGTCGATGCGCGTGACCGACCCGTCGGCGAGGTGCACGGCGGTGACGGCGCTCGTCCCGTTCAGGGCGACGTAGAGCGTGGACCCATCGGAGGAAAGCGTAAGGCCGTTGGGCAGGGCGGGACGGCCATCTTCGGGCGGGAAGGTCGCGAGGACGGTCGCCTCACCAAAGGTCCCGTCTTCGTGCACCTGGAGCTTCAGAACCTTCCCGTCTTTGGGCGACTTGAGGTTGGAGTCCGTCCCGGAGACGGGGACGTACACGGCTCTTCCGCCCGGGTCCCAGACGACGCCTGCGTAGACGCCCACCCCTTCGTTGGAGGTGTCGAACTTGCGCGTCGCGAGAATTTCCCTCGTGTGGGCGTCGAGAATCGCCATGTCGAAGCGCCCGAGGACGGCGACGAAACGACCGGTGGGCGAAAGGGCGAGGTCGAGGGCGTGGTTTTCCAGGGACTTATCCCCCCAGGTGATGAGGTCCCCTGCGGGGTAGAGGACTTGTCCGGTGGGAAGGACGATCGCCCCGGTCTCATCGGTTGGCGGACCGGCGACGTCCTGGGCAAAGCTCACGCCGAAAAACGGGAAAACCGACGTAAAGAGGATAAAGGCGGCGAGCCAGGCGGCTCCGCGGTGGCGACGGGAGAATCCCATCTTCCTCCTCCTTTCCTCCGCATCCCAAAAAGGTCGTACCTCGACCCGTGGGATCCGCCCTTACTTTACGGCCGAACGGGAAGCGAAGGGGTTAAGTCTCCGTAGAGTTTCCGTAAAGGTTGCGTAAAGAAAACGAACGCGAGACGAAAGCTTCCGCCTCGCGTGGCTCTCGTTCTTTGGATCGAGAAGCGTACGGACGATCATGGCGTTCTTGAGCACCTGCGCGCGCAAAGCCTTTTCTCCGTACGTGCACACAAACACCGGGTGCTGTTCCGCACCCGGTTTTTCGTCCGGCAAACGTCCTTTGTCCGAACGACAAGTGCCTTTCCCCCAACGCCCCCGCGCGAAAAAATCGCATTCCCCGTAAGCCCGCAAAGTCTTACGCTCCCTCGCGGAGGACGGCCCGCAGGTGGGCTTCGGCTCCCTCGGGGTCCAGCTCGCGAAATTTCGTCTTCCCCAAATCCGCGAGGAACACGAAGCGTATCTTCCTCCGCACGTTCTTCTTGTCCCGGAGCATCACCCGGACGACGGATGCGGGGTCGTAGGCTTCCCCCTCCGGCCAGCGGAGGTCGAAGCCGAAGCGCGCGAGGAGCGCCTCGAGGCGCCCGCGCACGCAGGAGGCCAAAATCCCCAGGCGTTCCGCGATGCGCGACTCCACGGCAAGCCCAAGGGCCACGGCCTCTCCGTGCAAAAAGGTTTGGTACCCCCCGAGCGTTTCCAGGGCGTGGCCCACGGTGTGGCCGAGGTTGAGGATCTCGCGGATGCCCCGCGTCTCGTAGGGATCGCGGGATACGACGTCCGCCTTTACCGCAATTCCCCGGAGGAGGGATTCGGCGAGCGCGCCGGGTTCCAAGGCCGTGATTCGCTCCGCCTCCGCCTCGAGGAAGGACACGTACTCCTCCCCCGCGAGGAAGGCGTGCTTGACGATCTCCGCCAGCCCCGAACGCACCTCGCGCGGAGGAAGCGTGCGGAGGAGCGCCGTGTCGTAGAGGACCGCCCGGGGAAAGGCGAAGGCGCCGAGGGCGTTCTTCGCAAGAGGGTGGTCGATGCCCACCTTGCCGCCCACGGCGGAGTCGTGGGCGAGGATCGTCGTGGGGAGCTGGACGAAGGCGATCCCCCGCATGTACGTGGCGGCGACGAACCCGCCGAGGTCGCCGACGACGCCGCCGCCGAGGGCGAAGAGGACGCTCTTCCGCCCGGCGCCTCCCCGGAGCATTTCCCCCACCGCCCGTTCGTACGCGGCGAGGCTCTTGGAGGCTTCGCCGGCGGGGACGACGACGCGGAGAACTTCGAGCCCCCAGGCGCGAAGGAGGGCCTCGACGCGGTCGCCGTAGAGGGCGTTCACCGTCGCGTCCGTAAAGAGGACGTGCGGGACTTCCGGCGAAGGGACGAGCCCCGCCCCGCGAGGCGGGTCAGAGGCGAGGTGCGCGCTCAGCTCGTCCAAGACTCCCTCGCCCACGACGACGGGGTACTCCACCCGGTCCTGCCGGATCCAGAGCGTGCGCGCGGATGCGGTCATGATCACTTCCCCGCCCTTCCTCCGCGAGTGGTCGGCGAATCGCCGCGCATGCGCTCCCGCGCCCGCGCCACGGCGTCCTTGAGGTCGTCGAGGCGGTCGGCGGGAAAGGTCTCGACGAGGGCGGCGGCGATCTCCCAGGCGATCACGTTCTCCAGGACGACGAGGGCGGCGGGAACCGCCGTGACATCCGAACGCTCGACCGCCGCCCGGACGGGTTCCTTCGTCCGGAGGTCCACGCTCGGCAAGGGATTCTTCATGAGGGTGGGGATGGGCTTCTTCGCCGCCCGGAGGAGGATGGGCATGCCGTTACTCGTCCCGCCCTCGATTCCGCCCGCGCGGTTCGTCGGGCGTACGAAGCCCCGCTCGGCGTCGTAGGCGATCGCGTCGTGCGCCTCGGAACCGCGGCGGCCCGCGAGGGAAAAGCCGTCCCCGATCTCCACGCCCTTGATCGCCTGAACGCTCATCGCCGCCCGGGCGAGGCGGGCGTCGAGCTTTCGGTCCCAGTGCACGTAGGAGCCCACGCCCGGGGGTACCCCCCAGACGGCCACTTCCAGGACTCCGCCGAGGGTATCCCCTTCCCGCCGTGCCTCGTCGATGCGGCGGATCATCTCCCCTTCCGCCTCGGGGTCCAAGGTGTACACGGCGGAGGCGTCCGTGCGCCGCCGGACTTCCTCGGGCGGGAGGGACAGGAGGTCGACGCGCGACACCACACCGCCCAGGGCCTTCACCTGCCCCACCACGGCGATCCCGAGTTCGGCGAGGAGGCGGCGTGCGAGGGCACCGATGGCCACGCGCATGGCCGTCTCGCGGGCGCTCGCGCGCTCGAGCACGTCGCGGACGTCCGTGTGGCCGTACTTGAGGGCCCCGGCGAGGTCGGCGTGGCCGGGGCGGGGAGCCCACACGCGCCGGAGGCGGCGGTCCCGCTCTTCCGGAGCGAGGTCGGCGGGGAGGGATGGCGGTTCGGGGGAGAGGACCTCGCGCCAGTTTTCGTGGTCGCGGTTTTCCAGGTAGAGCGCGATGGGCGCCCCCGTGGTCCGCCCGTGGCGGACGCCTGCGAGGATCCGCACGCGGTCCCGTTCGATGGTCTGCCGCCCCCCGCGGCCGTACCCCCCTTGTCGCCGCGCCAACTCGCGGTCGATGTCCCCCGCCGTGACCGCGAGTCCCGCCGGAAACCCTTCTACGATACCCACGAGCGCAGGCCCGTGGGATTCCCCTGCCGTGAGGTAGCGCACCGTTCTCACACTTCCTTTCTCGCGGCAAACCGCCTCCGTCACCTTGCAAACCGCCCCGTTTTTCAACCGGGCCGACGCACCCTCTTTGCGGAAAGGGCGGAAAAGGCGGACTTCTGCGAATCCCCCCAACCTTCCGCAGGGCAGATGTCCGGGCGGATCCACCCGCCGAAGTCCGCGAGCGCGATCGGGGGGATGCGCTACGCCGGATCTCCGACCTTGTGGTAGATGAACGGGTACACCTGCCTGAGTCCGTAGCGTTCGGAGGAAAAGATCTGCTCCGTGCTCCCCACGAAGAGGTATCCGCCGGGACGCAGAGAGCGGGAAAGTTCCCGGTAGAGGTGGTCTTTTCCCGCGTCCGTGAAGTAGATGGCGACGTTTCGGTTCACGATGAGGTCGAAGCCCCGCTCGTACGGGTCGCGCAAGAGGTCGTGGCGTCGGAAGTGGACCGCCCGCTTGAGCTCCGGAACCACCTCGTACTCGTCGCCGTCGCGGACGAGGTAGCGGGCGGCCAAGTCCGGAGGGACGAGGCGCACGGCAGATTCCGGGTAGCGGCCGCGCCGCGCGCGGGCGAGGGCTTCCTCGTCGATGTCCGTTGCCAATAGGGTGACCCCGACGAAGCTCCGCCGGCGGGCGTGCACGAGCATCGCCAGGGTGTACGGTTCTTCGCCGCCGGCGCACGCCGCGCTCCAGAGGCGCACCGTGGTCTTCGCGAGGATCTCCGCGAGGACGTGGCGGTCGAGGTCCTCCCAGCGCTCGGGGTTGCGGAAGAACTCGGAGACGTTGATCGTGATCCGGTCGAGAAATTCCCTGCGCAGCTCTTCGTCGCGCTCCACGGCGGCGAAGTACTCCGCGTACCCGGAAAAGCCGCGCCGGCGGATGAGGCTCGTGATCCGCCGGCGCATTTGCGCCTCCTTGTACTGCCCGAGGTCGATCCCGTAGCGGCGGCGGACACCCTCCACGAAGACGCGGTAGGAGGCGTCGTCGAAGCGCTCCTCCATCTTCAAATCCACGCGTCTACGGCGCGCCGGTAGTCCACGATCTCTTCGGGACGAAACCAGAGGGCGATCTCCCGTTCCGCGCTCTCCCGCGAATCGGAGCCGTGGACCAGGTTCTTTTCGATGGACAAGGCGTAATCGCCGCGGATCGTCCCGGGGGCGGCATCGCGCGGGTTCGTGCGTCCCATCATCTCCCGCACGACGCGAATCGCGTCCTCACCCTCGAGGACGAAGGCGAAGACGGGACCGGAGGTGATGAAGGCCACGAGGTCTTCGTAGAACGGTTTTTCCCGGTGTTCCGCGTAGTGGCGCTCCGCGAGATCCCGCGGGACGCGGAGGAACTTCCCGGCGACGAGGCGAAGGCCCCGCCGCTCGAAGCGAGTGAGAATTTCGCCCACGAGACCGCGTTCCACGCCGTCCGGCTTCACCATGACAAACGTGCGCTCGACCACGAGACGAACTCCCTCCTCTGCACGTGTGGGTGAGGACATCCTCCCTCAGTATTTCCGACGGGCGATAAAGTGCAACACGCCTTCGAGGTACGACACCCCTTCGAGATCGCGGAGGGGGGCGAGGGCCTCTTCGCCTTTGGTCACGTAGCGGGCGACGAACGCGCGGCTTTCCTCGAAGATCCCGCGTTCGTGCATGCGGGCGACGAGTTCCGGTAAAAGTTCCGCCGTCCTTCGGGCGCGGAGCGCCGCCCGTACCTCCGGCCCGAGCATGGGATCGCGCAGGGCGAGTAGGGTCGGCAGGGTGACGTGGCCCTGGGCGAGGTCGTGTCCCCGGGGTTTCCCGAGCTCTTCTTCGGTGCCTACGAAGTCGAGGAGGTCGTCCGTCAGCTGGAAGGCCATCCCCGCGTAGTGGCCGAAGAGGCCGACGCGCCGCTCCACGTCCGGCGGGGCACCCCCGATGCGCGCGCCGAGGCGGGCACTCGCGGCGATGAGGAGCGCCGTCTTCCGCCGAATTCGGCGCAGGTACTCGCGGCACGTCACCGGGCGATAGAGATCGCCGAGCTGTACGATCTCTCCCACGGACATCTCGTACACCGCCCGCGCCAGGATTTCCGCCGCAAGGCGGTCGCCGATGCTCGAGATCTCCTCGAGCGCCTTCGCAAAAAGCATGTCCCCCAGGAGGACCGCCGCCCCTTCTCCCCAGCGCGCCCGCACCGTGGCGCGTCCGCGCCGAAGGTCGGCGGCGTCGACGACGTCGTCGTGGACGAGGCTCGCCATGTGGACGAGTTCCAACGAAACGCCCAGGTGGACGAGGCGCCGCTCGCGCTCCTCCGGCGTCTCCCCGGCGTGCACGCCGCCGCCCCGCTCCCGAGCGGAAGATTCGCCCACGCGGGCGGCGATCAGAGCCAGGAGGGGGCGCAGACGCTTTCCCCCCGCCCGAAGGAGGTGCACCGTCCCTTCGAAGAAGAGCGGGTGGTCGCCCTCCAGAAGGGACTCGAGGCGGTCCTCGATGAGGTTGAGGGTTTCGGCAAACATCGCGTAGAGCTCGGGAAACGATACCGTCCTCACCGACACGTCACCTTTCTCTTGCATCCACGACCCACACCCGCACCGCCCACGAACGAAACTCCGTCCCCCGTCCTTCCCTTCTCGGAGAATTACGCGGACGCGAGGCTCGCGTAGCGGAGTAGGACGTCCTCTTCCAGGAAACCGAGGCGCCGCGCCCAGGAAAAGTAGAGCGCGAGGCCGGCTTCTTCTTCCGGCCCGAGATCGAAAGACAGACCGGAAAAGTAAGCGTGCCAAAACTCTGCGTCGCCTCCGACCTCGCCCTGCACGGCCTCCACGAGAGGACGGAAGTCCCGCTCCGAAAGCCGGCGGCTTTGGAGGAGTTCCCGATACACGGCCTCGACGGAAGCCGTACGGCTCTTCCACGTGTCTTCGCGTACGGCGAAGACGGCGTACGTCATGGGAAGACCGGTCTCCGCAAACCAGAGTTCTCCTACATCATACACGAAAAGCCCCCGCGCCCGAAATGCCTCGCGAATCGCCTCGTCGCCGATGAGGAGCGCCCCGTCGTGCTCGGAGAGCATCGCCCGAAGTTCGGGCTCGTGGGAATGGCCCTCCACTTCCAGGCCGTAAAACCCCCGGAAGAGGATCTGGACGAGGTGCGCGCTCGTCGCCGAACGGTTCGTGAGCGCGAGGCGCACGCGCCCCCCGCGGCGGACTTCGGCGAGAGGGCGGCGGAGGAAGAGGAGGATGGACCGCACCTTGCCGCGCGCGCTGACGGACAGGTGGGGCAAGAGGAGGTATTCTCGAGAATGCTGCCCGTAGGCAAACGAAGATATGGGACCCATGTCCACCTCGCCGGCGGCCATCTTGCGGTTGAGCTCGGCGGGGTACGTGGAGACGAATTCCGCCACCCCGGCGAGGGCGCGGGTGTCGACGTGGAAGTACATGGGGAGCGTGTTCGCGTAGTCGATCCGTCCCACGCGGAGCATGTCTACTCTCCTTCGTTACGTCCCCAGCGGGCGTAGATGTCCGGGGCGGGAAGGTACAGGCGGTCGAGGATCTTCCCGACGACGAAGTTCACGAGGTCGTCGACGGTGCGCGGACGGTGGTAGAAGGCAGGCATGGCGGGGAGGATCGCCGCACCGGAGCGGGCGAGGCGCAGCATATTCTCCAGGTGGATCGGGGTGAGCGGCGTCTCGCGCGGCACGAGGACCAGAGGTCGCCCTTCCTTAAGAGCCACGTCGGCGGCGCGCTCGAGGAGCTTTTCTCCGGAACCGGCGGCGAGGCGCCCGAGGGTCCCCATGGAGCAGGGAACGACGACCATCCCCCACGTGCGAAAGGAGCCGCTCGCCACGGGTGCCCCCACGTCCTCGTTGTCGTAGAGGACGACGGCCGCGGGGGACGCATCGCCCCCCTCTACCGGACGCCCTCCGCCGAGCCTTTTTCCGTCCGCCGCCACGGGTACCCCGCCCTCACCCGTCGGCCACACCCACGTACGCTCGACCCAATCCGTGAGGTCCAGCCCGTCCCATCCGAGCTCCTCCCGGAAGACGCGGCGCGCGGCGTCGGTGACGACGAGGTGAACTTCCACTCCCGACGCCCGAAGCACGCCAACGAGGCGTCGGGCGTAGACGGCGCCGCTCGCCCCCGTCACGCCTACGACGAGGCGGCGCGGCGCTTCCCATTCCGGAACGGACATCTCTCCACCTCCCACCCCTTGTCTCGAAAGGAATCTCCCCGCCCGCGCCAAGAGAACGACGCCGTCCGGTCCGGCTCGCGCCTGGTCCTGAGGAGCTTCCCCGCCCGCCCTACAAGGACGATGGCGAAGAGCGCGCGCTCAAACCTAGGGGGGTTCTCCGCCCGCGCAGCCCATCCCGCGGTACCCGAGGAGGAATTCATTCAGACGAAGGAGCCTTATGCCTTCATAAAAAGGTAGTTCAAGAGGACGAAGGCGAAGAGGACGACGCTCATCACGCCGTTCATCGTGAAGAAGGCGGCGTCCAAGCGGCTCAGGTCCCCGGGGCGGACGAGGGAGTGCTCGTAGAGGAGGATCGCCGCGGCGGCACCCACCCCGGCGAGGTACCAGACGCCGAGCCCGGCGGTTCCCACGAGGGCGAGGAGGAAGAGGACGGTGAGGACGTGAAACGCCCGGGCGATGCGGATCGCCCTCTCCGCCCCGTAGCGCGCGGGGAGGGAGTGAAGGCCGTGAACGCGGTCGAACTCCTCGTCCTGCAGGGCGTAGAGGACGTCGAAACCCGCCACCCAAAAGGTCACGGCGAGAAAGAGCCACACGGAAGGACCGTGGAGCGCCGCCGTGGCCGCCACCCATCCGCCCAGGGGAGCGAGAGCGTCCGCTGCCCCGAGGACGAGATGGCTCCAGGCAGTGAAGCGCTTCGTGAACGAATAGAAAAAGAGGATCCCCGCCGCGAGCGGAAGGAGGAGGAGGGCGGTGGTGTTGAGCATGGCCGATGCCAAGACGAAGACGACAAGGGAGACGACCGCGTACGCCCACGCCTCCCGGACGCCGATGAGGCCGCGGGGGAGCGCACGCCCGCGCGTCCGCGGGTTGGCGGCGTCGATGTCGCGGTCGATGATCCGGTTGAGCGTCATCGCCAGCGTGCGCGCCGCGACCATGGCCACGGTCGTCCACGTCCACATCCAGAGCGTGGGCCACGTTCCCCGGACGTAGAAGCTCCCGAGGACGAGGCCGATGTACGCGAAGGGAAGGGCAAAGACCGTGTGCTCGAACTTGATCATCTCGAGAAAGATGAGAAAGCGCTCCCACGCCGAGCGCGGGACATGCTCCTCGAGTTCGCGCGCGTCTCCCGCCACGACAAGTCTCTCCTTCCGCACGTACCTCCCCGAGTACGAGGCCGCACCCCGACCTGCAGATCACAGGCGCCGCCCCGTCGTCCACGACCCCCGAGCCCCGGAACCCGCGCCTCACGCCTCCGAGGCCTCCCGCGGCTCCTCGGGCCGATAGCCGATGTGAATCGCCGCAACGCCGAAGGTGAGCGGGATCACCCGCACGCGCTCGAGCCCCGCCTCTTCGAAGAGACGCCTGAGCGTCTCGGCATCGATGAAGCGCTTGAGGGATTCCGGGAGCCAGGCGTACTCCTCGTAGCGCCCGGCGACGCGGTCGGCGATCCACGGAAGAACGCGTTCGAAGTACACGCCGTACACCTGGCGGAACCCCCAGAGGTACGGATGCGAGAGCTCGAGGGAAGCGACGAAACCGCCCGGGCGGACGACGCGCCGCATCTCGCGCAAGACGTGCGGCACGTCCGTCACGTTCCTCAGGGCAAATCCGATCGTCGCACCGTCGAACGCGGCGTCGGGAAAGGGGAGCCTTTCCGCCTCTCCCTCGCGAAACTCGACGCGCGCCGCAGGTGTCCGACCGGATTCGCGCAGGCGGGCGACCTTCTCCCGCGCGACGGAGAGCATCTCCGGGGACAAATCCACGCCCACGACTTCCCCCCCGGGGCCGAGCTTTCGGGCTACGGCGAGGGCGAGGTCCCCCGTTCCCGTCGCGAGGTCGAGTACCCGCATTCCCGGAGCAAGACGAAGCTCGCGCAAAAACCGGCGGCGCCAGAGCTTGTGCGTCCCGAACGAAAGGAGGGTGTTGAAAAAGTCGTACCAAGGGGCGATAGAGCCAAACACCCGCCGGACGTAGGCCTTTTTTTCTTCGGGCGTGCGGAACGTCGGGGCCCCCATCGATCTACTCCTTCTCTGCCGCGAGGAGGCGTTCGTCGAAAGCACGAGGAAGCGCCGCGGCAAATGCGGCCATCTCGCTTCCCGCCGCGTCGCGCTCCACCTCGTAGGCCACGCGGCGAAGGAGGGCGAGCGCCTCGCGGTAGAGGTCGCCGTCCCGCCCTTCGCGCATGCGCGCGTGCTCCACCTGCAGGTAGAGCTCCACGAGGCGGCGAAGCCGCGGTTCCTCGGGGGACAGGGCCAAGTAGAGGGAGGCCTCTGCCCGCGAGCGAAATTCGAGCTCGAGTTCCGAAGAAAACTCCGGCTTGCGCCGCCATTCGAGCAGGCGGACGATTTCCCGGTTGTACGCGGCGATCGCCGCGGCAAACGGGACGAGCCATTCCCCTTTCCCCTCTTCGAGGAGGTAGAGGAAAAAGAGGCTGGACAGCGCGTCTCCCTCGAGTACGCGGAGGCCGACCGGCAACCCCAACTCCCCCCGCGGCTCGCCGTCCCACACGCGCGCGTGGCGCGCCAGCGCCGAGACGATGAGGTGCACGGCCACCTGTCCGCTCTCCCGCGCCCGCGCGTCCAGGTCGAGGAGGGCGAAGATCCTCTCGGCGAGAAACACGCGCTCCGGCGAGAGTTCGGGCAACCTGTCGGCCAAGAAGGGAAGATCCCGGGCGGCGCGCACCAGCCGCCGTTCGAACACCTCCAAACTCCTCCGCCACGTCAACCGCGTCGACCCCGCTTCCCGCTCCTGTCGGACAACCCTGTGCCGCACCCCTGCCCGTCGGCAGCTGGAGCGGCGGTTGGTGGTATCTTGACCTCCTCCCCGGAATGAATTCCGGGGCTTTCGCCGGCAGGTTCTGTAGGGATTATACCACAAGGAAGGGCGACGGCCGGGATCGCGGGATCGAAAGCCTTCATCCCCGACGGCCCTCCTCCTTCAGCCGCCCGAACCCGGCCAACGCGGTCCAAACGTGATCTCGACGTCGGGGCCGAAGAGGGATTTGAGGTCCGCAGGCGTGAAGGAGTCGCGGGCGCGCCGGTCCTCGGGAAGGAAGGCGGGACGACGGGCGCGCAGGGCGAGGTAGAGTTCCTCGGTGTCCCCGACGAAGACGCGGAGGTAGAGGGTCTGCACGGGAAGCTCCGCGAACACGGCTCCGTAGAGGGCGAGGGCGTCCCCCAGGGCAGTGCGCGGGTCCGGCGGCGAGCCGACGTCGACGAAGAGGGCCGTACCCTCCTCGTGCACGTGCCGCACGCGTCCCGAAAGGGGGAGCGAGGTGAAGAGGCGGACGATGCGCTCCTCCCGTGCTTCCTCGGGGGCGGAGGCGGACTTCGTCACGCCGAAAAGCACGTCCCACGGTCCTTCTCGGGAGGGCTGGGGCAACAAGGCGAGCAACGCAAGCCAGCCCGAGAAGAGCACAGCGGACGCCGCGAGCGCGAGGCGTCCGCCGATCGCCCAGACCCTTCCCTGCGGAGGGGCAGCAAGGCCATCGCGCCGCGCGTGCCCTGCGCGCCCGGACATCCTCCTCACCCGCCTCTCCTCGCACCGTCCGGGAACCTCCTCAAGCGTCCTTCGCAGTTCCCAACCTTCCGGATTCCACGGTACCGAAGCGCGTGTACACCTCGGCGTGGCCGCGGATCTTGATCGCCGCCGTGTGTTCCGTGAACTGGGCCACCATGACCTCGCCGGCGTCGAGCTTTTCGATGTGGTGAAAGCGCGTCGTCTCCCCGCGCGTGAGCCCGATGACCGTGACGCCGTTTTCCAGAGCCCGAATGACGACGTAGTCGTTGTACGCCCCCTCGGACACGCAGGCTTCACCTCCGGTGGTTGCCCAAAAGTAGTCGGAGCGCCTCTTCGCGGAGAGCCGGATCCTCGCGAAATACGCCGCGCGCCGTGATCGTCACCATCTGGGAGCCGGGCTTTTTCACCCCGCGCATGATCATGCACAGGTGTTCCGCCTCGAGGACGACGATCACGCCCCGTGGCGCGAGGACGTCGACGATCGCGTCGGCGATCTCCTCCCCCATGCGCTCCTGAATCTGCGGGCGTCGGGCGACCACCTCGAGGACGCGGGCCAGTTTGCTCACGCCGACGACGCGGCCGTCAGCCGGGAGGTACCCGATGTGCCCCCTCCCGAAAAACGGGAGGAGGTGGTGTTCGCACATGGAGTAAAACGGGATGTCGCGGAGGGCGACGAGTTCTTCGTGCCGCTCCGTGAAAAAGGTGTTGAGTTCCCCGCGCGGATCCTTCCCCACGCCGGAAAAAATTTCCTCGAACATCTCGGCAATGCGCCGCGGCGTATCCGCCAAGCCCTCGCGTTCCGGATCTTCGCCGATCGCCTCGAAAATGAGGCGAACGGCGTGCTTCACCTTCTCGTGGTCGATGGCCAACCTGAGGTACCCCCTTCAGCGTGGACCGTAGCCGCGATGCCAGCCGGTGCTGGTGAGCTTTCCCTCGACGGACGTCCGCATCCCGGCACGCGGGCGATCGCCCACGGACATCCTATCACGCCGAGGGGAAAAAGGGAACGCGCCAGGAACGGAAGGTGTTACTGCTGGGGGTACCGGAATTGTCACTTCGTCCTTTTCGACGGCGACGGCCGCGCCCGCCGCCGCGCGAAGATGCCGCCTGGGAACCGAGGTCCGGCGGCACCGGCAAAGCCACGCCCGCCGGATGGCGGACGCCCGCGCGTTTAGTTTTGGTGGCTAACGCCGGGTGGCATCACAAAAGGATGGCGATGAGGCCGCCGGAGCCTTCGTTCACGATCTTTTCGAGCGTTTCCCGGAGTTTGTAGCGCGCCTCGTCGGGCATGAGGTGGAGCTTCGCCCGAATGCCGTCCTGCACGACCTGGTAGAGAGAACGTCCAAAGATCTCCGTCTTCCAGAGGGCCTCGGGATTCGCCTCAAAGTCGCGCATGAGGCTTTCGGCAAGCTCTTCGCTCTGGCGCTCGCTTCCGATGAGCGGGGAAAACTCGGAAGCTACGTCCACGCGGATGAGGTGGATGGACGGCGCCCTGGCGCGGAGGAGGACGCCGAAGCGCGACCCTTGCCGGTAGACTTGCGGCTTTTCGAGCTCCAGGTCCTCCGAACGCGGCGTGGCGATCCCGTAGCCCGTCGCTCGAACCATCTCGATCGCTTCCGCAAAGTGGTCGTATTCCCGCTTGGCGCGCGCAAACTGGATGAGGAGCTCGAGGAAGTGGTCGCGCCCGCGCACCTCCGCCCCCAAAACCTCGCTCACGATCTGCTCGTAAAGTTCGTCTGGGGCGTCCAACTCGATTTCGGCGACGCCCCGGCCGAGGTCGAGCGCGGAGATCTCGGCGCCGGAGATGAACTCGTGGTCTTCGAACTTTCCCAAGACCCGCTGCACGTCGCGCACGCGGGTGACTTCCCTGACGGTTTCCTCCACGGCCTCCTCGTACTTCTTGCGCAGCCAGTGCCCTTCGTCGAGGACGAGGACCCAGTCGGGGAGGTGGACCTTGAGCTCGTAGAGGGAAAATTCGTAGAGCGCTTCGCGCAGGACGGTGAGGGCAGTCTCCTCGTCCATCGTCGCCGCGGAGAGGGCGAGGACGGGGACGTCGTACATCTCCTCCAGACGCGCGCGAAGCCCTTCGGTCTCGGGATCCGTCGGATGGACGCTGTTCAGCGCGACGACGAAGGGTTTTCCGACGGCCTTGAGCTCTTCGACGACCGTCCGCTCCGCTTCTTCGTAGTTCGCGCGCGGGATTTCCCCGATGGAACCGTCCGTCGTCACGACGATTCCTAGGGTGGAGTGGTCCTGGATGACCTTGCGCGTGCCGATCTCCGCCGCCTCGTGAAACGGAATCGGCTCCTCAAACCACGGCGTGTGCACCATGCGCGGCCCGGTGTCGTCCTCGTATCCGCGAGCCCCGGGGATCGCGTAGCCGACGGAATCCACGAGCCGCACGTAGACCGAGAGTCCTTCCCCCACCTCTACGCGTACGGCCTGCTTGGGGATGAATTTCGGTTCGGTGGTCATCACCGTTCGCCCCTGGGCGCTCTGGGGGAGCTCGTCGATCGTTCGCCGACGCTCTTCCTCGTCTTCGATGTAAGGAACGACGAGGAGCTCGAGGAAGCGCTTGATAAACGTAGACTTTCCCGTGCGCACGGGACCTACGACTCCGACGTACACCTCGCCGCCGGTCCGCTCGGCGATGTCGCGAAAGACCTCTTCCCGCTTCATCCCCTGCTCCACGGCCTTCCCCCCCTTGACCTCGACTCCCACCGGAGCATCCGGGTTCTTTCCGGCACATCGGCAAAGAGCGGTACGTGCCCACGCGGAACGCTACATGTATACGCCGCACGTCCCGCTCTATACCGAGGGTCCTCCGTGCTCCGTCCCCAAGCTCCGTGCGCCCCGCACCTCCGCACGGCCGGGTCGGAAGTCCTTTCTGCCCTCCCCAACGAGAGGAAAACGGACGAGAGGCACGGGTATCGCGCGAAAAAACCCCGCCCTCCCGGGCGGAGGCGAGCCGGCGGCGCCCGGGCGAGCGCAGGGATTCGGCCATATAAGTGAGAAGAAACGAATCGTCGCCGTGCGGAGGTGAAAGGCCTTTCTCCGAGGAAAGGAGAAAAGGCCGCTTCCCGTGAACAAACCACCGAACACCGGAAGGAAAAAGGAAAACGACCGCGGGGAACCGAAGGACGAAGAAGCCGGGGTCGCGGAACGCGATGTCGGCGGATCGTGGGTGCACGAGCTCAAACCCCTACACGAAAGCATCCGCAGCCTCGCGCAGTCCGTGCAGGAAATCGAAAAGCTCACCGCCGGCCTCCTCGTCGCCCTAGAAGTTCTCGACCAGGTCCGGCGGTCGGACCTCCTTCGGCGCGCCGGCGAGGCGCTCCTGGCAAGCGACGTACCTCCCGTGGAACGCCTCAAGCGCCTTGCGGCCATGCTCGAACGCGTGGACGCGAAGAAAATTCAGGCCGTCCTCGAGTCTCCGCACCTCCAGGCCCTTCTCGACCTCATGGACCCGAAAAAACCGGGTGGAAAGTGAAACCGCCCGCCGCACGAGCGGCGGGCGCATGCGTGTTTTTTCCGAGTGTTTTCTTACGGCTCACCCAAGGACGGCATCCACGCACGTCGCGCGGCGGCTCGGAAACTACGCCCGAGGGTCCGATCCGTCCGAGGCGGGGGGGACGGCCTTCTCCCGGAGCAAGCGCTGGATGGACTCCATGCCGCGGAAGGGGTGCTCGCGCAGGTAGGCGACGATCTCCTCTTCCTTTTCCGGAGGGAGGGGCCGCCCGAGGGCCGCCGTGAGGGTACGGACGAGGTTCCGCAGCTTTTCTTCGTTCGTCTCGTCGCCCGCCTTGAGGTCGGCGGCGAGCGCCTTGAGTTGGTCGGCATCGACCTTGGTCTGCCCGAGGCGGCTGAGGACCTGAAGGAGGTCGGTGAGGTTCACGGCGATACCTCCCTGCCGCGGCCTTGCCCGCAGCCGGATCTTCTACCGGCAGAGTATGCGCCACTCCCGCGGGCGTGACGGCGCCGCGGCCTCCGCCGCCGGAGGCATCGCCTTTCCCCCGGACGAAAGGATGGTGCTCGTCTTCCTCGTCCGCCTCCGTCGCCGGCAGACGCTTCGACGCTCAAAAGGGCAGGACTTCGACTTCGGGCTTCGGCTCTCTTCCCATGAGTCGGTCTGCCGCCGTGCGGGGGTCCAAACCGTCAAAAAGCACCGCGTAGAGAGCTTCCGTAATGGGCATGGAAACCCCGAGTTGGGCGGCGAGTTCGCGGGCGGCGCGCGCCGTGGCGATTCCCTCGATGGCTTGACCGATCGTGCGCTGGACCTCTTCCAAGGAAAGACCCTGCCCGAGGAGGTAACCGGCGCGCCAGTTGCGGCTCAAGGGACTCGAGGTCGTGACGATGAGGTCGCCGAGGCCGGAGAGGCCGGTAAAGGTCATGGGGTGGGCGCCCAACCTCTGCCCGAGGCGCGTCATCTCCACGAGTCCCCGTGTCACCAGGGCGGCGCGGGCGTTGTGCCCATAGCCGAGCCCGTCGGACAGCCCGGCGGCGATGGCGACGATGTTCTTTAACGCGCCGCCGAGCTCCACGCCGACGACGTCCGCGCTCGTGTAGACGCGAAACGTGGGCGTGAGGAAGAGCTCTTGGGCGCGGCGCGCCACGTCCTCCGCGTAGGCGGCGGCCACCACCGATGTGGGCTTGCCCACCGCTACCTCCTCCGCGTGGGAAGGTCCCGAGAGGACGGCGAGACGCTTCCCGGCGCCCGGAAGCACTTCTTCGAAGACCTGGGAGAGGCGAAGGTTCGAACCGACCTCCAACCCCTTGGCGACGTTGACGAGGAGCGCCGCCTCGGGGAGGAACTCGCGGGCGGCGGTGAGCACGCCGCGAAGCGCTTGGGAAGGGACGGCGAAGAGCACGACGTCCGCCCGGGCCAGGGCAACGGAAAGCTCGGAAGTGACGGCGACCGCAGGGGGCAGGGTGACGTCCGGGAGGTAACGGCGGTGCCTTCGCTCGCGGGCGAGGTGGTCCATCTCCTCCGGGTTGCGCCCCCAGAGGCGTACGGAAAACCCCTTTTCGGCGAGGAGGCGGGAGAGGGCGATCCCGAAGCTTCCCGCCCCGAGAACGGCGATTGTCTCCTTCACGGCTCTCTCTCCACGACGTTTTCCGGACCGGCGGCCGACGGCCCGGGGTTTTTCTAACCGAAATTCGCTTCGGTCACCTCTCGGCTCAGGCAGATCCCGACGGGGTACGGCGCCGCGCGGCGTAGCGTTCGGCTTCGATGCGAATCGGGACACCCGGCAGGGGGTGAACTTCGCGCAGGCGGTTTTCCAGATAGCCGAGGTAACCGGAAGTTACCAGAGAAGGGTCGTCGACCTCCACGACGAACTTCGGCGGCCCCGTGAGGACCTGGCGCATCCGGTACAGACGGGGCCTCTTCCCCCCCACGGATGGCGGGGGCGTGAGGAGCACGGCGTCGCGGAAAAGCGCATCGAGCTCTTCCGGATCGATCCAGAAGCGGAAGCGTTCCGCCGCGGCGCGCACCTCTTCGAGGAGGCGGGAAACCTTGCGACCCGTGAGGGCCGAGATGTAGAGGACCGGGGGATTGGCGAGGAAGTACAGGTCGCGGCGGACCTCCTTTTCGTAGCGCACGGAGAGCTGAGGATCGCGCTCCACGGCGTCCCACTTGTTGAAGGCGACGACTACCGCCCGTCTCCGTTCCCAGGCGTAGCCGGCGATGCGGCGGTCCTGTTCGACGATTCCCTCCGTAGCGTCGAGGACGAGGACGGCGACGTGGGCGCGTTCGAGGGCGCGAAGCGTCCGCAAGGTGCTGTAGTACTCCGTTCCCTGCCCGACGCGTCCCGGGCGTCGGAGTCCCGCCGTGTCTACGAGTACAAACTCGGCCTCGGGCGTCCGGAAGGGGACGTCCACGGCGTCCCGCGTCGTACCCGGGACGTCCGTCACGACTACGCGCTCCTCGCCGAGAATCGCGTTCACGAGGGAGGACTTCCCGACGTTCGGACGCCCGACGATCGCCACGCGAATCGCGTCGTCGCCGACCCCCTCTCCCCCTTCCTCCTGCGGCAAGCGGGAGAGGACGGCCTCCACGAGCGCGGCGATTCCCTTTCCGTGCGCGGCGGAGACGGCGATGGGGTCGGAGAGGCCGAGGCGATAAAATTCGGGAACGAGGAGCTCGTGCGCCGGCGCGTCCACCTTGTTCACCACGAGGAGGGCGGGCTTTCCGGATTTCCGCAAGAGCTGGGCGATCGATTCGTCGGCCGGCGTGATCCCCTCTTGGGCGGAGACCACGAAGAGGACGAGGTCGGCCTCGTCGAGGGCGGCGAGCACCTGGCGGCGGATCGCCGCGGGAATTTCCTCCCGCGCCTCGAGGTCGAGCCCTCCCGTGTCTACCACCCAAAACCGACGCGCAAACCACTCCGCCTCTCCGTAGAGGCGATCCCGCGTCACCCCGGGAACGTCCTCGACGATCGCCCGGCGCTCGCCGATCAGGCGGTTGAAGAGGGTGGACTTCCCGACGTTCGGCCTCCCTACGATGGCAACGGTACCGCCCACGCGATCACCTCCCGCCTCACATCCCGCCGCCCCCGCGGAACCTCCCTCGGGGGACCACCGGGAGCTGCGAAAGAAAAAGTCGGGGGCGCCCCCGACCTTTTTCCGCCGCCGTACCCGACGCCGTGCCGCACGCGTGGCGCGCACGGGGCTGCCCGCCGCGTCGATCTAAGGACGGGCCGGCATTTCCCCGATGCGCACGCGTCGTACCCGCCGAGCCTTCGCATGTCAAAAGAGCTTATCGCGCAGGTCCTCCTGGATGAGGTCGCGGATGGATACCTCCAGGCTCTCGTCCTTGTCCTGCGCGGCGTTGGCCTCCCGCTCGCCCCGGCCGCGGCGGCCGCCTCCGGAGACGGGTTCGCCCTCCGCCTCGCGGATGCTCAGGCTGATCCGCCGCTCTTCGGGGGAGATGGAGAGGATCTTAACCCGCACGCGGTCTCCCTCGTGCAGCACTTCGTGCGGCGTGGACACGCGCCGACGCGCCACCTGGGAAACGTGGACGAGACCCTCGACTCCGGGGACGATCTCGACGAACGCCCCGAAGGGTGCAAGGCGCTTCACGACGCCTTCTACGACTTCTCCCTCGTGGAAACGTTCCGCAATCGTGTCCCAGGGTCCGGGCTGGGTCTCGCGCAGGCTCAGGCTGATGCGACCGGCATCGCGGTCCACCTTGAGCACCTTCACGCGCACGCGGTCGCCCTCCTTCACCACCTGCCGCGGGTCGTCTACGGGATCCCAGGAGAGCTCCGACACGTGGACGAGTCCGTCGACGCCGCCCAGATCGACGAAGGCCCCGAAGTCCACGATGCGCACGACCGTTCCTTCGAGGATCTCCCCTTCTACCAGGCGCGCGAGCGCTTCCTCCCGCCTGCGCTCCTTTTCTTCCTCCACGACGATGCGGTGCGAGAGGATCACGCGGTTTTGCTCCGGATCGAGCTCGAGCACCTTGACGGGGAGGCGCTTCCCCTTGTAGATGCTCAAGTCCTCCACGTACCGTTCGCCCACCTGGGAGGCGGGAATGAAGCCCCGGAGACCGACGTCCGCCACAAGCCCTCCCTTCACCGCATCGAAGATCGTCACCTCGAACGTCTCGTCGCGGTCGAAGAGGTCTGCCAACCTCTGCCACGCTTCCCGCGCGTCCACCGCTCGCTTGGAGACCACGATTTCCTGCTTGACGGGATCGACCTTCACCACCTCGACGCGCACGCGGTCGCCCACGCGAAGGACATCCGAGACGCTCTCGATGTGGAGCGCGCTCACCTCGCGGATGGGAAGGATCGCCTCCCGCCCGTCGCCCAAGTCCACCGTCGCGTGCTTCGCCTCGACACGGGTCACCACGCCTTCCACCACTTCGCCCACGTGGAGGTTTCCGCCGAAACCTTCCTGCCCGAAGCTCATCGATACTCCTCCTTGCGGCCCTGAACCGAATTGAGTAGGCGCTCCTCGACCAGACGGACAATCGCCTCCACGACCTCTTCCACCGACTTCCCCGTCGTGTCGATCTCCACGGCGTCTTCCGCTTTGCGGAGAGGAGCAACCTCGCGTTCGGCATCCTTCCGGTCGCGTTCCCTGAGACGTTCCAGGGTTTCCCCGTAGGTCGGACGCTCCCCCCGCCGCGCGAGTTCTTCGTGGCGCCGGCGAGCCCGTTCGTCGAGAGAAGCCGTGAGAAACACCTTCACCCTCGCTTCCGGCAGCACCACCGTTCCGATGTCGCGCCCGTCCATGACGACCATGCGCCCGGTCGATAAGTAGTGCAGCGCCAGCTGACGCTGGCGGCGCACGAGCTCGGCGCGCACACCGGGGTGGCGGGCGACCGCGGAGACGGAACCGGAAACGCGAGGCGAGCGGATCTCCTGCGTGACGTCGCGTTCATCCAAAAGCACGGTGGGAACGCCCTCGGCGTTCGGCCCTCCGAAGGCGACCACGGTCTCCCCGAGGAGGGCGACGAGGGACGCCTCGTCGTCTACGGGTACGCCGCGCTCCAGCGCCTTGAGGGTGAGCGCCCGGTACATCGCACCCGTGTCCACGTAGTAGGCGCCAAGACGCTCCGCGAGGCGACGCGCCACCGTGCTCTTTCCAGCCCCAGCCGGTCCATCTATGGCGATGGCGTTCAAGCGTCGTTTCACCTCGACTTTGGCCTCGTGCCCCTCCGGCTAAGCTCCGCCCGGCCCCGAAGCACACGCGGCCCTCCGGGACCGAGGCGACCCGTACTGCCCTGCGCCTCTGGGAATTTCTCCGGGGTGCCGAACTTCCGGGCCCATTATAGCACACCGTCGCGAAGGCGGCAAAAGCGAGAAAAAACTTTTCCGCCGCTGTCTCACCTTTTCTCCGATTCGGTGCGGGCGGGCACACGCCGAACTCCTCCTTTCCCCGACGGCGTAAATCGCGGTCCCTCACCCTTCTTGCGGCCGACCTAAGAGCTCCACGTGTTCTTCCGTGCCGTCGAAGGCGTTGAGGAAGACCCGGTACGGCGTCTCGCCGGCCTCTACGATGAAGGTGTAGGTGAGCACCTCCCGACCGGCGCTGTCGTGGGTGACCGCGAGGCGCGGCGGATCCACTAGCTTGCCGCGGGCTTCCGCCGCGCGGCGGGCCTCTTCGGCGGCGAGCTTGGGAGCGGGGATGTCGCGCGGGCGATGAAAGGCGAGGTAGGAGGAGCGATCTAGCCCGACGACGGAGCCGTCGTCGAGGGCCACCCACACGCGGACGGCGTCGGGAAAGAGGAGCACGTCTCCCTGCACGGGTACAAAGCGGTATACGGCAAAGCCGTCGCCCGTCCTTCCGTCGGCGAGGACGAACCCGTGCAACCCGTGGGCGTAGAGGTCCCGTTCGGCCTTCACCGCTCCCTGTTCGTAGGTGAGGCGGGGAGCGCCGAACGGCCTCACGTGCCGGAACCACACGATTTCCCCGCCGCGCTCGAGAACTTCCCCCGTGTAGATCTCTCCCTCGCGCGGATTCTGCGGCACGAGCGCGACATCGAACAGGACGACGTCGTCCTCCACCCGGTGGACCTCGGCGTGCCGCACGTCCGAGGAGGACAACCCGAAGGCCTTTGCCAAAGCCTCCCGCGCCTGGGCTTCGGACACGGGGTTTCCGCGGGCCGCTTCCCTAAGACCCATTCGCAGGCGTTCGCCGTCCAGAGGGGGGAGCGTCCCGTCGGGGAAGGGAGGATCGCCCTTCAGCCCGTCGGAGATCTTGCGCAGCCCATCCACGACGGGATTCCCCTCGGCCTCCGAAAGGGCGAGGGACATCTCCACGTCCATCCAGCGGATCTTGTGTTCGGCGATTTTCGTCCCCAGGTTTTCGAGCTCTTCCCGTAACGCCTTAGCCTCCCGGGCGAGCGCCTCGACGCGCTGCGCACGACCGTCGTCCGACGCATCCCCCTCCGTCGCGGCGAGGAAGGCAAAGCGAGACACGTTTCCCAAAAATTCCTCGAGCTCCGAGGCGGGGAGGAGGGTGAGGGGGAGTCGGGAGAGGTCCCCTCGTGCTGCATCGGCGTGTTCTTTGAGCTCGAAGAGCTTGGCCGTGGAGTACCCGCCGTCGCGGGAAGTGCGAAGTACGGCCAACGACCGCTCGATTCCCTCCAGGTGGGAGAGCAAATCGTAAAAGGCGCGCTGGTACTGATTTTCCGCCTTAAGGAGCACGGCGTTTTTTTCCTGCGTCTCCCGGTACCCCCAATAGAGGGAGACCACGAGGAGTCCGCTCAAGACGAAGAGCGCGATGCGCGATCCCAAGGTCCCCACATCCCTTCCCGAGGACGCTCACATTCCCGCGCAGGGGCGTTGCGGGATGACGGCTGTCCGTAGCGTGCGCCTTTCCGCAGGCTTTATGCCGCAAACCCCGAACGCGTCCAAAACGGAGCGGGGGCTTTTCGGGGGCTTTTCCGCCGCGCCTGCCACGAGTTCGACCGGAGCGGAATGCCGAGCCTTTTCGCCCACCCGCCCCCGCAACCTATACGAACGGAAGCGGCCTGCACGAAATCGGCCGCCGCAGGGCCCGTTTCGGCGCCCGTACGGCGGCCTCCTCGGAACAACGTCCGACGGTCTCTTAATTCGCCCTCGTTTTCCCTCCGCCCCCGAACGCATTCCCCGGGGCTTCCGCGGCGGGTTCGGTAACCGGTTGCGGGAAGAAAAGGTGCGGGGATCCCCCGACCCTCACCCTTCCCGCGTCTTTTCGGGATTTTCTCCCGCGAGCTGCGCCGTCGTGCGATCGAGTACGGGCGTGATCGTGAAGTCGTCCGTGTTGCCGCAGACGCACTGCACGAACCCCGTTTCGTAGGAGCCGTCTTTTGTCCTCCGCCCGCGGAGGATGTAGACTTCGCCGCATCGGTTGCAGCGGATCATCACCTTCACGCGACGCATGGGAACACCCGACTCTCCTTGGGTATGGTCTACGGACGTAGGATGTCCCACCGGATCGAGTGCCATGGCCCCAGCCCCCCTTCGATCGACTGCGCGTACCCGAAGTCTCGGGAACCGCCGAAAACCTCCAAGACAAGCCCCGAATCTAACCATACTTCAGCCTCGGCGGCGGGGCAAGACGCGAAGCTCCGGTGTTGCCCCGGCCACCTGCGGAGCTCCTGGGTTGGGTCCGAAGGACGGATGTCTGCCCCGGCACGGGGCCCCGACGTGGATTTGCCACGGGAGTCGGGGCTATGGTAATATTCGTTCGACGCGTTTCACGTTATCTTTTCCACGCGTACGCAGGAAAATCCTCCTCCACACGAAACTTCCGAGACCCGGCATAGCTCCCAAAAGGAGGAAGTCGACGGAATGCTCCCCTTTGCGGAGGCGGAAGGAGTTGCGGGCTTCGAGGACCCCGCGTTTTGGGCCGCCGCCCTGGGCATCGTCCTCCTCGACCTCGTGCTCGCTGGCGACAACGCCCTCGTGATCGCCCTGGCCGCGCGGGAAGTCCCCGTACACGGGCGGAGGCGGGTGATCTTTGTCGGAACGTTCCTCGCCGTGATCCTCCGGATCCTCTTTGCCTTCCTGGCGGTACTCCTCCTTCGCCTTCCCGCCCTTCGGGCCGTGGGGGGGATCCTCCTCGTGTGGATCGCCTACCGCTTCCTCCGCCACGAAGCGGAGCGGCGAAAAAAGGCGCGGGGGAAGCGCACCGGAGAGGAACATCCGGAAGGCGCAGAAGAAAACGCGCCGGTAGGCGGCCAAAGCGAGCGGGCGGCGATCGGGACTGCCGCCGCGGCGATCGCCGCGCGCACGATGGCGCAGGCCGTTCGGCGCATCGCCCTCGCCGACACGATCATGAGTCTGGACAACGTGCTCGCCATCGCCGCCGTGGCGCGAAGCGAACCGGTCCTTCTCGTATTCGGCCTCGCGTTGAGCGTTCCCCTCATGATCTGGGGGAGCACGCTCATCGCGGGACTCATGGACCGCTTCCCCATCCTCGTGGACGTGGGAGGTGCGGTCCTCCTCTGGAGCGCCGCCCACATGGTCCTCGAGGACCCGCTGACCGGCCCGTTGTTCTCCACGTCATGGGCGCGCTGGGGGTTCGTCCTCCTCGTCCTCGTGGGGACTTTCCTCCTCGCCTACCTCCCCCGGATCCGGGAGAGGTAGGCCTTCCGGGAGGAAGGAAAACCACTCCTCCAACACCCGAAGCACCGCGGACGCGGAAAACCCCCGCCCGAGGAGGAAGCGCGCGAGGCGCATGCGGCGCGCCTCCTCGTCGCCCTCGAGGCGCGGCAGGCGCCGCTCGGCCAGGGAACGGGCGAGGCGGTACTCCTCCTCCGAATCCAAGTCGCGCAAGACGGCGTCGGCGATCTCGCGGTCGACGCCTTTTTTGCGCAGCTCGGCAAAAAGCGCCCAACGCCCCCTCGGGCTCGAGGCGGTGCGCAACTCCACGTACGTCTCCGCGTAGCGGCGGTCGTCGAGGTAGCCCTGCCGCTTGAGCTCCCGAACCACCGCGCGCACGACCTCCGGGGAAAATCCTTTCGCGCGCAGCGCGCGGCGCACCTCCGCTTCCGTCCGCATGCGCCGCGCAAGGAGGGAGATCGCCCGCTCCTTGGCGCGCGCCACTTCTGCCTCTTCCCGCAGCTCCTCCCGTTCGGCGGACGAGAGCGCCGTCCCGGGGACGAGGGAACGGCGGACGACGAGCTCCTCGGGTAGCTCCGTACGCACCCCGTCGTCCCAGACGACTTCCACGTACCCGCGCTTCCCGACTTCCACGGCGGCGACGCGCACGGGACCTTCCCGGCCGGCGTCACCCCCGCGGCGGTCGCCTAGCGTTCCTCCGTCCACACGAGTTCGCCCTCCTTTCGCCGCCGCGCCCAAGGCGCCCAAAGGGCTTCGAGGACGTCGAGAAACACGTATAAGATCAACCCCAAAAATCCGAAAAGGGCGACGACGGCAAAGATCTCCCCGTAGGCGTAGCGCGACTGCGCCCGCTGGATCAAATAGCCGAGTCCTTCCTCCGTGGCGTACGTTTCGACGAGGAAGAGCACGGAAAGGGCGATCCCCGTATTCACGCGGAGGGCCGTAAGAAGCGCGGGCAGCGCAGCGGGGAGGTACACGTGGCGGTAGAGGTCCCACGGCCGCGCGCCGAGGGCGCGCACGGAGAGAACGTAGGCGGGATCCACGGTGCGCGCCGCGTCCCGGACGACGATGAGGAGCTGATAGAAGAGAATGAGGAAGAGGATCGCCTCTTTCGACAGATCGCCAAGACCCAAGAGGAGGAAAAACACGGGCATGAGCGCCGTCTTGGGAATCGGGTACGTGAGGTAGACGTAGGGGGCGATCCGCTCGTCCCACCTCGGGTGCGTGCCGAGGAAGAGGCCCAGGGGCAGGGCCATGAGGACGGCCCAGGCGGTCGCCACCCCTACCCGCTTGAGGCTCGCCCCTACGTGGTGGACGAGCCCCTCCTCCCACAGGCGCAAAAAGCCCCGAAAAGCGACCGGTGGCGGAGGAAAGACGGGGTTGTGGAGGAGCATGGCGATCCCCCACCAGAGGCCGAAGAGTACGCCGAAGGCGACGAACAGTCGCACCGGCGCGCGGAGGCTCAACCCGCCATCACCTCCCGCAGGCGAACGCGGATCTCCGCGGCGAGGCGCGCCCCTTCTTTTCCGCCGTGCACGGGGTTCTCCCACACGTGTGCCACCCTCCCCGGCTGGGGCGTGAAGAGAAAGATCCGACTTCCGAGGCGGACCGCCTCCTCGATGTCGTGGGTGACGAGAAGGGCCGTAAACCCGTATTCCGCGTGCATCCGGAGGAGAAAGGCCTGCATCGCCTCACGGGTGAGTGCGTCGAGGGAGGAAAAGGGCTCGTCCAAGAGGAGGAGCCGGGGCAAGGTGACGAGGGCGCGGGCGAGGGCCACACGGGCCCGCTGCCCTCCGGAGAGTTCGTAGGGCCTGCGATGGCCGAGGCCTTGGAGCCCGACTTCCGCCAGAACCGCGTGGACGCGGGCGCGAATTTCCTCCCGGGGTACCCTACGAAAGAGAAGCCCCAGAGCGACGTTGTCTTCTACGGTTTTCCAAGGGAGGAGGGCGTCGCTCTGGAGGACGAGCGCTACGTCGCGCCGCGGATCGAATTCGGGAGCGCGGTAGACGATGCTCCCCGTGTACTCCCCGCCGAGCCCGGCGAGGAGGTGGAGGAGCGTGCTCTTTCCCGACCCCGAAGGCCCGAGGAGGACGGCGATCTCCCCGCGGCGCACGTCGAGGTCCACGCCGTCCAGGGCGAGGACGCTTCCCCTGGGACCGCGGTACGCGGCGCGGAGGCCGCGCACTTCGAGGAGGAGATCCGCGCTCATCGGCTTCCAAACCCCGGTGCGAGGAGCATGTCGGGCGTGACCTCGGTCGAGAGAAGGTCCTTCCCCCGGAGCCAGGCGAGCACGTCCTCGATTTCCTGTCGCGGCGGGGGTGCGGGGAGCGGGAAACGCGGCACGGTGTAGGTGGCTTCGAGCTCCTGCGGGACCCGGGCGCTCTCCACGAAATCTCGGCGGTAGCGTTCGGGAGAGGCGTTCAGCGTATCTACCGCTTCCCGCAGGGCGGCGAAGAACCCTTCCATGGCGCGGCTGTTCTCTGCGAGGAAGGGGCCAGAAAAGACGAGGACCGCGTGCGTGAGGTTGTTTCCCCGGTCGTCGACGAGCACGCGCGCACCCCTCCTCTCCGCGAGGGTGGCGAGCGGTTCGGGGAGCACGGCGGCGTCGACGTTTCCTTCCGCGAGCATCGTCATGCGGTCGGGCATCTTGGGCACCCAACTCTTGACGACTTCCCGGGGGGCCACGCCGAGCCGTTCGAGGAACCGGTCGCCGACGTACTCGACCACCGAGTTTTGCGACATCGCCACCTGACGGCCGCGCAGCGCCTCGGGCGTGAGCGGATCCGGCCAGGCCACGCGCGGAGAGCCGAGAAGGGCGAAGGTGCGCGTTTCCGGCGAAGCCTCCATGAGGGCTACGGTCACGCGTACATCCTTGCCGCTCCCGCGGAGGAGGGAGGCGGCGACGAGGTCCGACACCATACCGTCGATCTGGCCCGCCAGAAAGGCGCTGTCCCTCTCGGAAGCGCTCTGGAAGGGGACGAGCGTCACCTCGATTCCCCTCCGGGTAAAGGCGCCCGTCCGCTCGGCGACGACGAGCGGGAAGGCGTCGATCGTCGGCAATATTCCCACGCGCACGGCGAGGCGGTTTTCTCCCGCAGGCGGACGGACGTCTGCCGGCGCGGGGGAGGCCGGGGATGCCTCCCCACCTCCCGCCGAAGGCGATGCGGGCGCCTGGCGGGCGCAGCCGGCGCCCCAAAATGCGCTTGCAAGAAGCCAGGCGAAGACAACTACCGCCAGTCTCCGCAGCCGCCCGGAATGCTTTCCGCCCATGTAGCCAATCGCCCCCTTGTCCCCTTCTCCGAGCTTCTTTTGGGGAATTGTGAACCGTACGTCCTCGTCCTCGTGCCGTGATTTTTTGCCGCAGAGCGCGGGACGTCGGCGCACGTCCGCCACCCCGAGAGTCGCCGCTGTGGTATGCTTGAAGTACGCGCACGTCCCGCTGTAAGCATACCGCAGTGCCGTCTCCTCCGACAAATTTGCGGCGAAGGGAGCGCATCTCGTGCCGTTTCTTTGGCCAATTTTTCTCCTCCTCTTGTTGCCCTTCCTCCTTCTCAACCTTTACTTTCAGCTCGTGACCTTTTCCTTCGCCAAACTTGGCCTTACACCGGAGGGGGCGACGCTTCTCCTCCTCATTTCCCTCTTCGGGAGCTTCATCAATATCCCGATCTCGCGGACGCGTACGTACGCGCCCCCGGAACCCGTCGGGTACTTCCGCGGACCCTTTTGGGTGTACTACCGCCCGCCCCGCGTTCAGGAGACGATCCTCGCCGTGAACGTCGGCGGGGCGATCGTCCCCACGGTTTTTTCCCTTTACCTCCTCACGCGCACACCCCTCCTCCCCGCCCTCCTCGCAACGGCCATCGTGACGGTCGTCGTCCACCTTCTGGCGCGCCCCGTACCCGGCGTCGGCATCCAGGTCCCCGCCCTCCTCCCTCCCCTCGTCTCCGCCTTCGTGGCAATCCTCCTCGGCGGCGAATACGCGCCGGCCGTCGCTTACATCTCCGGCGCGCTCGGGACGCTCATCGGTGCAGACCTCCTCAACCTTAGCCGAATCCGCTCCCTAGGCGGTCAGGTGATGAGCATCGGCGGTGCGGGCGTCTTCGACGGGATCTTCCTCGTGGGCATCTTTTCCGCCCTCCTCGCCTAGCGGAACTTTCCGCGGAGCGGATGCCGCGCAAAGGGGCGGCGTTACGGCAGGACTTCCTCCTCGTCCACCTCCGCGATCTCGCGCCAGGCGAGGTAGAAGCCGATGAACGCACCCGCGAGGTAAAGGAGCGTACCCAAAAAGGCGAGGAAGCGCCCTTCGCGTCGGCTGCGAAACGACCTCTCCTTCGTCCGGCAGGGCAAAGATCGGGGTTCGGGAGGTGCGGCCCTTCGCGGATCCCGTCTGCGCAGAGTCCCCGCGCGTGGGGAAGGGCGAGCGATTTTTGCTTCCCGTGAGGGGGAAGGACGCCATACCCGCCCGTTTTCCACGTTCCCACCTCCCCCGGCCGCCTTCCTCCCAGCGTATGCACCGCGCGTACCGAAGCGAGGGCGGGAAAAAGACGGCTACCCCGGGGCGGCATGCCGCTCCCGGGGTAGAACAGAACGCACGGCGCGAAGTCCGCATTCGGCCACCGGATCACGCGAAGTGCGCGCGAAGCGTGCCCAAGGCGTCCTCCGCAATGATCTTCTTCCCGTATTCCTCGAGGATCGCCTCGCTCACGGACACCGCCTCTCCGTACTCCGTGAGCACGGCGAGCGCCTGTGCGGACTTCCCCACCTCGCGAATCAAGGTCTCGGGGAAATAGAGGACGTACAGCTTGCGGTAGGCGTACAGCCGGCCGCCGTGCGGGAGGATCCCCGCAAGCTTGTGCGCCGCCGCAATGACGTGCTCTATGTCGCGAAAGGCTACGACGACGTCTTCCCGCTCCGCGAGGAGAACCTCCATCTGCAGACTCTCGTCTCCGTCCTCCTCGTAGGCGGCTTCGTCTTCTGCCGTACGGCTGATCACGACGACCATTCCGTGCGCCGGAAGGGTAAAGATCTCTACCGCCACAGGCCCCCGAGCTTCGAAGCCCACCTCGTAGTACGCTTGCTCGAGCATGTCGTGGAAGAGCTCGTGGACCTTGGGCAGGTCCTTCCACAGGTCCTCCCGGTCGAGCTGGCGTTCCGCGAGGTCGTCGGGCGTGAGGAAAAAACGCACCTTGTCCGGAGAAATCCGTTCGATCCGCACACCAGTTCCCCCCTCGCAAAGACGAAGAGGAAACCCTTCGCCTTTGGGTGGTCACCTCATTCTAGCGGAATCTCCCGGGACCCGCAAGAGAAAAAAGACCGAAACCCTCCCTCCGGCGTTTACAGGCGACCGCCGTGCCGGCGAACGAGCTCCTCGGCGTGGGCCAGGTGGATTTCGGGAACCACGGCCGCAAGTACGACGCTCCATCCCTCCACGCGGCCTCCGCCGTCGGCCAACCCGGAGACCGTCGGGTCGGATCCGAGGAGCACGGCGGCGTCACGGGACGGGACGTCCACGTCGAGGACGGAACCCGCAAGGGAAGGGATCCTCCCGCTCATCGGGTCCGGGCGACCGGCGTCTCCGTACGGCTGGGCGTAGAGGGGCTCCACGCGCACGTCGTCGATTCCGAGCTGCCACAACGCTTCCTTGACGCGATCGGCGTCTTCGGCACTTCGGAAGTAGGCGATGAGGTGGCGTTCGGCCTTGGTCTCAGACACACGAGCTCCCTCCTTATGCGTGTGCGTGCGCGAAAAAGCGCGTGAAAAAGGCGGACAGCCATAGGCTACCCGCCCTGAGGAAGGTGCATTCTCGCGCGCCGAGGGCCTTTCGAAGACTTTGCATTCCTCCGTACGGCGTTCGCCCCTACCCCCGCCGGAACGCGGACGCGCTTACGGGGACGCGCTTTCACCCTGCGAGGTGGGTGCCGCTTCCGGGCGCTCCTCCCGCGCGCGTTCCGCAAACGCCCCTTGGTAGTTCACGGGGCGGGCAGGGGCAAAGGTGGAAATCGCGTGCTTGTACACGAGTTGCGGCTTCCCCTCACTTTCGATCACGACGGTGAAGTTGTCGAACGCGCGGACGAACCCCCGAAGCTGAAAGCCGTTTATGAGGTAAACGGTCACGGGGATGTTGTCCTTCCGAAGCTGGTTCAAAAAGGTGTCCTGGATGTTCACCTGCGCCTTGACCACCAAACCCTTGCCTCCTCGTCCTCTCGCGAGTTTCGCGCGGTCGTTCCGCCGAAAGACTTCCCGGCACCCTGCGGGATTCCGCACCGCAGGCGCCGACGCCGCCTTCCTCCTATGTTGAATTCGCCCCGGTGCAAAAGAATCCTGCTACGAGGGCGAAAATTTCTTTCCGGCTCTCTTCGCGAACCTCCTCCTCCCAGGGAAACCAGCGAACGTCGGGGAGGCCGCGAAACCAGCTCAGCTGGCGCTTCGCGTACTGCTTCGTTCGTCGCTTGATGAGCCGCACGGCTTCCTCCAGCGTCGTCTCGCCGCGCAACACGGGGACGAGCTCCTTGTAGCCGAGGGCCTGAAGAGCCGTGGCCTCCGCGTCGAGGCCGGCTTCGAGAAGGGAGCGGGCTTCCTCGAGAAGCCCGCGGGCGATCTGCTCGTCGACGCGCGCCTCGATCCGGCGGTAGAGCCGCGTTCGCTCCATCGTGATTCCGAGGAACAGGAGGCGGAACGGGCTTTGGCGCCGCTTTTTCGGAGGGAGGCTCCCTTCTCCGCGAGGGGCCGACCCCGCAAAAGCGGAGTCCCCGCCTCCGGGCTCGACCGGTTGCCCTCCGGTCGGCGCGCCGGAGGCGCTAAACTCCGCCTCCCATCCTTCCGGAGAAATCCCGAGGCGCTCCAGGGCGCGGACGGTGCGCCGGACGTCGCGGGGATGAACGGATGCCACTTCCGGGACGAGCGCGCGGGCCCGCTCCCAAAGGCGCTCGGGGCCCACCTTCTCCGCGAGGGCGTACCACCGTTCGCGCCGGGCGGGATCGCGCCCGGGAGACGAAAAGTCGTAATCCGGGTAGTAGACGACGGCGTTTACGTACAGACCCGTCCCCCCTACGAGGAGAGGGATCCGGCCGCGGGCGAGGATTTCGCGAATCGCCTGAAGGGCGAGCTTCTGGTACTCGGCCACGGAAAACGATTCCCAGGGGTCGCGAATGTCCAGGAGGTGGTGGGGAATCCGCCGGCGGATTTCCGGCGCCACCTTGTCCGTACCGATCTCCATCCCGCGGTAAACCTGCATGGCGTCCGCGTTCACGATTTCCAAGGGGAAGCGCTCGGCAAGCTCGAGGCTCAGAGCCGTCTTCCCCACCGCCGTGGGGCCCACGAGGGCGATCAGCGGGGCGCCCGCGAGGTCGTCCGCCTTTTCGGCCGCCCCTTCTTCTCCGCGAAGCCTCCCCTCACGCTCGTACACCCCCTCGCCGCGAGGATTCCCGCCGCACTCGTACACCCCCTCGCCGCGAGAGCTCCCGTCGCGCCCGTGCGCCCCCGGGCCGCACTCGCGAAGGCCGTAGGTGAAGGACGCTCCTTGACGGCGGAGGAGGGGGACGAGTCCGAGCGAGGCAAAGTCGGTCCCGCGGACGGAGGTCTTCACGAGGACGAGACGTCGAGCCGCCCGGCAGGCGGCCTCCACGTCCTCGCGGCGCAGGGGAGAATCCAGGGCGACACGGCGGACTGCGGCCATCGTGGACGAACCCGGGACGCTCCCCGCGGGAAACATGGGGTCGAAGAACACGACGTCCACCGAGGCGGGAGGAAGCCCGGGAAGGACGTCCCGGAAATCGCCCAAGCGCGCGTCGATGCGCAGGTAGGCCCGGCGAACGTCTTCGTCGGGAAAGGGGTACACCGTTCGTCCCTCGCGGAAGAGCACGTAGATGGGAAGCGAGCCTTCGACGCCCGTCACCGCCCCGCTCTCCCCTACGACGAACGACCAGACGGCCGCGTCCCCTCCCAAACCGAGCGTCGCGTCGAAGACCACGTCGCCCGACCTCGCAGAGGAAACTTGTACCATTAGATCACTTTTGCCCTCCCGCAGAGCCTTTATGCGTCGGAGGGCCATCCCGGGGTGAAAAAAGAGGGGGTAAGGGAGGTCGGGGAGGACGAGGAGGAGGTCGTGCGGCGGAGGAGATTCCGTCACGGCGAGAAACCACCTTGCCCCCGTCTCGGCAAAGAGGCGCGCCCACGGGCGCCCGCGCCGCGGAACCACCGGAAGGCCGTAGGAATCCGCGAGGCGCGAGAGGCGCTCACGTACCTCCGGAGAAGGGGGTTCGCGCAAGCTCGTCGTGAGCACGACCATCGCCTCCCGAACCCAAAGCCCGAATTCAAAAAACCGTGCGGCGAAAGAGCCGCTCGAGGTCTTCGCGTCCGATGCGGACGATCGTCGGCCGCCCGTGGGGGCAGGTGTACGGCTCGGAACAGCGGAAGAGTTCGGCGAGCAGGCCGGACATCTCTTCCGGGGAGAGGCGCCGGTTGCCCTTGATCGCCGCCTTGCACGCGCGGTCTTTGAGGAATTCGTCCAAAAACTCGAGGCGCCCGAGGCGCCCGCCCTCTCCGAGAAAGCGCTCGAGAAAGGCGAGAAACGTCTCTTCGTCGGCGAGCCAATCGGGGACGGCGCGCACGCGAAAGCGCCGCGGACCGAAGGGGGAGATGTCGATCCCCATCTCCCGCAGCGCTCCGAGCTGCGCCGCGAGCGCCTCCGCTTCGGACGCCGACCGTTCGAGCACCCAGGGGACGACGAGGAAGTGTACGGAGGGAGTTCCGTCGGCCGCGGCGCGGAGGAGCTTTTCGTACCGAATCCGCTCCTGGGCCGCGTGCTGGTCGACGAGGTAGTACTCCCCTTCCCCCGCAGCGAGGATGTACGTGTCGAAAAGCTGGAGCAAGGGGACGGGCGGCGCGACTTCCGAAAGGCCCGCATCGTACTTCCCCCGAGGTTCCCTCGCGCGCGGCAGCTCCTCTCCACCTGCCGTGAGGTCTCCGACGACCGAGGAGACCTCCCAGCCGCCCGACGGGGAGGCCCCGCCTTCCGATCCGAGGCGTCGACCTTTTACCAGGAAGGCGAAAGGTCCGCGCAGACGGGAAGCGGGCTTCCCGGACGGCCCGGTCGTCCCCGCGACGCCCGCGTCCGAGGTCTCTGCCCGAAAGGCCGAAGAGGCGGGCGCAACCGAGGAGGATCCGCGCGCCGCCGAAGGAAGGTCTTCGGGGGCTTCTGGAGGGAGATCTTCGGGGTATACCTTCCGCTTTGGGCCTTCGGCGTCGGCCGGGCCGGAACGGCCCCGCATGAGTTCGCCGAAGGCGAACGCGCGGTCTGCCCGGGCCAGAGCGCGGGACACCGCGTCGCGCAGCAGTCCGTAGAGGAGGTGTTCGTCGTCTTCTGCGAGACGCACCTCCCACTTGGCGGGGTGGACGTTGGGGTCGATGCGCTCGGGCGGCCCTTCGACGAAGAGGACGAAAGGGGGGCGGTGTTCGCGCAAAAGCCGCGTTCCGTACCCGTCGAGGACGGCCCTTTGCCAGGCGAAGGACCGGACCGGGCGGCCGTTTACGTTGAAGTACATGCGCCGCATGCGTTTCCGCGCCGCCGAAGGAACCCCCACGAGCCCCCACACCCGCCACGGGCCGCGCGCCTCCTCTACGGGGATCATCTCCCGTGCCGCCTCCGCCCCCGCAACGGAGGAAAAGGCGTGGAGGAGGATCCCGTCCCCGGGCGTGGCGAAGGCGAGGCGGTCGTCCCCGTACACCGCAAAGGCGACGTCCGGGCGGCTCAGGGCGAGGCGCTCGAGAACCTCGAGCAGGTGCGCTCCTTCGGCGACGAGGGAACGGACGAACTTGCGCCGCGCCGGCGTGTTGAAGAAGAGGTCGCGGACGACGACCTCCGTGCCCGGAGCGCGGGCTTCCTCGCCTCGGCCCACGACTTCTCCGCCTTCCACCGCGATCCACGAGGCCACGGGAGCGTAGGGCGTCCGGCTCGCGATGCGCACGCGCGCCACGGCCGCGATGCTCGGAAGAGCCTCCCCGCGGAAACCGAGGGTGGTCACGCGGGCGAGGTCCTCCGCGCGGGCGATCTTGCTCGTCGCGTGGCGCACGAACACCTGAGGCAAGTCTTCGGCGGAAATTCCCTCGCCGTCGTCGCGCACCCGGACGAGGGCAATCCCGCCCCCTTCGTACGCCACCACGACCCGCCGCGCTCCGGCGTCGAGGGAGTTTTCCACGAGCTCCTTGGCCACGGATGCCGGTCGTTCCACGACCTCCCCTGCGGCGATGTGTCCGATGACCTCCGGCGGAAGCACGCGTATCTTACCCACGGCGGTCTCCTTCTTTCCTCGAGTCCTCGCCAAGGCCTCCGTCCTCGGCAGGTCCTCCGAACCCCGCAAGTGCGTCGAAGCGTTCCCGCAGACGACGGCGCAGGGCGGCCAAGGTGTTCAGCGCCTGGATGGGAGTCATCCGGTCCACGTCGAGCTCCTCGATCTCCCGAAGGAAGGCAAGAAGTTCCCTCAGGGTGTGACGGTCGGAAAGCTCCGCGGGAGCGGCTCCGACGTCCAGATCCTCGGCCTCCCTTTCTTCCTCCCCGGTTTCCCCGGGGGGAAAGTCGAGGGGAAGGGTGAGCATCTCCACCGCAGCCCCCCTGCCGCCGTAGAGGCGGGCGAGGCGTTCTGCTCGCCGGATCACCTCTTCGGGAATTCCCGCGAGGCGGGCGACGTAGATTCCGTACGAACGGGAAGCGGCACCGCGGCGAAGCCGGCGCGTAAAGACTACGCCGTCCGCCCGTTCCTTGACCTCCAGATGCACGTTTCGCAGGCGCGGCAGGCGCCCTTCAAGCTCGGCGAGTTCGTGAAAGTGCGTGGAGATGAGGGCCTTAGCGCCGACACGGTCGTGGATGTACTCGATGGTCGCCTGGGCGATCGCCAGGCCGTCTTCCGTGGAGGTGCCGCGCCCGAGCTCGTCCACTAGGAGGAGGCTCTTGGACGTGGCCTCGAGGAGCATCGTACGCACTTCCTTCATCTCCACCATGAACGTGCTGTCGCCCGCCGCGAGGTCGTCGCCGGCGCCGATGCGCGTAAAGATCCGGTCGACCACGGGAAGGCGCGCCGCCTCGGCGGGGACGAAGGAGCCCATCTGAAAGAGGAGCTGGATGAGGGCCACCTGGCGCATGTAGGTGCTCTTTCCGGCCATGTTCGGGCCCGTGATGAGGAGGACGCGCGCCTCATCGTCGAGGGAGGCGTCGTTGGGGACGAAGGCACCCGGAGGCATGAGCGCCTCGAGAACCGGGTGCCTCCCGGTGCGAACGAAGAGCGACCCGTCGGGAGAGATCTCCGGTTCGACGTATCCGCGGCGGTCGGCGACGGTGGCGAGCGCCTGAAAGACGTCGAGCTCCGCAAGTAATCCCGCGAGTTCGCGAAGGCGTGGCGCCGCTTCGAGAATCCGCCTCCGGACGTCCTCGAGGAGGACTGCCTCGCGGGCGCGGGCGCGCTCTTCGGCGGTGAGGATTTCTTCCTCCCACCGCTTGAGTTCTTCCGTGTCGAACCTCTCGGCCCCGGCGAGCGTCTGCCGCCGGCGGTAGTGCGGGGGCACGAGGTGGAGGTTGGGGCGCGTGACCTCGATGTAGTACCCAAAGACGCGGTTGTAGCCCACCTTGAGGGACCGAATCCCCGTCCGCCGGCGCTCTTCCTCTTCCAGGCGGGCGATGCGCGCCGTTCCCTCTTCCTGCAGGGCGCGCAGGCGGTCGAGCTCCGCGTCGTACCCTGCCCGGATCACGCCCCCATCGGAAAGGGAGAGGGGCGGATCGTCGACGAGGGCGCGTTCGAGGAGGGCGCGCAGGGCGTCCAAGAGGTCGAGGCGGCGCCAGGGGAGGAAGCGCTCGGGCAGGTCTTCCCCCGCCATGGATTCGAGGAGGAGGGCGCGGACGTGGGGGAGGGCGCGGAGGGTGTCGCGCAGGCGGGCGAGGTCCTTGCCCGTGGCCCCCCCGGCGTAGAGGCGCGCCAGGGGGCGTTCGATGTCGTACGTGCGGGCGAGGAGCTCGCGCAGCCCCTCCCGCAAGAGGGGGAGGCGTTTCAAGGTGCGAACGGCCGCAAGCCGGGCCTTGATCTCCCCGGGATCGACGAGAGGACGCTCGAGGAAGCGGCGCAGGAGGCGGCGCCCCATCGGCGTCCGCGTCTCGTCCAAGAGCCAGAGAAGGCTCCCCTCGTAAGAACGTCGGCGCTCGGTTTCAAAGAGCTCCAGACTCCGCCGCGTCGCCGCGTCGAGGACCATCGCGTCGCGGCGACGAAAGGCGACAAACGGGCGGAGGGGAAGGCGTGCGGCGCGGCTCACGCGCCGCACGTAGGCGACGAGATGACGCGCCGCTTCGAACCCGGGCGTACCCGGCGCGAGGGAGCGGAGGTAATCCTCTCCCGCTTCGGCAAGGCCCTCCCCTCCCGCCGCAGGTTCGACCGCCTTCTCCGCCCCGGTGACGTCCCCCTGCCAGAGGGTCGGAAAGGCGCCGAAGCGCCGAACCAAGGGCTCGAGGTCTTCCCAAATTTCCGGCGCGAGGAGCACCTCCCGAGGGGAAATCGCGGCGAGCTCGGCCTCGAGGCCGGACTCGCCGACGAGAGGGTCGACCAAGGCGTACCCCTCGCCCGTGGAGACGTCGAGAAAGGCGAAGCCGTACGCCTTCGCCCCGCCTTCCCCGCCCTTGCCCCGAGAGCGCCGACCGCTCCCCGGAGAACCCGCGTCGCGGGACGAGTCCCAAGGTACGATCGCCGCGAGAAACCGGTTATCCACCGTGAGGTACGGTTCCTCGAGGAGCGTTCCCGGGGTGAGGATGCGCGTGATTTCCCGGCGCACGAGCCCCTTTGCCGTCTTGGGGTCCTCCACCTGCTCGCAGATCGCCACACGGTATCCCTTCTCGAGGAGCTGGCGCAGGTACTGATCCGCCGAATGGTACGGCACCCCACACATGGGGACGCGTTCCGACCCTCCGTCGCGTCCCGTGAGCGTAAGACCGAGCTCGCGCGAGACGATTTCCGCGTCCTCGAAAAAGAGCTCGTAAAAATCCCCCAGGCGGAAGAAGAGAAGCATGTCCGGAACCTGGCGCTTGATCTCCAGGTACTGGCGGAACATGGGCGTGTACGCCTCGGGATCCGGAAGACGGTCAGAAGTACGGGCTTCGCGCGGCTCGGCGGCCATCGGCGGACCCCCCTTCGCGCGCCGTTCTCGTCCTTTTCGTCTCTCTTGCTCTTGCGTCCCTCCAGCCGCGCACTCCCATCCCCGAGCCGAGGAACTTCCTCCGAGAAATCCCGGCATTTCGGGCGAAGCTCGGCACAAGAAAGCGCTCCGAAAGTTCGGAGCGCATGCCGCCTTTTTCTTGTAGTATACCGCTTCACCCACCGCCGCGCCAGAGCTCACGAAGATCCTGCCGCGCTTCCCGCGTGCTCCACGCCGCACGCCGGTACAGGTCGTCTGCGGCGCGGATGCGGCTTACGGCTTCGGGCGTGCCGGCAAAAAGCCGGATGTACAGGGGACGAAGTTCGCGCCAGGCGGCGAGGACCTCGGCCGCAAGCGCTCCCTCCTCCTCCGGCAAGAGGGCACACGTAAGCCAGGCGGTCTTGGCCCGCAGGGCGGGCAGGCGGTCGGTGCAGCGGGCGACGGCGTATGCGAGGATGAAGGCGGCGTAAGCCGTATCCGGCGAGGTGAGGAAGCTTGCAGGCGTGCGGTACTCAAAGCCGCCGTGACCCTTGGCGCGGGCATCGCCGGGGAAACCGTAACGCGGGCGCCGCGCGCCCCCTACGGGCTCGAGGAGGGCGAGGGGCAAAGCCACGTAGCGGTCGAACTGCCGGAGAAGGCGAAAGGTGAGGGGAACGCCGCTCACGTGGACATGGCCGCCCGTGGGAAGGCCGGGCCTTCCCGGCCCGGCGTAGACGCCAAGGGTCGGGACGCGGCGAAACACGTCGTGGAGCAGGCGGCGGACCTCGCCGACGAGTTCCTCGGGGGACGCCTTGGGAGAGGGTCGAAGTTCGAGCACGGGGCGCTCGCGCCCGTCCCGACGGCGGACGGTCACGCGGTCGCAGCCGATCTCCCCGGCCTCGGGAAACCAGCGGGAAGCCGGGACGATGCGGCCGTCCGACCGTTCGAGGAGGAGTTCGAGGTCGGCGCCCAGGGTGGGCGGGGGGGCTTCCGGGTTCTCCCCTCGCCGACACGGATAACGACGGCGGAGAAAGCGGCCGAGGAGCCGCGCCTGAGAAAGGGCGAGTCCGGGAGGTGCCTCGACGGCGAGGAGGGAAAACCCCTCCTCCGTCTCCGCGAGGTCTACGAACCCGAGGTCGAGGCCCAAAGCGTACAGGGCGTGGAGGGCCGCTTCGGCGGCGCGGTAGAACCGCCGGCCGTACGGCGCGAGAAGCGGGTGCCTGGTGGACAAAAAGAGCTCCCACGAGGCGGGGGCCCCCCAGGCAGACTCGGGAGCCACGGCCGTCTCCACAAAGCCCGCGGGATCGTGCACCTCGCGCCAAAGGAGAGCGCCGTCGACGAAGAACAGGCGGAAGATCCGGCGCAGGACCGGGAGGTGCGAAGGAGCGCGGGCTTGGTCCCCTTTGGCGGTACCGGATTCTCCCGGGCGAACCACCCCGCGGACGCGTTCCGATACCGAAACTCCCGCGACACCGCCACCCCTCCGCAGAACAAACGACGGAGCCATGGGGAACCCCCAGGCGCGAAGGCAGGAAACGAAGTCCGCCCTCCCCTGCCGCGAGCGGGGGCTTCCCCGCCCCGCCGTTCCCCGCCCGCCTCCGAATCCCGAAGCCCCCGGGTCGACGAGCGGTACGTAGGCCGCATTCAGAATGCGCGGACCTCCCTCGTCTTCCCCCGCATCCCCGAGAAGAGACCTTTCGCCGGACGGTCGGAAAGGTACGGGACGGACGTCCCCCGTTCCCGCGAGCCCGACGGGAGGCCATCCACCTTCGTCGGGAGGCGGTGCGTCCGACCACCAGAGGACGACCTCCGTGCCCGGGAGGGTGAGGACTCGCCGTCCTCCCGGCGCGCGGAGGAAAAGAAAGCCGGCCTCCGCAAACGGCGTGAGACCGGCTCCCCCCCGAAGCAAGTCATCCGGACGGGTTCGAGCCGTTGCGCGCATGGTCGACCTCCGGAAGAAGCGGCGGCGCGGAAGGAAACCCTTACCTCACCGGAAGGGCCCCACCCGCGCGCGGCTTAGTCCAGCTCGTCGGCGAAGAGGTCGTCCTCTACAGGGTCCTTTTTATCCTTCTCCCCGGGAAAAGCACAGGCGTCCGGGGCGACGACGACGCAGAGGCGCGTCTCCCCCACGAGCTCCGCTTCGAGTTCCATGGCCACGGTCATCGCGATGTCCCCGTCTACGACCCGCGCCTCCACGGCGTGCGGCGCTTCGAGCTGCGATACCCGGACCATGAGGAGGTCTTCGACGCGATCCGGATCGAGGTAGCCGAGAGGAATGCGCGTGCGGTACGCGAGGGTCGCCTTGGCAACGTCCGTCTTCGTGTTGCCGTCGTAGGCGTACCACGCGTTCACCTCGTAGCTCCCCTCTACCTCTACGGCGTCATCCACGCGACGGCCGGAAAAGACGTGGCCGATCACCCACAGACCGAGAACCCCCGTGGGCGCGTGCTCCGGCGTGATCCGGTGCGAGTTTTGTACGTACCTCCGCCCGCGGCCGACGACGGCCTTCGTGAGAATCTCACGGAAGAGGATCCGCTTCCCTTCAAGGCTCTCCACCTTCGTCCCTCCCTCTCTCCGCGTTCCGCCCCCATGCTATGCGGAGAGAAGAGGGCAGGTGCCTCGAGATCCGCACGGTCCGATGCGACGACTTCGCAAGCGATGCAGATTCTTGGGTTTTCTCGGGTTCCGTGTTCGAGCTCCTCCTTCGAGGCGCATCGTTTCAAAAAGTGCCGGGGGCGTCTTGGGTTCTCTCCGCATCTTCCGAACCCGCTTCATCCAGCGCGCGGTTCAGCGCCCCTTCGAGGGCGGACAACACGAGGTCGCGCCGCGCGGCGAGCTCCTCCCGTAGGGCGAGGTACTCCGCCCCCGCCGGGTAGGCGGAGATTTCCCCCTCGAGGCGCTCCATTGCGGCGGCGTCCCCGCGGACGCGGGCGAGGTGCCAGGCGCGGACGAGGGGGGTGAGGCGGGGATGTTGGGCACAGCGCGCGGCGGCGGCGCGAAAGCGCCGTCCGACCTCGCTCGTCCGCAGAACTTCTACTACGGCGCGCGCCCGAGCGCGGACGAGCTCTTCCTCGAACTGCCTTTCCGCGTTCATCCGCCTACCTCCACCTCCGCCGGAGCCGCCGCACCGACGTAGGTGCCGTAGAGGGTGTAGGGCTGCACGCGCTCGATGCGCACGCGGACGAATTCCCCGGCGAGTTGAGGCGGCCCCTCGAAGTGCACGAGCTTGTTCGTGCGCGTGCGCGCGGCGAGGATGCGGCCGTCGCGTTTGCTCGGACCTTCCACGAGGACGGTTACGCTTCGGCCGAGGAGCTCTTCGTTGTGCCTCAGGGCGTGCGCCCGGACGACCTCGTTCAGGCGTTCGAGGCGCGCCCGCTTCACCTCGTAGGGAGTCTCGTCGGGAAAGCGCGCCGCCGGCGTCCCTTCGCGCGGGGAGTAGATAAAGGTAAAGGCGCCGTCGAAGGAAACCTCTTCCACGAGGGACAAGGTCGCCTCGAAGTCCGCCTCCGTCTCCCCCGGAAAGCCTACGATGATGTCCGTCGTGAGGGCTACTCCCGGGATGTGCGCGCGGAGTTCCCGCACGAGCTCGAGGTACCATTCCCGCGTGTAGCGGCGGTTCATCCGCCGGAGCACGGCGTCGGAACCGGATTGGACGGGGAGGTGGACGTGCTCCACGAGGTTGCCGCCCCGGGCGAGGACCTCGATCGTCCGCCGGTCGAAGTCCCGCGGGTGGCTCGTCGTAAAGCGCACCCAGGGTATGGAAATTTCTTGGATGTCCGCGAGCAGGTCGGCGAAGGTGTACACGCGGTCGCGGAAGTCCTTGCCGTAGGCGTTTACGTTTTGCCCGAGAAGCGTAACCTCCCGGTAGCCTGCCTCCGCCAGCTCACGCACCTCTTGGAGGACATCCTCCGGCCGCCGGCTCCGCTCCCGCCCACGCGTGTAGGGGACGATGCAGTACGTGCAAAACTCGTCGCACCCGTAGGAGATGTTCACGTACGCCTTGATTCGGTCGCTCCGGTTGGCAGGTAGGGCCTCGATGAGTTCCCCTTCGCGGTTCCACACGTCGAAGACGCGCACGTGGTCCAAGATCGCCTCCGCCAGGCGCGTGGGAAGTAGGTGGAGGTTGTGCGTGCCGAGGACGAGGTCCACCTCCGGGTGCTCTTCGAGCAGGCGGCGCGCCACGCCTTCCTCCTGAGGCATGCAACCCATCACGCCGACGATGAGCTCGTGTCGCGTGCGCTTGAGTCCCTTGAGACGTCCGAGTTCGCCGAAGACGCGTTCCTCGGCGTTTTCGCGGATCGCGCAGGTGTTGAGGAGGACGACGTCCGCCTCCGCCGGGTCCGCCGCCGGGGAGAAGCCCATGGACTCGAGAAGTCCTGCCGCCGTTTCGGAGTCGCGGACGTTCATGAGGCAGCCGTACGTGAAGATGAAGTACCTCTTCCCCTCCCCCAGACGCCGAAGATCCTCGGAAAGAGGAGGGTAGGGAACTACGGGGATGTCCCGAAACACCCGCCGCCGCGTTTCCCGCACCGTAGGCAGGTTGTACACGCGTGCAGGCGTGAGCCGACGGGGGACGAAGGGGATTCCCCGGAAGGCGGGCGCTTCCGCGGTTTCGGATGCATCCTCCGACGAACTCGAGGTAAGCGGCGAATCCTGTATGGAAAACAGAGGCGCGAAGTCGCGTTCGGTTGTCTGCCTTTCGCTCATCCGTACATCCCTCCAGGGGGAGTATACCACGGAAACGCGCGAAAGGCCGAAGAAAAAACCGCGGCGATCTCCGCGCGTCGGGCGCTTGCGGCGGGGGTAAAAACCGAATACGATAGGCGTGCGGGACGAAAAATGTACGGAATGCGTAGCCGGCCCGCTGGACACCGAAAACCTACCCAGGAAAGGGGGAACGGCCGTGGATTTGGACCGCACGTTCGAACTATCCGCGCGGGGGACGAACCCCGGGCGCGAAGTCCTCGCCGGACTCACCACCTTCCTCACCATGGTCTACATCGTCGTCGTAAACCCGATCATCCTGGGACAGGCCCACGTTCCCTTCGAACGCGCCTTCTTCGCCACCGTCGTGGCGACGATCCTCGGCACCTTGTGGATGGGGCTTCGGGCGAACTACCCGATCGCCGTCGCCCCCGGAATGGGCCTCAACGCCTTCTTCGCCTTCTCCGTCGTCGGCAGCGCGGCGGGCATCGACTACCGCGTCGCCTTCGGCGCCGTCTTCGTCGCCGGCGTCCTCTTTGTGATCCTCTCCGTGACCCGCTTCCGCGAAGACCTCCTCAACGCCATCCCCGCGAGCCTCAAGCACGCGGTCACCGCGGGTATCGGCCTCTTCATCGCCTTTATCGGTCTCAGGCTCTCCGGCATCGTCACGGCACACGAAACGAATCTCGTAGCCCTGGGAAACCTCAAGGCGCCCCAGACCCTCCTCTCCCTCTTCGGCCTCCTCGTGACTCTCGTGCTTTACGCCCGGCGCGTCCCCGGAGCGATCTTCCTCGGAATGCTCGTCACGGCGGTCGTCGCCGCGTCCGTGGGGATGCTCTCCTTTGAGAACGGCTTCTTCTCCCTGCCCCGACTCCCCGCCGACGGCCTCTTCGTCATCGATCCCGTCACGCCCTTCGTCGACCTCTTCCGCTACCACCTCTACACCGTCGTCCTCGCCTTTCTCATCATCACCCTCTTCGATACGACGGGGACGATGATCGGCATCGCCGAACAGGCGGGACTTCTCGTAAACGGCCGCTTCCCCCGGGCGCGCGAAGCGCTCCTCGCCGACTCCGTGGCCACGAGCGTGGGCGCCCTCCTCGGCACGAGCCCCACGAGCGCCTACATCGAATCCGGCGCCGGCGTGGCCGCCGGGGGGCGAACGGGGCTCACCGCCGTATCCGTTGCCGGATTTTTCCTCCTCACGCTCTTCTTCTTCCCCGCCGTTCAGGCGGTCGCCGGACTCCCCGCCATCACCGCCCCTGCCCTCATCCTCGTGGGAAGTCTCATGCTCCGTGCGCTCCGGGAAATCCCCTGGGACGAATTCGACGAGGCCTTCCCCGCCTTCCTCGTGATCCTCTCCATGCCCCTCACCTCGAGCATCGCCACGGGCATCGCCCTCGGCTTCTCCACCTACCCGATCCTCAAGCTCGTCCGCGGCCGCGGCCGCGAGGTGCACCCCCTCCTCTACTTCTTCGCCGTGGTCTTCCTCATCCAGCTCTTTTTCCTGCCGCACGTTTAACATCTCCGAAAGGAATTCCGGAGCTTTCGCCGGCCGGTTCCGTACTTTTTTCACCTAACGTTTTCGCCTAACTTGCGCCGAAGTCGGGAGACTTCCCAGACGGCCGACCCGATGCAAACGCGCACGAAGCCCCCCGACCCGATGATCGGGGGGCTTTGCGGAGATGGGACGGGGAGACCGGGGCTAGTAGATCACACACCTTTCGTGTGACACAACTGGATCACAATAGTGTACAATATACCTGGATGCCGTTCGGAAGGAGGAGAAGCGTAGTGCGCTATGTCACGGTGCGCGATCTGCGGTTGCGAGGAAAGAGTATTTGGGAAGCGCTCCGCGCCGGAGAGGAAGCGGTTCTCACGCACAACGGACGTCCGGTAGCGCTCTTGGTCGGCATAGAAGAAGGCCATCTGGAAGAAGTCGTTCGCCTGGTCCGAAGAGCTCGTGCTCAAGCAGCCGTTTCACGGATGCGCGAGCGTGCCAAGGAGCTCGGATTGGACACGTTGAGCGAGGCTGAAATCGATGCTGAAATCCACGAATCTAGACGTGGACGGCGAACGTGAGCATGAAGGTCGTCCTGGATACGAACGTGCTTGTTTCCGCACTTCTCACGCCTCACGGCCCTGCGGCACGCATTTTGGACGCGGTTCTTGCCGGGCGACTTTTTTTGCTGTTCGACGATCGTGTTTTTCGAGAATACGGCGAGGTGCTGAACAGGGATCGATTCGGTTTTTCTCCGGAAGATGTGAGAGAGCTTCTGGAATTCATCCGTTCAGAGGGACAGAAGGTTTCTGCCGCGCCGCTTGCGATAGAGTTGCAGGATCCTGACGACTTGATGTTCGTGGAAGTCGCCGTAGCCGGAAAAGCCGAAGCCATTATCACAGGTAACCAGAAGCACTTTCCGGAGGGCAGTTATTTCGGGATTCCGGTCATGTCGCCGGCAGAAATGCTGTCCAGACTTCAAACGACGGAATCATAATTGCCACCCGTGGACACAACCTTGGACACCAATGTCAAAGGTGGACATCCAGAGGATCCGATAGGCGCGTTCGCGGGCCGCGGCGGTGCCGTCCGCGCCGCCGCCCCTTCGGGCTTTCTCCGTACGGTCGTCTTAAGGTTGGGTAAAGCTCGGAATCCGAAAGGGTCGGTCGGTGCACCGACGTCTTCCGTCCGTGGGGCGACCGTACCGTGAGGCCGACGTGTCCGGTCCGCTACACGGCCTCCCACACGAGGAGAAAGGGGGCTCGGGTCTTCGTTCCCAGGACTTCGCTCCGGACGACGCGGGCGCGGTGCGGAGGCGTCCGGCGGGCAAGGGCGAGAAGGGCTTCGGCCTCTTCGTCGCCTCCGGCGTGGCCGGGATAGGCGACGACGGTGAGTATTCCCCCGGGCACGAGGAGCCGGAGCGCCTCTTCCACGGCCCGTAGGGTCGAAGGGGGACGTGTGGTCTTCGAACGATCGCCGCCGGGCAGGTACCCTAGGTTCATCATCGCCGCGTGGAGCGGTCCCCGCACGTGGCGGGCGAGCTCCGCGTGGTCCGCCCGGAGGAGCGTCACGCGCCCGAGGAGCCCGGCCTCGCGCAGCCGCGCCTCCGTGCGGCGGATCGCCTCTTCCTGGAGGTCGAAGGCCCACACGCGTCCTCCCTCACCCACCGCCCGGGCCAGGAAAAGGGTATCCCACCCGTTACCGGCGGTGAGGTCGGCGACGGCGAGGCCTTGGGACGTCGGGAGCTCTCCCTCGTGCCCCGTCGCGCGACCGCCATCGCGGCCGCCGCCTGCAGAGGTCCGCCCCTCCCGGAAAGCCGTTCCCTCTCCCGCCGCGCGGAAGCGCGAGAGCGCCGCGCACACGAAGAGCTGGGCGAGGTCGACCACCCTCGCGAAAGAAGAGGGGAGGTAACCGAATCCGAGGTCCCGCCCTTCACCGCCCACGGGAGATCTCCTCTCCGCCGGCGAGCGCCGCCTCGACGATCCGCGAGAGGTTGCCCCACGCGATTCGCTCCACGGTTTCCTGAGGGTAGCGGCGGTGAAGTTCTTCGAGGAGGCGGCCCCACCGACCGGCGTGCTCGAGCCCGCGCGGGGTGCGTTCGATCCCGTCGAAGTCGGAGCCGAAAAAGACGTGCGCGTCGCCGAGAAGGGCGAGGGCGTACTCCACGTGCCGGAGGACGTCCGTGAGGTCGGCCTCGGGACCGTCTGCGAGAAACGCCGGCACAAACGTGATCCCCACGCCGCCCCCGAGGCGTTTGAGGGCGAGGAGCTGTTCGTCGCGGAGGTTTCGCGGATGCGGACGCAGCGTCCACACGTTGGCGTGCGTGGCCACGAGCGGGACGCGCGCGCCGCGCTCTTCGAGGAACCGGACGACGTCCCAGAAGCCGCGCTCCGAAAGGTGGGCGACGTCCACGAGGACGCCGAAGCGGATGAGCTCTTCGAGGGCCGCCGCGCCAAAGCGCGTAAGCCCCCCACCCCGCGGTTCTCCCGCTCCGTCGGCGGCCAGGTTGGCGGGATTGTGCGTAAGACCCACCGAACGGACGCCGAGCCGAAGCAGGGTCCGGAGGTAGGTGAGGTTCCCCCCTACGGCGTCGAGCCCTTCGAGGGCCAGGAGGAAAACCGTTCCCCCTTCTCGCTTCACGCGGGCGAGGTCGGACGGGGAACGGAGGAGCACGCGCGGCCAAGCTTCTCCCGTCTTTTCGGATCTCGACACCCGATCCCCCGCGGAAGGAGCATCCCGGCGCCCGTCCTCAGGGGGATCGCCGAGGACGGTGCGGTAGAAGAGGTCCACCTGCTCAAGGGCCGCCGCGAATCCGCCTTCGGCTACGGCAAACGGGGGGAGGTAGATCGGCGTAAAGAGAAGGCGGACGTCCCCGTCCCGAAGGCGGGCGGGCGTCACGTGGAGTTCCTCGTCTTCCCACCGCACCTCACCGTCTTCCTCCCGAAGGAGGCGGTGTCGGCGCAACCGCCAGAGGCGGTACAAGACGTCGGCGTGGGCGTCGGCGATCGGCATGTACATCCCTCCCGACGTGCACCGAAAGTGGAAATCTCGAGGCCGCAACTTCTGCGCACGGGCACCGAGGGCAACACGCGCAATGCGCGGCGGTTTCGGTGGCGGGACGACGAGACGTGGTGCCATCCGCATTCCGTGACTCGGGCGTACAAAAAACCGCAGGCGCGCCGCGAGCGCGCCCACGGAAAGATCCTTCCCGAACCGAACGGACGGGGAACGCGGTCGAAAGCACCGCGAAGAGGCTCGCACGGACGGTCCGAGGGATTTACCGCGGTTCCACGATGAGCTTGATCGCCGTCCGCTCCTGTCCGTCGATCGTCACGTCCGTAAACGCGGGAATGCAGATGAGGTCGATCCCGCTGGGTGCCACGTAGCCGCGGGCGATGGCCACCGCCTTGACCGCCTGGTTTACCGCTCCTGCCCCGATGGCCTGAATCTCGGCGGCACCTTTCTCCCGAATCACGCCAGCCAGAGCTCCTGCTACGGCGTTGGGATTGGATTTGGCGGAAACCTTGAGGATCTCCATGAGGGAAACCTCCTCGGATGGATGCTGTTCCGGAGCAAGAGTACCTAGGTTGTATTCGTGGTATATCTTTCTCCGGCTCTTCGAAAAATCCTGCTTCCCTCCCTCGGAGAAACCTTCCCACAACAAAGGAAGCGGAGGAGGAGGGGTGCGGACGGGCGCCGTGGGCGCCAACGGCGTGTGAACGGACGTTCACCTTCCGCCTTCCTGCCTCGCCCTCCCGGGAACCTCGGCTGCGCTCTCACCCGAAGGAACGAGCTCCGTGGCGTTCTCCGCTTCCTCGAGGGAGTCCCACGTAAACCGCGCCGACTCGATCCTCACGGAGCGCCCGGCGGCGTCGATCTCCACGGCGCACACGCCGATCTCGACACCTCCTCGTTCTTCGACCTCGAAGCGCGCGGGGAGGTAGGTGAGGGTGCGCCGGAGGACGCCTTCCCGCTCCATCCCGAGGATCCCGTCCCGCGGTCCCGTCATCCCCACATCCGTAAGGTATGCCGTGCCCCCGGGTAAGATCCGAGCGTCGGCCGTGGGCACGTGGGTGTGCGTACCTACGACGGCGGAGACGCGCCCGTCGAGGTACCAGGCGAGGGCCTGTTTTTCCGCGGTCGCCTCGGCGTGCACGTCCACGAAGACGGCGTCGGCGCGTCCTACGAGTTCCCGGAGGAGTTCGTCGATCGCGCGAAACGGATCGCAGAGCGGCGGCATAAACGCCCGGCCCATGAGACTTACGACGGCGAGGCGAAAGCCCTCGCGCTCGACGATCCAAAAGGCGGGCCCGGGGGTTCCCGGCGGGTAGTTCGCCGGCCGCACGACGGGGAGCGTCCCCTCCGCAAAGAGCTCAAAGACGTCTCGGTTGTCCCACGTGTGGTTGCCGAGGGTGATCGCGTCGATCCCCGCATCCACGAGCTGGCGGGCGATGTCGCGCGTGATCCCCTTGCCGTGGGCGGCATTTTCGCCGTTCGCCAGCACGATATCCGGGGCGTAGCGCGCCCGCAGGAGGGGAAGTACGGCGGCCACGAGTCGGCGGCCGGGTCGGCCTACGATGTCTCCCAAAAAGAGGACGCGCATTCCGTGCACCCTTTCCTTCTCTGGGAAAAAAGGCGCACGCGCGTCGAGCACGTGCGCCTCTCGTCGCCCCGGCGTTCAGCGGGCGTACTCGACGGCCCGCGTTTCGCGGATCACCGTGACCTTGATCTGCCCGGGGTAGGAAAGTTCGTTTTGGATCTTTTCCGTGATCTCCCGCGCGAGGCGGTACACGCCCAGGTCGTCGACGCGCGAGGGTTGGACGATGATCCGGAGTTCGCGCCCCGCCTGAATGGCATACGACTTCTCCACGCCTTCAAAACTGTTGGCGATTCCTTCGAGGCGTTCGAGGCGCTTGAGGTACGCCTCCAGCGTCTCCCGCCGCGCCCCCGGCCGGGCGGCCGACAGGGCGTCGGCTACGCCTACGAGCGCGGACACGACGTGGGTGTATTCCGTATCCCCGTGGTGGGCGGCGATCGCGTTCACCACGGCGGGGTGTTCTCCGTATTTCACCGCGAGTTCTACGCCGATTTCCACGTGCGAGCCTTCCATCTCGTGGTCGAGCGCCTTGCCGATGTCGTGGAGGAGGCCGGCCCGCCGCGCGAGCTGGACGTCTTCGCCCAACTCCGCCGCGAGGAGCCCCGCGAGGTGGGCGACTTCTTTGGAATGGGCGAGCACGTTTTGCCCGTAGCTCGTACGAAAGTGGAGCTTTCCGAGGAGCACGATGAGGTCCGGGTGAAGCCCTAAGACGCCGACCTCCATCGCCGCCTGTTCGCCGTACTCGCGGATCCGCTCTTCCACTTCCGCCCGCGCCTTCTCCACCATTTCCTCGATTCGCGCGGGGTGGATCCGCCCGTCTGCGACGAGCTTCTCGAGGGCGACCTTGGCGATTTCGCGGCGAATGGGGTCAAAGCTGGAAAGGACGACCGCCTCGGGTGTGTCGTCGATGATCAGGTCTACACCGGTGAGCGTTTCCAACGTGCGGATATTGCGCCCCTCCCGTCCGATGATCCGCCCCTTCATCTCGTCGTTGGGAAGTTGCACGACGGAAACCGTGGCTTCCGTCACCACGTCGACGGCAAGGCGCTGGATGGCCGTGAGGAGGATTTCCCGCGCCTTGCGCTCGGCTTCCCGTCGGGCCTCCGCCTCCGCATCGCGGAGGAGCTGCAGGACTTCCTGTTCCGCCTGCCGCTCTGCTTCCTCGAGCACCAGCCGACGGGCGGCCTCGGGGGTTAGACCGGAAATCTCCACGAGCTTCGCCTGCGCCTCCGCGTACGCCCGCTCTGCATCTGCGAGAAGGCGCTCCAGCTCCTCCTTGCGGGCGTGCAGGCGTTCTTCTTCCCCGCGCAGGCGCCCATCCAGGTCGCGCAAGTTTCGCTCCCAACGCTTGAGCTCTGCAGCGCGTCGGCCCAGAGAATCACCTTGCGCACGAATCCGCTCTTCCTGTCGCCTGAGCTCTTCCCGAGCTCTTTCTAGGGCCTCTTCTTCGCGGCGAAGGCGCTCGCGTTCGTCCTTTAACTCGCGCTCTGCCGCCTCGCGCATTCGGTGGATTTCTTCTTTTCCTTCTAGGATGCGCTCCTTCTTCAGGGCTTCTGCTTCCCGTTCCGCCTCTTCGAGAATCCGCGCGGCGCGGTTTTCCGCGCTCTCGAGGTCGCGATCGGCGAGCGACTTCCGAAGGAAATATCCTCCAAGCCCGGCGAGGGCCGAAGACAACACAACCGCCAAAGCGCAGAGTGCTCCGTTTGCGGGCACGCTTCCACACCTCCGTTTGCGGACGGGCCGAGTCGTAGTGCCGAGAAGCGGGAAAAGCCGCTGGTAGGGCGATCCGCAGTGACGGAGGGACACACCATCCACGCTTGGAAAACCGGCTAAACCGGTGCACGCGACACGATTCACCCGGACTCACTGCGATTGTACCTCGTTCAAAAAAAGGGAGTCAAGGGAAACCCTCCGATCCCCGACTCCCGTCGCAGACGGCGGCCGCACGACGTCTCGCCCGCCTTCCCGGCTTCGTGCCGACGGGCCGTCTCAGGCCTCCCCCGACCCTTCGGGGATGTCCCCTTCCGCCCGCGCCGGCGGTTGGTGTAAGGCGTAGTGCTCGCGGATTTTCGCCTCGATTTCCCGGGCAATGGCGGGGTTCTCCCTGAGGAACTGCTTGGCGTTTTCTCGCCCCTGCCCGAGACGCGTGTCGCCGTACGCGAACCAAGAACCGCTCTTCACGACGACGCCGATTTCCGTGCCGAGGTCGAGTAGTTCGCCTTCCTTGGAAATCCCTTCCCCGAAGAGGATGTCCACGTCTGCCGTGCGGAAGGGAGGGGCGACCTTGTTTTTCACGACGCGGACGCGCGTCTTCGCGCCTACGACCTCCGTCCCCTGCTTGATCGCATCTACGCGGCGCACGTCGAGGCGGATGCTCGCGTAAAACTTGAGCGCCCGTCCGCCCGGAGTCGTCTCCGGGTTGCCGAACATCACCCCGACCTTTTCGCGCAGCTGGTTGATGAAGATGGCGATCGTCCTCGATTTGCTGATCGCCCCGGCGAGCTTGCGCAACGCCTGGGACATGAGCCGGGCCTGGAGACCCACGTGGGCGTCGCCCATTTCGCCCTCGAGCTCCGCCTTGGGCACGAGGGCGGCCACGGAGTCCACGACGACGATGTCCACCTCGCCGCTTCGGACGAGCGCTTCGCAGATCTCCAGCGCCTGCTCGCCCGTGTCCGGCTGCGAGACGTAGAGCTCGTCGATGTTCACCCCGAGTTTCTCCGCGTACGTCGGATCGAGGGCATGCTCGGCGTCGATGAAGGCGGCAATGCCGCCCTGCTTCTGCACCTCCGCGATGGCGTGCAGGGCAAACGTCGTCTTCCCAGAGGATTCCGGTCCGAAGATCTCGACGATCCGTCCCCGGGGGTACCCCCCTACTCCCAGGGCGATGTCCAGGGCGAGCGACCCGGAAGATGCCACGGGAATGGGACCGACCTGCGCCTCCCCCAGGCGCATGATCGCCCCCTTTCCAAACTGACGTTCAATTTCCGCTATGGCGCGCTCCAACGCCGCTTTCCGTTCCGTCACGGCGAACTCTCCCTCCGTGCGCCGCCCTCCCGCACCGACCGCGTCGACCAAGAACGCCGCCGGACGGAAAACCCCGTACGTCCGGTTCGGCTTCCCGATCGACCGCGTCGCCGAAAGGCCGGTGACGCGTGATCTCGGAAAAGAATCGCATTTCCCTCTCCCATCATAGCTCTCCGCCCGGGAGAGAACAAGTGTGCGAAGGGGTTGCCCCGGGCTCCGGTCCCTCCCTCCGTCTCCTCGAATGGAGGCTCACGGGGTCCGCCGCCTGCGCGCCGTCGGCAGCCCTCCTTCCCAACCTCCTCGCAGGACCCTTCAGGAGCGCTGGCGTGGGCGCGCGGGCTCGACGTTGATGCGCAGGCCCATCAAACGGCCGCCCTGGAGTGCCTCGTATACGAAAGGTGCGACGGCTTCCGGCACCTCGACGAAGGAAAAGCGGTCGAAGATGTCGATGCGGCCGATCTCCGATTCGGAGATCCCCACGAGCTTGGCCAGCTCTTCGGCGAGGCGCTTCGGCGTGAGCTGGACGTTTTTGCCCACGTTCAGGAAGAAGCGGACCATGCCCTCCTGTGCGCCCGTCTCCCCGAAGTCGTAGCCGTGCCCGGCTTCTTCCTCCAAGCTCTCGCGCAGGGCGAGGTGCACGAGGGCGGGGACGAGCGCCTCGGCGGAGAAGCGTTCCTGAAGGTGCGCGGCGAGGTCGCGGGCCACGGGGTGGAACTCGCCCGCCGCGATCGCCTCCTCCACTTCGCTGAGAAAGGCGTCCGCACGGCGCAGGTTGATCTCCCCCGCGGAGGGGAGGTCACGCGGTTCGATGTGCACGCGGGTGACCTCCTGGATCATGCGGAGCTGCTTCATCTCCCGCGGGGTGACGAGGGTGATCGCCACACCGCTCCGCCCCGCCCTCCCGGTGCGTCCGATGCGGTGGACGTAGCTCTCGGGGTCCTGGGGGATGTCGTAGTTGATCACGTGGCTCACGTTCGGGATGTCGAGGCCGCGGGCGGCCACGTCCGTGGCGATGAGGTGCTCGATCCGCCCGGCGCGGAAGTCGCGCATCACGCGTTCGCGCTGCGCCTGCGTGAGATCGCCGTGGATCCCGTCCGCCAAATACCCGCGCGCCTGCAAGGCTTCCGTAAGTTCGTCGACGCCCTTTTTCGTCCGGCAAAAGATGATCGACTGCTCGATCTCTTCCGCGTCGAGGATGCGGGCGAGCGCCTCGAGCTTGTTGCGCTCCAGAACCTTGTAGTACACCTGCGTGATCGAAGGAGCGGTGAGTTTGTCGTCGCGGGTCACGCGGATCGTAACGGGATCGCGCATGTAGCGCCGCGTAAGGGCGAGAATCGGCGGCGGCATCGTCGCCGAAAAGAGGAGGTTCTGCCGCTCGCGGGGGAGCCGCTCGAGGATCCGTTCGATGTCTTCGATGAAGCCCATGTCCAACATCTCGTCCGCCTCGTCGAGCACGAGGATCTTTACGCGGCTCAAATCGAGCGTTCCACGTTCGAGATGGTCGAGGAGGCGGCCCGGCGTGCCGATGACCACGTGGACGCCCTGGCGAATCGCCCGAACTTGGTGCACGATGGACTGACCGCCGTACACGGGCAGAACCTTGAGCAGCTTGTACTTCGCGATGCGCCGAATCTCGCCCGAAACCTGGACGGCGAGCTCGCGCGTAGGGACGAGAATGAGGGCTTGCACGTGGGGTACGCGCGGGTCTACCGTTTCCACGATGGGGATCCCGAAAGCCGCCGTCTTACCCGTGCCGGTCTGCGCCTGGCCGATGACGTCCTTTCCCCGCAAGATCACGGGAATTGCCTCGCGCTGGATCGGCGACGGTTCTTCAAACCCCATGTCCCGGAGCGCCCGAAGCGTCGCATCGGAAATCCCGAACTCCTGAAACGCCGACATGTTCATCACCCTTGCCTGTGCGAATTCGAAAGTTGCCCCCTAGGCCGTCGCCTTCTCGGGGCTTTCCGCGACCGTCGAAGTGTCTCGTTTGCGCGCCCGGAGAACGGCCCTTCCCCTCGGCTTTCGCCGGCCGCCTAAGCGTCTCGTTCTCCGCCTGCCTCCTCGTCGGCACTTTGTCCACGGTCGGGTCCTCCGTCCGCCGGTGCGTCTTCTCCCCGCACCGCCCGCAGGAGAAAAAAGAGGGCGAGCTTTGCCAGCCGGACGCGAACATGGCCCCGGGAGCCGCAGAGTCGGAGGGCGTACGCCCGGTCCCCGTCGGGCGCGCTCAACCCGACAAACGCCGTGCCCACGGGCTTCCCGTCGGCAGGAGCGGGACCGGCGGCGCAGGTGGTGGAGAGCGCGTAGGTGCTTCCCCCGAGGCGGCGCGCTGCGCGGGCGAGTTCCACGGCAGTCCAGGCGCTCACCGCCCCCTCTTCTGCGAGCTTCCGCGGCGATAGCCCGAGCCACGCGGCCTTGCGATCGGTGGCGTAGGGGATGAAGCCGCCGAGGTACACCTTGGACGCCCCGGCTTCGGCGACGAAGCGGGAGGCGAGTTCGCCGCCCGTGCAGCTCTCGGCGGTGACGAGCGTTGCCCCGCGGGCTACGAGCTCGTCCAAAAGCACCCGGGCGACGGTGGTGTCCTTGCCCTCCCCGTAGAAGTACGGCCCAAGACGCTCGAGCACGGCGCGCTCAAGGGGGGCGAGTTTTTCGCGGGCTTCTTCGGGTGTCGCGGCGCGGGTGGCGAGGCGAAGGATCACCTCGCCTTCCTCCGTGTACGGTGCGATCGTCGGGTCCCCCTGCTCGCGGATGAGGTCCTCGATTCGGGCGAAGAGCGCCCCTTCCTCAAGGCCGAGGAAGCGGAGGTAACGACTCACGAGGGGACGGCCGCCGGGAAACGTCTCCCGCAGGTAGGGGGCCACGTGACGTTCGAACATCGGAACGAGCTCTCCGGGCGGCCCCGGGAGGAGGACGTACGTGTGCCCGCGGGCCCTCACGGCCATCCCCAAGGCGAGCCCCACCTCGTTGGGAAAGGGCGTCGCCCCTTCGAGGAGGAGAGCCTGGCGGCCTTCCTGCGGGAGAGGAGTCTGACCGCGAGACTCTTTCCGCGATTCGATCTTGGCCAGCCACACCTCGTCCTCCTTGAGGCCGAGGCCGAGGTGCTCGGCAACGGCGTCGCGCGTGAGGTCATCGTCCGTAGGTCCCAACCCGCCGGTGAGGACGATGAGCTCCGCCCTCTCCTCGAGAAAGGAGAGCGCCTCGCGGATCCGCACCCGGTTGTCCCCGACGACGAGCTGGAAGTAGACGTCGAAGCCGAGCTCGTTCAGCGCCGCCGTGAGAAACGTGGCGTTCGTGTTGACGACGTGGCCGACGAGGAGTTCCGTCCCGACGGTGAGGATTGCCGCCCTCACGCCTTTTCCTCCCCTTCCCTCCACCACAGGTCCCGCGTGCGCCAAAAGTACCCGACGCCCGAAAGAAGGGCGACCCACACGGAGGCGTAGAGCACCCACCAGGCAAACGTGCCAACCCAATAGGCCGCTTCCGCCACGGCCGGTACGTCGGCGAGGAGAAGGGCGAAAAGCCCGACGAGCTGTAGGAGCGTCTTGAGCTTTCCTCCCGCGTCGGCGGCGAGGACGACGGCGTTTGCCGCGGCGACGGTGCGGAGGCCCGATACGGCGAACTCGCGGAAGAGGACGGCGAGGAACCACCACGCGGGCAGGACCTGCCGGGAGATGTAGGCGAGGAAGACCGCGGAGACGAGCACCTTGTCCGCAAGCGGATCGAAGATCTTTCCGAAGGTCGTGATCGGGCCGTACCGGCGGGCGATGTAGCCGTCCAGCACATCCGTCACCGCCGCAAGGGAAAAGAGGAAAAGGGAAGCCCAACGCGCGACCGTCCCCGGAGTGACGAGGGCCCACCACAACACCGGAATGAGGCCGAGCCGGAGGAGGGTGAGTCGATTCGGCCACGCGAGGTTCATCGGCGGGTCCCCCTTTCCTCGCCGCCCGCCGCAGGTTTTTCGGCGGCCGGTACTTCGGCCGCAAAACCTCGTGCTCCGGTGCGCCCGCGCGGCGTCGCGTGCGCGGCGAAACTCGAGAAGGGGTCGGCGGGGACGAAGGTCCCGAAGGTCTCCGTCTCCCACGCGTGTTCGAGGCGAACGGCGACGAATTCCCCCGCCGGACCTGCGTATCCGCGCACGGTCGTTCGCCCGTCGATCTCCGGGGCGTCGTAGGGCGTCCGTCCCACGGCCTCGCCATTCGGGAGGATGCGCTCGACGAGCACGGGAACTACGCGGCCGAGGCGCCGTCCGTTCCGGCGCTCGGCGACCTTTCGACCGACCTCCATGAGGAGCTCTGCCCGCCGCCGGCGCTCCCGAAGCGGCACCCGTCCCTCGCGCAAGGCGAAGGCGCGCGTTCCCTCCTCGGGCGAGTAAGGGAATGCCCCGACGTGCTCGATTTCCGCCCGCCGTACGAACTCGAGAAGGGCGGCAAAGTCCTCCTCCGTCTCCCCGGGAAAGCCGACGATGAAGGAAGATCGCAGGGCAGCGTCGGGGAAGATCTCGCGGATGCGCTGCACGATCCCTTCGGCGTCCCAAGCCCGGGGATCGCGGCCCATTCGACGCAGAAGCTCGGGGACGACGTGCTGCAGGGAAAGATCGAAATAGGGGACGACGCTGGACGAACGGGCCATCGCCTCGAGGAGCTCCGCGGTGATGCCCGAAGGGTAGAGGTAGAGGAGCCGCAACCAGCGTCCCCGGAGGAGGGGGTCCAACGTCCGGATGAGGTCGGGCAAGAGGGAACGGCCGGCGAGGTCGAGGCCGTAGGCGCTGAGGTCCTGGGCTACGAGGACCACCTCGCGCACCCCCTCTTCGAGGAGGGCCTCCACCTCGGCGACCACGGAACGAATCGAGCGCGAACGTAGGCCGCCGCGAACGAGGGGAATCGCGCAAAAGCTGCAGCGGCGTCGGCACCCCTCCGCCACCTTGACGTAGGCTACGGGTCCGGGCGGGCGAAGGCGGCTGAGGTGTTCATACGAGGCGTTTTCGGGAACGCTTACAAAGAACGGGCGCTCCCCTCCGAGCGCCCGCCGCACCGCTTCGGAAATGTGCTCCAAGTCCCCCGTCCCGAGGAATCCGTCGACCTCCGGGAGCTCGTCCCGAAGGATTTCTCCGTACCTCTGCACGAGGCAACCCGCGGCGACCACCGCCCGCAGGCGCCCGCGCTCCTTTTCCTGAGCCGCTTGAAAGAGCGATGCAAGGGACGTCTCCTTGGCTTCACGGATGAAGGCGCATGTGTTCACGACGCGGACGTCCGCTTCTTCCTCGGGAGGAACGACGGTGTAGCCCGCCTCCCGCAAGACGTGCGCGAGGATCTCCGTATCCACCGCGTTCTTGTCACACCCGAGCGTCTGGAAGGAAACCTTGATCGACACGCACCCTCGCCCTCGATTCCGCGCGAAGTTCGCCTCCGGTCCCCCCGCAGGCCGACCCGCGTCGAGAGCCTTTGACACGCCAACGCGGAAGAGCGCCGACCGGCCAGGCTTGAAGAGGAGTTTAACACGGAGGCAACGGCCTGTCAAAACCGAAACGCGTCCCTCCCCCGCGCCCTAAGGGGGAAGCCCGCGCCGAAACCGGGTTCATCCCCCCCACCGAAGACGGCGGCCGGCTTCGGCAGGAGAGTTCGGTCTCTCAAATCACGAAGAGGCCTTGGAACCCGAACTTCCGAGCTGGAGCCACACGTTGTACACGTTGGGCTTGTCTTTGAGGACGAGCTCCGCGCCGCTCACCTCGATGCGGGCGTTCGCCGTGGCGCCGAAGCGGATCCACAAACTCTTGGCGCCCTTGGTGTCCACGTCCACCTGCTCGCCCTTGCGCAGGGTGCGTTCGAAGAGGACCTCGCCCCCTTCGCCGTCCTTCTGCACGCGCACCCACACGTCACCCCCGGGCGCCGAGAGGCTCAACGTGAGGGCATCGGTTCCCCGGACTTCGTAGAGGGACGTCTTCCCCTCCTCACGCACGAACAAGAGCTCCGTCTTTTCCGGTGCGGGCGGCGGTTCTTCCTTGTCCGGAGCCGGGGCCGCTCCCGCATTTCCGGTGTCCGGGGCGGTCTCGGTAATGGGCCCCGGCGGGAGGTTGTCGCGCACCTTGGGGGCACTCGGCCACGCCGAGGAAGTCGAGGAACGAGGCCACCACGACCCGCTCTCCAGCACGAAGTGGTAAAAGATGTACCCGACGAGTGCGAGAAAGAGGAGGAGGACACCCCTTGCCAACCAAGGACCGAAGACGTCCCGCGACTTACGCCGCGGCTGCGCCTCCCCCAGCTTGAGGACGTAAGCATCGTCGGTATAGGGCTGTCGCGGCAGTTCCGATTCGTAGCGCGCCAGAAGTTCGTCGGCGTCGAGGTCGAGGACTTCCGCCACGGAGCGCACGAACGCCCGCGTATAAAACGGCCCGGGCAGCCGGGTGTACTGCCCTGCCTCGAGGGCCTCCAGGTACCGCCGCTGAATCTTGGTGATCGCCGCAAGCTCGTCGAGACCCATCCCCTTTTCTTCGCGCGCCCGACGAATAACCTCCCCGAGTTCTGGCATCGACGCGCACCTTCTTCCTCCCCGTTCTTTCCCGCGCACAACCCCCACGCGTGCGGTCCGCCCCCGTACCCGCGCGTCCCGCGGAACGTCGGACGCCTCGGGAAGCTCGCCCGCATTTCCCCTTATGCCCCGGATCGGGCAAAGGCGAAACCCTCACCTCGTCGCCCCTAGTCGCCCCCCCTGGCGTAGCGTTCCTGGAGGGCGGCGACGTCGTAGCGAATCTCTTCGTGCGGAGCATTCCGCAGCTCGAGGATGAGCTGAAAATCCTCCCACGCCGCGAAGCGTTCTTCGACGAAGACGTCGGGGTGCTCGACGACCACGGTGTGGGGGCTTTGAAGCACCTCGCGCACGAGCTCCCGGTGCGCCGGCGAGCCGCGGAAAACGGTGAGGATCGCGTCTACGAGGTACACGACGTCCGGAGCGCGTTCCGCCGCATCGAGCTCCGTCCGAAGGACGTCGCCGAAGAGAGAGGCCGAGAGGAGGACCCAGCGTTTCCCCGCGTAGACCGCCGCGGCGACGGCCGCCTCCGTCTTGCCCGTCCGCGGCACGCCCCTGAGGCCTATGAGGCGCCGCCCCTCACCCTTCATGAGTTCTCCGAGGAAATTAACGAGAATTCCAAGCTCTTCCCGCGTAAAGCGAAACACCCGGCGGTCGACGGCGTCCTGCTCGATGTAGCGTCCGTGGCGAATCGCCAAGATATCGATAAGTGTCGGACGACGCAGGGCCGTCACCCGGATCGTGGGCATTCGGTCCAAGACGTGGGCGAGGAGCTCGACGCGCGCTTCGTCGCCGCCTTCGAGGACGAGGCCGCGCCGGCGCGTATCCACCCCGCTGATCGTGAGGATGTTGAGCCCCAGGGCCCCTACGAGGGACGCGATGTCCCCCAGGAGACCGGGGCGGTCTACGGCGATGTGGTACTCCAGATACCAACGGTTGTCCCCCGCCATGCCCCCACGCTCCGAAACCTCGAACTCACCTCGTGCGTACCTTAATTGTACCCCGAACGATTTCCCGAGAGCAAAAGAAAAACCCCGCCTCTGACACGGAGCAACAAAATCGTAAGGTTTACTCCCGCGCGAAACCGCGAGGGGGACGGAACCCGCCGGACGCGCCCTCTCTTTCCCGACGAAAATTCCCCCGGGCGGCCGATGGCCTGCCCGGGGGAATGCGGTGCGGCGCCGTACCCGAAATCCGTACCGAAAGACCGCCGCCAAACTCGCCGCGCGCAAGGAACGGTCGGGGACGTTCCCTTCAACGTTTCTGTACGAGCTTGACGACCACGTTGGCGATGGCCTGCTGCTCCTGCTCGTTGGCCACCTGCCACATTTCCTTGAGGAGCTTCTGCTCCGGCGTCCGCGGCTCCACTTCGGCGGCGAGGTAGTCGCCGATCTGGTGGGCGACCGCCTGGATCGTCTGCTGATCGAGGCCAGCGCCCTGCGCCTGCGAGACGCGGTCCTTGAGGAAGCCCATCCAGTCGCCGAAGTTGTTCAAAATGCCCATCTTCCCGGCCCCCCTACGCGGTCGTTTGCCCGAAACCACGGCACGCCCTTCGAGGAACTCGGACCGTTGGGTCCACGGAAACCGCGGCTCCACGGCGGCGGCGAAGTCTCCTCGGCCGACTGCCTGTGCCGCAGCTCCCGCCCGGATGACCCAACCCGACGACGGCGGTGGAACCTTCTCGGCCCCACCCGCGAGTTAGATTGCGCGGTTTTTCGACGCGCATCCCCGGGAAAAGCGGGCAAAAGCAGCGGCTACCGCCACCCGCCGTGGACGGCGAGGATGTGCCCCGTGATGTGGCGACTTTCGGGGGCGAGGAGGAAGGCAACCGCGGCGGCGACTTCCTCGGGCTCGGCGGCCCGACCGACGGGAATTTCTGCCAGCGTCTGCCGGAGCCCTTCCTCTCCGAGGGGGGTGAGCATAGGGGTTTGGACTACGCCCGGCGCGACGCCGTTTACCGCGATGCCCGAGGGGGCGAGTTCGCGGGCGAGAGAGCGGACGAAGGCGTGCACGGCGCCCTTAGCCGCCGCGTAGGCGACCTCCCCGGCGGCGCCGCTTTCTCCCCACACGGAGGACAAAAAGACCATCCGCCCCTCGCGTCGCCGCACCATGGAGGGGATGAGGCGGCGGGCGATGAGGAAAATGCTCCGGACGTGCACGTGGAAGAGCGCGTCCCATTCCTCCTCCGTGGTGTCCGCAAGCAGGCGGTAGAGGGGCTGCCCCGCGGCGTGCACGTACGCCCGCACCCACGAAAATTCCGGACGCGCGGCGAGCTCCGCCGCGAGCCCTTCGGTCCGGGACAAATCGCGCACCCAGAGGATCGACCGCGCGCCCCGCGCTTCGAGTTCCTCGGCGAGGGCGGCGAGACGTCTTGCGTCGCGGCCGTGGAGGAGGAAGTCCCACCGGTCCGCCAAGCGACGGGCAACGGCAGATCCGATCGCCCCCGACGCTCCGGTGAGGAGGAGGAGCGGCCGCTCCGACACGTCAGCGCACCTCCGGGTCGTACGCCTGCCCGAGAGCCCGCGGCGCCTCCGCGCGGCCGACGAATCCCGCGAGGACGAGGAGGGTGAGGACGTAGGGGAAGAAGAGGATGGCATCCAGGGGGATGTCCCGCGCCCAAGGCGTGAGCTGGATGAGGTTCTTGAGGCCCGTGCCGATGCCGAAGAAGAGGCTCGCGAGGAAGGCGCCGACGGGATGCCACTTGCCGAAGATCATCGCCGCGAGGGCGATAAACCCTTGGCCGGAAATCGTGGCGTGGGAAAAGTTCCCCGTCGTCGTGAGCACCACCGTCGCCCCCCCGAGGCCCGCGAGAAATCCGCTCACGAGCACGCCCACGTAGCGGATCCGCCGCACCGGGAGACCGGCGGTCGCCGCCGCACCTGCGTTCTCCCCCGCCGCCCGAAGGTGCAACCCGAAGGGCGTGTGCCAGAGGAGGAGGTAGGCGACGAGGACGGCGAGAAACGCGAGGTACGTGGACGGGTACGTGGTGAAGACGGAGGGGCCGAGGACGGGGATGCGCTCGAGGAGGGGGATCCCCCAGCGGCCGAAGACCGCCTGGCGCAGCGTATCCGTCTGGCCTGCCCCGTGGAAGAAAACCTTTACCAGGTATACGGACAGGCCGAAGGCCAGGAAGTTCACGACGAACCCGCTCACGACCTGATCGGCGCGGAGGGATACGGAGGCGTAGGCGTGGAGCAGGGCGAGGAGCATGCCGGCAACGCCGCCGAGGAAAAACGCGGGCCACGCGCCCCAGGCCCCCCACCCCGATGCTTCCAGGACGACGGCGGAGCTCGCGGCGGCAAAGGCGCCGAAGATCATGTACCCTTCGAGGGCGAGACCGACGACGCCCGAGCGCTCGGAAAACACACCGCCGAGGCTCGCCCAGATGAGCGGCGTGGCGTAGACGGTGGTGATCGCGAGAAATTGCCCGAGAGCTTCGAACATCCGCACCCTTCCCTTCCCAAACCCGTAGATGCGGCAAACCAATCGGGTCTCAGCCGGCCACCCGCCGCACGCCTACCCAACGCTCGAAGACGTGCCGCACGGCGACGAAGAAGAGGACGGCCGCGACGACGATGCGCACGGCCTCGAGGGGGACGCCGGCCACGAACTGCATGCTCCCGGCCCCGTAGTTCAAAAGGCCGAAGAAGAGCCCGGCGAGGAAGATGCCCGGTGCGGTATTTCCGCCGAGGAGCGCCACGGCGATCCCGTCAAACCCGGCATTGGGGAGGGCCGCGGCGATTCCCATGTAGTGGAACACCCCGAGCACTTCCGTCGCCCCCGCCACGCCCGCGAAGGCTCCGGCCAGCCCCATGGCGAGGACGACGCTCCGGCCGGGAGGAATCCCCGCGTAGCGGGCGGCACCGGGACTCAGACCCGAAGCGCGGAGGGCGAAGCCAAGCGTGTGCCGCTCGAGGAGGACGGCGTAGACGACGAGGGCGAGCAAGGCGAGGACAAAGCCGTACCCGAGGCGTGCCTGGCCGAAGAGGGAAGCAAGCGTCGGAGAGTCGAGCGTTGCCGAAGCGGCGACGATCTGGCTCCTCTGCCGCTGGCTGGGGTCGAGGAGGTACGCGCGGATGATCCCGTTCCCCAGATAGAGGGCTGTCCAGTTGAGCATGATCGTGGAAATCACCTCGTGCACCCCGCGCCACGCCTTGAGGTACCCGGCGAGCGCACCCCAGAGCGCCCCGGCAAGGGCGGCCGCCGTCACGGCGAGGCCGGCGTGGAGCACGGGCGGGAGCTCCCAGGCGATCCCGACCCAAGCGGCGGCGACTCCTCCGAGGTACATCTGTCCCGCCGCCCCGATGTTGAAGAGCCCCGCGCGGTACGCGAGGGCGACAGAAGTCCCCGTAAGCAGAAGGGGAGTGGATTCCCGAAGCATCTCCCCGAGCTGGTACGGACTCGTGAGCACCGACCAAAAGAGCGCCCGGTAGGCCTCGAGCGGGTTGTAACCTCCGAAGAGCATGACCGCCGCGCCGACGAGGAGGCCGAGGAAAAGAGCGATGAGCGAGACGAGGAACTCACGCACCCTCCACCACCCCCTCGGTCGTCGCGGTTTTTCGGCGACCGGCCATGAGCAGGCCGACGTCTTCTCGGTCCGCCGTCGCGGGCGTGAACTCCCCGACGATCCGCCCCTCGTAGAGCACTCCGAAGCGGTGGGCGAGGGCAAAGATCTCGTCCAGCTCGTAGGAGATGAGGAGCACGGCGACGCCCTGGGCGGAGAGTTCGCGCAGCCGCCGGTGGACGTAGGCGATCGCCCCGACGTCCAAGCCGCGCGTCGGCTGCGCCGCGACGAGCACCCGGAGGTGGCGGCCGAATTCCCGGGCAAGGATGAGCTTTTGCTGGTTTCCCCCGGAGAGGCTGCGCGCCCGGGCAAACGGATATTCGGGGATCACTTCGTTTTTGGCGAGCGCCTCGCGGGCGTAGCGCACGGCTTCGCCCAGGCGGAGAAACCCGGCACGCTGAAACCGCTCCTCGTGGAAACGGTTCAAGATGAGGTTTTCCCAGAGGGTGAACTCGAGGACGAGCCCGTGGCGGTGGCGGTCTTCGGGGACGACCCCGAGCCCTCGGTCGAGGCGCGCCCGTGGAGGAAGGGAGGTGACGTCCTCGCCCGCGAGGCGAATCGACCCCGCCACACGCCGGAGGCCGAGAAGGGCCTCTACGAGAGCCTCCTGGCCGTTTCCCGCCACTCCGGCGATCCCGTAGATTTCTCCCGGACGCACCGCAAAGCTCAGCCCGGCGAGGGCTGACTTCCCACGCCGTACCTCCCGCACGTCGACCACCTCGAGTTCGGGCGTCCGTTCGAGCCCTTCCGTCCGCCCACGGGCGGCCTCCGGGAGACCCTCGGAAGCATGAGCCGCCGGGATCGATTCTCCCGCCGCCTCCGCCCGAAGGACGAACTCCGCCTCCGCCTTCTCCCCCACCATGGCGCGGGCGAGCTCTCGCTCCGTGACCTCTCCCCGCCGATACCGGCCGACCACGCGCCCGCGGCGGAGGACGACGATGCGGTCGGCCGCCGCAAGCACTTCCCGCAGCTTGTGCGTGATAAAGACGATCCCTTTCCCTTCCCGTACGAGGCGGGCAAAGACGTCGAGGAGCGCGTCCGCCTCCTGGGGGGTGAGCACCGCCGTCGGCTCGTCGAAGATGAGAACCTCCGCTCCGCGGTAGAGAACCTTGAGGATCTCCACGCGCTGGAGGAGACCTACGGGCAGATCGGCGGCACGGGCGTGGAGGTCGACGTAGAGGCCGTAGCGCTCCATGAGGGCTTCGAGCTCCTCTTCGGCCTTGCGCCGATCGAACCACCCGCGCGCGCTCGGCTCGCGGCCGAGGACGACGTTTTCCAACACGGTGAAGGCGTCCACGAGCTGAAAGTGCTGGTGGACCATGCCGATGCCCAGGCGGATCGCCTCGTCCGGTCCTTCCAGGCGGACGACCCGCCCGCGCACGCGAATTTCTCCGGAATCGGGGCGATAGAGGCCGTAGAGGACGTTCATGAGCGTCGTCTTGCCGGCGCCGTTTTCTCCCAGGAGGGCGAGGACCTCTCCGGGGTAGAGGGTCAGATCCACGGCGTCGTTTGCCACGAGGTCACCAAAGCGCTTCGTAATCCGCCGAAGCTCCACGAGAGGTTCTCCCACCTTCTCGAAAGACCCCACGACATCCTCCTCCCCGTCGCGGTTGGAGCGTACCACAAGGGCCCGCTAAAGGGCAGGAAAAGCGGGCGGGGCAGAGACGCCCCACCCGCCCTCCGCACGCTCAGGATTCCGGCGTCGTCGGGACGACGATCTCGCCCCTGACGATCTTTTCCTTGAACTCTTCTACCTTCTCAAGGACGTCCTGGGGAATATGCGGGTTGTCCTTGGGGAGTCCCACAGCGTCTTCCTTGAGACCCAGGGTGACGATCCCCGGCGTGAACTTCCCTTCCATCACGGCCTTGGAGACGTCGTAGATGGCCACGTCCACCCGCTTGAGCATGGACGTGAGCGTAACCTCCGGGCCGAGGTCGCGCTGGTCGCGGTCCACCCCGATCACCCAGACTTCCTTGCCCGCCTTGCGCCGTTCCTTCGCCTCGCTGAAGACGCCGTCGCCCGTCTGCCCGGCGGCGTGGAAGACGATGTCCGCCCCCGCGTCGTACAGGGAAGCCGCCGCGCTCTTCCCCTCGTCGGGGCGATTGAAGTTCCCCGTGTACGCCACGAGCACCTGGGCGTTGGGGTTGGCCGCCCGCACGCCGGCCTTGAACCCGGCCTCAAAGCGCTTGATCACGGGGATGTCCATCCCGCCGACGAAACCTACCTTGCCCGTGTGGGTCATGAGCCCGGCGACGACGCCGACGAGGAAGGAGCCCTCCTGCTCGGCAAACGTGACGGACGTCACGTTGTCGAGCCCCTTCACCTCGCCGTCGATGATCCCGAACTTGATCGCCGGGTTCTTGGAAGCCACGTCGCGCACGGCATCCGCCATCATGTAGCCGATGCCCCAAATGAGCGAATACCCGCCCTGCGCGAACTGCTGCAAGTTGGGCACGTAGTCGGCGTCGCTCTTGGACTCCACGTACTTCACCGTAGCACCGGCGTCCTTGCCGAAGCGCTGAAGCCCCTCCCACGCCCCCTGGTTGAAGGAGTTGTCGTTCACGCCGCCTATGTCCGTGACCATACCCACGCGGAAGTCCTTGTGTTCCCCCGGCGCCGGCGCCGTACCCCTGGCGCACCCCGCCAGGATGCCGAAAACCAAGACGGCGGCCAGCGCAAACACCCCAACGCGGCGAAACGTCGACCTCCGGTGAACCTTCGAGCTCTCCACTGCCATTTCGCCACCCCCCGACGGATTCTCGACGCGGTCTTTCCCTTCGTTCGTTCCGTGCATCCCGATCATGTCGTGACCCCCTTGTGCGTGTGTACCAACGGCTTCCGCGGACGCGCCGCGCCAAACCTCGGCCCTCTGACACAATCGCAGCAAAAACGACCCAAACGCCCGGCGCCGGAACTCCCGTAACCGGTTTCCCCCCCACGGTACCCCGAACGCACCGCCCACCTCCCTTCGGACCGATTCCCCCGCAAAGGGGAGCTAGGGACCGAACGAGATCTCCTCCCCTTCCGTAGGCGCCTTTCCCCGCGAACTCCTCCGCCCGAAATCGTAGTCGTCGACAAGCACCTTGCGCGGCCGGCTCCCCTCGTAAGGTCCCACGATTCCCTTGCGCTCCATGATGTCGATGAGGCGTGCGGCGCGGGAGTAGCCGATGGCAAAACGCCGCTGAAGGAGCGACACGGAAGCCTGCTTCGTCTCGAGGACGAGGCGGACGGCGGGCTCGAAGAGTTCGTCCTCTACCTCCGGTTCGTCGGCGCCTTCCTCGACCGAGCGCAGGGATTCGTCGTACACGGGGGTGAGCTGGGCGCGCACGAAGCGGACCACCTCTTCTACCTCGCGGTCGGAGACGTAGCACCCCTGCAGGCGGAGCGGTTTGGACGCCCCGACGGGCAAAAAGAGCATGTCGCCGCGGCCGACGAGCTTTTCCGCCCCGCCCATGTCGAGGATCGTCCGCGAATCCACGTGCGAAGAGACGGCAAAGGCGATGCGCGAGGGGATGTTCGCCTTGATGAGGCCCGTGATCACGTCCACCGAGGGCCTCTGGGTGGCGACGATGAGGTGAATCCCCGCCGCGCGCGCCTTCTGCGCGAGGCGGGCGATCGACGCCTCGACTTCCGCGGGGGCAACCATCATGAGGTCCGCGAGCTCGTCGATGACGACGACCACCTTGGGCTTAGGCTCTCCCCGAACCGCCCCGCGCATGACAAGGGCGTTGTAGCGGTCGAGGTCGCGGGCACCCACCTCCGCAAACGCCTCGTAGCGGCGCTCCATCTCCTCGACGACCCGCCGGAGGAGGAGAGAAGCCTTCTTGGCGTCCGTGACCACGGGAGCGAGGAGGTGAGGGATCCCGTTGTACACGGAGAGTTCGACCATCTTGGGGTCGACGAGGAGGAACTTCACCTCGTCCGGCCGCGCCTTGTAGAGGATGGAGAGGATCATGGCGTTGAGGCTCACGCTCTTCCCGCTCCCCGTCGCCCCGGCGATGAGGAGGTGGGGCATCGCGGCAAGGTCGGCCACGACGACCTCGCCGCTGATGCTCTTTCCGAGGGCGAGGGTGAGGGGAGAGGAGGAATCTTGGAAAATCCGGCTTTCCAAGACCTCCCGCAGGCTGACGACCTGTACCTCGTCGTTGGGCACCTCGACGCCGATCACGGGCTTCCCCGGAACCGGAGCTTCAATCCGGATATCGCGCGCGGCGAGGGCGAGGGCGATGTCGTCTGCAAGGCTCAAGACGCGGCTCACCTTCACCCCCGCCTCCGGTTGAAGTTCGAAGCGCGTGACCGTGGGGCCCTCTAAGATCCCCACGAGACGGACCTGGACGCCGAAGCTCTCGAGCGTGCGGAGGAGCTTCTCCGCCTTTGCTTCGGGCCGCTCCTTCCGTCGCGAAGCGCGGGGGGCGGGGCGTTCGAGGAGGGAGAGGGGCGGAAGACGGTACCGAAGGGGTACGGGGTCTTCGGGGAACACGAGGGGAAGTTCGAGCTCTTCGCCCTCGACGAGGGAAGCGTCGGAGAAAGAAGCGGCGCGCTTCCCGCCTCGGGGGGCGGACGAGGAAAGGGAGGACTCTGCTCCTGCGGCGACGGACGCGCCTACACCTGCGCCGCCTTCCGGGAGAGGTTTCGGGGCCTGAGGGACGTCCCCCTCCTTGTCGGAAAGGCTCGGGAAACCTCGTACGCCATCCGCCGCAGCCCCGGAAGGCACGTCGGAAGGAGGGAGATCGCCCATGCGACGGGGCGACCAGGAAAATCCCTCCCGAATCCGCCGCAAAACTCCCGGCGCTGCCTCCCCTTTCTCCCTCGGCTCCCCACCCAAGCCTCCATCGGGCACGGATTTGCCGCCCGGGCTTCCTTTTCCCGGAGACGCCGGCCGAAGGGAGGGGGAGTCTTCGCCGCCGAAAGGCCCCGGCGAGGCCGCGGAGTGCGAACCCCCGCCCGGTTCCCCTTCGGGAGATCCCGGTACGAAGCTTTCGTCTCCCGCGCGGCCGAAGTAGACGCCTTCGGCTGCCGGGGGAACGGTTCCCCGAAGCGGACGACGGCCGAAGGAGTCGGGCCCCTCCCCGAAAAGCTCCTCGTCCTCCGCTCCCGCAGAACCTTCGCGCGGCTCTCCTCCGCGCCGAAGCCCTGCGCGCAAAAGGCGGGCGGCTCCCCCGAGGCGAACCGAAACCCCTTGTCCGAGGCGCTTGAAGAAAGCGCCAGCGCGCGCCGCCCCGTCGCGCAGCGAACTCCAGATCTTGCGGAGGGAAGTGCCCAGGAGGAGAAGGAAACCCCCGAGAAAGAGGAGGCCGTTCATGAGGTAGGCTCCCACGCCGCCGAAGAGGTAGACGAACAGGGTGGCGAGCGCCGCGCCGACCATCCCGCCGCCGATCGCCACCGGAACTCCCTGGGCGTCGAGAAGAAGGCGCTTCCACGTCGTGGCGAGGATGGCCAGCTGCAGGCCGCCTTCCTCGCGCAGGTCGCGGAGGATTTCCAGGTGGGAAAAGAGGAGGAGGGCGAGAAAGAGGAGGAGCCCGCCGACGAGCCGCGGGTGAAGGAGGTGCGGTCGCCGCCGGTAGACGAGGACGAAAAGGCCCGTCCCGATCAAAAAAAGCGGCAAGACAAAGCCCCAAGCCCCCGCCAGGGTCCGAAAGACAAAGCGAAGCGCGCGCCCTACGGCCCCCCAACTCCCGCTCAGGGCGACCACTCCGACGGCGATCGTAAAGAGCGCCAGAAGGTCCAAGCGCACTTCGCGTACCCAGGACGGGCGAGCTTTCTTGCGCGCCATGCCCTCGATTCCCTCCCTTCCGGGAACCTGCGACCTCCCACCCACCGCGCCGCTCCGCCGTCCGCCGAACGGACCCGACGGGTGCCTCTCCGGCGGTGCGGGCGGCGTTTCGCTCACGCGCTATGTCCGGTCCGTCCCCCACATTATACCATCGGAACATCCTCCGTCGAGGGCGATCCCCGACGAGTCGGGTGCGCATTCGGCACGCCCTCCCATACGGCACCCGGCGAGAAGACGGGGTGCATGTAATCCCCGGCCCAAGGACTGCGGAAGGAAACCACCTCCCACTTCCCCGCCCCCTTCGACCGCATGCGGAGAAAGCGCACGCCGTCCGTAAGTTCGACGTCGTCCGCCGCCGACATCTCGGCAAACCCCGCCCATACGACTTCCGGCGGAAAAAGCGACGAATGCAAGGTCCCGGGGAGCGTTTCCCGCCACACGGCTCTCCCCCCTTTCCGTCTTTTACGGGTCTTCCAAGCGCCCGTCACGCCTTTCGGCCGTCCCCGTCCGACCCGCCCGCTTCGCCTTCCCCGCCTTCGCCCCGTTTCTCCGGGCCGCCCTTGCGTTGGCGGATGAGATCGTCGAGCTTGGCGAGGGCGTCCTTGAGCCCCCCGACGGCATCGATGAGCCCGACCTCTACCGCCTCCGGCCCGGAGAGGTTCGTCCCCACGTCGGTCGTGAGTTCCCCCGTCTTGAACATGAGTTCCTTGAACTTCTCCGGCGAGATCCGCGAGTGGCGGGTGACGAAGCGCACGATGCGCTCGTGCATCTTTTCGATGTACTCGAAGGTCTGGGGAACGCCGATGATGAGGCCGTTGAGCCGGATGGGGTGGATGGTCATCGTCGCCGTCTCCGCGATGAAGCTGTAGTCCGCGGCGACCGCAATCGGAACGCCGATGCTGTGCCCGCCGCCGAGCACGAGGGCGACGCTTGGCTTGCCGCAGGAGGCGACCATCTCGGCGATGGCGAGGCCCGCCTCCACGTCGCCGCCCACCGTATTGAGGAGGATGAGAATCCCCTCGATTTGCGGGTTCTGCCCGGCGGCGACAAACTGGGGAAGGAGGTGCTCGTACTTCGTCGTCTTGTTCTGCGGCGGAAGCTGAACGTGTCCTTCAATTTGCCCGATGATCGTCACGGTAAAGATCCTCCCGCGCGGCTCGGGAACGGAAGGGGTCCCGAACTGGCGAAGCGCTTCGATCACGCTCCGACCCAGTTCGTTCCCTCCCCCCTCGTCGCCGTCTTCCCCGGCTACGAAGGGCTGTATCGCTCCTTTGGACCGCACTTCCTTAGCCACCCGCCCTACCTCCCTCAGAGGGACGTTCGACGTTCGTCGAATTCCGGGAAAAACGCAAAAACCTCGATCCCCGCGGAGCGTCCGAAAAACGAAAGGCGCGGGGTCCCGTATCCAGTCTCCCCGCGCCTCCCGCAGGCCCATACGCGTGCGATCCTTCCGGCTTTCGCCCGCGCACGCGTTCCGGCCTTCGGAGCGTTTGAGAGTAGCCGATACGTTTGATGAGCATCGCTATGACGCCCCAAGGCAGCTACAAGATACTTGTCCAGGTAAAATTCGTACCACCACCATACCGGCCTCAAGATTTACACGATATCCACGTGACATGCCTTGGCACAGACAGCATAGAATGTCTTCGGATTTTTTAAAACTTGGTTCCTGAATAGCGCTATTTGGAGTACACGCTCTAAGACCAGTACATGTTGAATTCTTTGGCACTGATACGCGGACTCGGAACCGCTGGCGACCAGGAATAATTTATCTCACTTATTGACCTTGGCGCCGGGTATTTTGGTGGTTTCTGCTTCAAATAGACATACCAGCCACTACCATTGTCCATGGGAAGGTTTCCTGCATTAAGATCATGATAAGCAAAAATAGTGAAATATTCTAGTTAGAATCCGAAAAACATTTGTTTAGAATCTTACACGCAATCTTTTCATGCTGAATTTCTAGAGCAATTCGCTACTCGAAATCCCGTTCCAGTGTAGCTACGTCCAATTCATCCGCAGTAATCTTTGAGTTACGATATTTGAAATATTTCTCTTGATCACGGCCCATACCATCCGTCCCCCGATCCTCCAGGTTGACGAAACCGAAGTGCTCGAGGCGGTAGGTCTCAAAACATTCGTCATGCACCAGGTTGGCCAGATCACCTTTCCAAAAGTAGCAGTGTAGCAGTCATCTCGATGTCACCCATGTACGGACTTGTACCTTTCTAGCATTTACACAATTTCTTGAGTCATCTCGCGGAGAACCTCCAGGAATTCACCCGTTTCCTCCCTGGGGTTTGATTTCCGGCTACGGTATGGCTTCAAACCAGCTATGAAAGAGCTTCTCCATAAACTCCTGGGAAAATGATCAGTCTCAATCCTATCATTGTAATCCGAAACTGACAGAAGCTTTTTCCAATCACTAAAGATTATAAAATCCCAAAGTCGCATATCGTCGTTATCTATGCATCGCAAAAACAATGCCCTCGCTTCTGGTGACGTCTTGCCTTTTACAGCGATGCTCATTTCATCCCGTTCCACGATTCTACTGTGATATTCGGAAGGTGGAGGAATTCATCTTTCCACTCACTCAGAGAAGGGTCGTCGGGAAAGAGAGATTCAAAATGAGAAGCCATGAGCACACCATACTTAAGAGCATACTTCCATATGACGTCAATGCCCTTGATCCCGCTGGCGCTCTTATTCCTGTCTCAAATATAAAAATAATCTAGATATTCGGGCATCATTATCGCTTCTCATTGAATAGAGTCTAAAAATCGGAGAGTGGTATGTATTTCCTACCTTAGGTTCAGCATAGCCGTAATGAACGTTTGATACTTTGAACTGTAAGTTACCTACAGTAACGGGTCCCTAGGCATGACCCGCACTTGGTGATGCCATGGCTTTAGAAACACACAGGAATGATTGAACAACCAAAAAGCTGAATATCAACGCCAGGGCAACGACCCGCCTGTACCAATATTGCACCATTAAGCCTACCTCCTCATTCTAGAATGAAACTAGTCAGGGTGCCAGTGCCCAAAGGCGGATTGTCCGAGATGTGCTGACGTTGGAAAAGCAGCGGCAAACGGCCCCAAGCACCGACTGCCCCGGTAACGGCACCTCAACTCTTTCCACGACCACGCCGTCAAATCTCGCCGCCAGGCCGAGAAGGAGAAACAGAACCAGGCCGGGAATGGCCGGTTTCAACATGCAATGCTGTAGAAAAAGACAATGAATAACGTTTACGAGTCATTAACTGGAGATCAACGGATTGTAATTTTCGCCGAATCCGTGTCTATAAGTTCTTTCTCAGTGCTCTTTCTTCTTCATCCTCATACCTTCTAAACACAATTCGGGAAATATATTCATAATTGAAAAAGACGTTATAGGCAGATAATATGAAGCCTTCCGGATAGAAACATGCGACATAATCAAAGACGTTGTCCGTGCCCGATCGGGTTACTTTTCTGGCATATATCATCAGTTTTTGGGAAACTCGTTAACTTCAAAACCGTCAAGAAGCACCACCGAGCCTATTGGAAGTAACTCTTTCCCGTCGCTCACCATAAACTCACACGCTTATTTATCGTCGATGCCCCATAATACCCTTAAAATGTACCTACTACCTTTATACACAACAAACGCCATTGCTGGTCCGTACACACCATTAATAAGTGACAGAAGTGCCTTGTCAAACATTACTGGCTCTGTGGGGTCGAACCAAACTGCGAGAGCATATATCATGCCTAGCAAAGCTGTAGTGCCGAAGAAATATTTTACGAACTTAACTCGCCAATGTTCGGTTTTTTTCCTTTCCTCCTCTCTCCTTAGCTCTGATTTTACAGCCCTAGAAACGGCAAAAGCAACTACCGGCGTAAGCAACGCGAAAATCAGCGAAAAAACTACGTTATCGGTTTTGGTGCCTTCCAATATATTCTCACTAACAAGGTTGGCAACAGATACCACCAGAGAAAGAATTGCCACAAAAATAGGATAATAGTCCAGAAACTTAATAACTACTGGCTTAAATTTAGCTGACAATAATCAACACTCCTCATTTAACAAAATATAGAAAGAGATACTGCTTAGTTCACAGGTTTATCGGGTTAGTCCTCAGTTCCCTACCTTCTGACATCTATCCACAATCCCGCACCAATTCCATCATAGTAACTAAACCCGGTTCTGCGTCCTATCGATGCACTGGCGCCAAAGCCGATACCAATGGAACCGTCTACGGTAAACGTCCTTCCAAAAGCGTTGAAAGTATAGCTCCCACTATATTTCGTGAGAATAGCCTCCCCGCCGATGGCGACACCCCTCTTACTCAATGAGGCGCCCCCACTGGCACTCAAAACACTGACCCCGGCGGTATAGTTTTTGCCTATGTATCCGGCTTCTACTGCTGAGGCAGAGAGTCCAGCGCCTATGCTGTATGCTGTCTTACCACCACTATTCCCGGATGCCTTCGCAGACTTGCTTGCAGAGTAGCTTCCTGCAGTAACATACCATCCGTTTTGGGAGTGTGCAATAGCTGATGGCATAAAAGCTCCCTCCTTCCCAAACTTAAGGCTAGCCTGTGAACCCAGCAGTCCCTGTCTCTATCACATTAACCAAGGGCAGAGCCGACTCTTCCCCTGCCCTACTTTGAATCCATACCACCCCTACCTTCCTTTCCTTCCGCTACCTGCCGATTCCTTATGTAAAGTAACATACAGCAAAAACGCAACGGGTATTTTTTGTAGTTTTTTGTCGAACTAATGACCGGTCGTGGAGTCACCGCCAGAAGCGGATTGTCCGAGATGTGCTGACGTTGGAAAAGCAGCGGCAAACGGCCCCAAGCACAGACAGCCCCGGTAACGGCACCTCAACTCTTTCCACGACCACGCCGTCAAATCTCGCCGCCAGGCCGAGAAGGAGAAACAGAACCATGCCGGGAATTGGCATTTTCAGCACGCGGCGCCGCGGTGAAAGACGGTAGATAACGTTCTTTCCGGTCGGGACACGCCAAACACCGCAAGGCCTACACGTTCCGCCGATCGTATCAACCCACTGTAGGAGTTTCGAGGCTCACCGTTCCCAAACCAGGACGAACTACCAGAGAAGATCGATGCTCCGGCTCAAAGCTTTAAGGGCTCTGGTGGACAATGTCACCGGACCCCGTAAACAGGGCGTGACGATAACCCCTCCGCTAAAATACGGTCACCACGCCTCAACGGTGGCCGAAGGTCCTGGAGGTTTGCGATCCTACTCGAATAGCAAGGATTAGATAGAAAGGAAGCCCAACGGTGGCTCAGCCCCCAGGGGTAGCCCCTCCCTCCCTTGGGCTGTATCCTAAGGGCAGGGAAAAGAAAAAGGGGGATGCGTTGTGGGCTTTCGCTTCTTCCGTCGGATCAAGTTGGCCCCAGGGGTCCACGTAAACTTCAGCAAATCCGGAGCTTCCCTTTCCCTTGGCTCTCGGGGCGGCAAAATCACCTTCGGTCCTCGAGGCACTCGCATCACCACCGGCATCCCCGGCACCGGCCTTTACCACACCACCGTCCTTCCCAAGAGAAGAGCGTCCGAAGAAAAAAAGGTTCTCGCCGCCTTTTCTCCCCCCTCATCCGCGGCTTCCGCCCCAACCCTTGGCTTTTTTCAGCGCCTCTTCACCCCGCCCCAAGAAATCGCCTTTGTGGAGGGCATGCGAGAGCTGGTCCTCGGCCGCGAAGAAAAGGCCTTGGCCAAGCTGCAAGAGTCCCTCTCCCTCCCCGATGGAGCCCTCACGGCGGGGCTAGTGGCCCTGCGCCTGAAGGGGGCAAAGGAAGCCCTCCCCTATCTGGAGAGAGCCCTTCAGCTCCAAGAAGGCATCGGCAAAACCTTTGCGAAATACGGCATCCACCCGAACTTCACCTTGCTCTTCCCCTACGGCATCGCCCTCACCGCCCCTGCCGATCAAAAGGGCCTTCTCCTGGCCTTGGCGCAGGTCTACGAGGATCTGGGAAAGGTCGCCGAAGCCCTGACCTTCCTCGAACACCTAGCCAACAACCAGCCTCAGGATGAACTGGCAAGGCTTTGCCTCGTTCATGCGCTCATGCACGGAACACCCGGAGAGGAGGCGTACCGCAGGGTGCTCCAGCTCACGGCTTTCCTCCCGAATGAGACGCCGGTTCACACCCTTCTCCTCCTCTACCGGGCCCGGGCTCTTAAAGGTCTCGGACTTCTAGAAGCTGCAAAGGAAACTCTGACCCAGGCTCTCCGGCGAAAGAAAGATCGGCCTTCTGAACTGATGAAAGCTCTCCGATATGAAAGAGCCCTTCTTTACGAGGATATGGGAAATCCCCGGCAGGCCCGCAAGGAACTGGAAAAGATCTATGCGGAAGATCCCGCTTATGCGGACGTGGCTGCCCGCCTAGGGCTTTCGTAACCCCATTCGTACCCGGTAAGCCATGTCAAGATTGGCCGACGGGAATTTGCGCGGCGCTGTAGGCGCTCTCCTCATCCCCTTCCGGGATTTAAAAGTAGCGGTTAGCGACCGATGAGCAAAGTCTTTAGGACCTGTTCGGCAAAGGTTGACGATCTCCCTGCGGAAGAAGTTGCCAAGGTCGACGACAAAAGGAGATGAAGTCGACCGTTCGGAAGCCGACGTTCACCGCCGAAACGACGGTGCCGTTCATCCAGAGGTCGTAGCACTTCAGCCGCCCGAAGTCGTAAAGCAGCCGAGAGTAGACCGAGGATTGAGGGGCCGCCCTGGCCGAAGAGAGCGACAATCTCGAAATGCACGCGACGGGCCATCCCCGCCTCCGGGAACTCGACGGTGACCTCCTCCCACCCTTGAAGGGTGGGCTTTCCCGACGGCCTTTCGTAGACGAATAACCCCGGGTTTTCGCCCGGGGTTTGGGTCGATCTTGGTGGAGGCGATGGGATTCGAACCCACGACCTCTAGAGTGCGATTCTAGCGCTCTCCCTCTGAGCTACGCCCCCACGTCTTTCGTCCTGCGCGCCACGCGCAGAATGTAGCATACCATCTCGACGAGAGGATTGTCAAGGGCACCGGGCGGAACGGATCGGACCAACCTGCTGCAGGTCTTTCCAGGCTCACCGTCCCCAAAACAAGATGTACCCCCGGAGAAGATCGACGCTCCGACCCAAAGCATGAAGAGCCCTGGTTACGCGAGGCTGCCAGGAAAGCCCACCCTTTCAAGGGTGGAAGGAAGTCACCAAAGCCCCCGCACCCGTAAGTTAAGTAACGAATTGATACAGAAAAAAATGTCCATACCCCGGCGTCGTACACGGGGCTTCTGAAAGGAGGTCTGCGAAAAAAGATCCTGGACAGCTTGAACTACAGGGGCTACACTTTGGAAGTAGAAACCGAGTCGGCCGATTCGGTTCCATTAAAACTAAAACGGCAACCGGATCCGGTCAGGCGGTGTGCTCAACATCCATCAAGGAGGATGGGTATTGCAAATTTCGCCATGAAAGAGACATGGGTGACCTTATTTCGTCCCTTCACCCCCACCCTACCGCGAGGCGTTGACCCACGGGCTTTACAGATGTGGCGGGTTTCCACAGTCCTGAAAGCGGCCATCGTGGCCCTGATGTTCCTCGGCCTGGACGGCTTGATCTGGGTACTTACACAACAAGATGGTGTCCAAGCACTTTTCTCCTTGAAGGGAGGATGGAACCTCCTCCCCTTCTGGTCGAAAGGCCTTTTGGTCGGCGAAGGCGTCCTCTTCGGGCTCTGGTTCACCTTCTCCTTTTTCGTCGCCCCGCCCCTGCGCCAGACCCGCTTCCGCTTCGACCTCCGGGAGAGGGAACTGGAGGTGGAATCGGGGATCTGGACCATGCAGCGACGCCTCATCCCCTATGCCCGTATCCAGCATGTGGATCTCCACCAAGGGCCTGTGGCCCGCCTCTACGGCCTTTCGGAAGTCGTCGTGGTCACCGCCGCCGGCCACACATCCATCCCCGCCCTCCCCACCGCCGAAGCGGAACGCCTGCGGGACTGGATTGCAGAAAAGGCAGGGATCAGCGATGTCCCGTGAGGCATCCCCCTCCCCCGTGCAGCTCCCCACCCGCGCCCATCCTTCCTACATCGTCATCGCGGCCCTCCGCACCGCGAAGGAAAACTGGGAAACAGCCCTCCCTTTCGTCTTCCTGGCCCTTGTCCTTTTGAAAAAATACTTTTCCGCCGGCTTGGTAAACACCCTTTTTGGCCTCCTCCTCCTCTTCGGGATCCCCCTAGCCAGCCTGATTCTTCTTGGCTTTGCCCACTGGCGAACCCATACTTTCTGGTTGGACGGGACGACCCTGCACGTGCAGTACGGCATCCTTCATCGAGTTCAACAAAAGATCCCCATCCGTCGCATCCAGTCGGCGGCTACGGAAGCCGATTTTCTCGAAAGGTTGTTTGGAGTAGTACGCCTCCGGTTCTTCCTCGCGGAAAGCGCCGGGCTAGAAGAGGGAGAGATCCTCATCCGGGCCCTCCCCAAAAAGGAAGCCCAGCGGTGGATGCAGGAGGTCCTTGCCACCCCTTTGGGTCCGCCTGCCCCTCCTTCAAAGGAAGAAGGAAAGGAAGAAGGCGAGTCAGCCCAGATCCCACCTTCGGTTGAGATTTTTCGCTACAGCATAGACCAAGCCTTTCGGGGGGCCTTACTCTCGCCCCCGATCATTCAAAGCTTCCTCATCGTGGCTGTGCTCCACGGGAGACTGGCCTCTTTTGAAAACGGGGCTCTTCTCGAATTCCTCCTTCGCCGGATACCCCCGGCCTTGTCCGACCTCTTCGGCCAACCGCTCATCCGGCTGGTGGTACTCTTCTTTGTCAGTTGGGTAATTGCCGTAGCGGGAAAATGGATCTACCTCTTACGCTTTCGTTTTTACCGCACACCCGAGGCCCTCGTCTTAGAAGAAGGGTGGATTTCTCTGCGGACTAAAGCATTCTCCCTTGAGCGGATTCAGGCCGTAGAACTGCGCCAATCTCCCCTGGAAAAGCTGGCGGGGATGGCCTCCTTACGGCTTTACGTGGCGGGCAAAGGCGAAACCCACCAGGGGACCATCCCTTTCTTGCTCGTGGATCGCCTTCCCGCCCTCATGAAGGAACTTTTGCCCCAAGTCCCCGACATCCTCATGGAGGTGCACCCGCTTCCCGCCAGCGCTCGCCGTCGTTACTGGACCCGCTTTCTCCGCCTCACTTTTCTCTTGGTTTTCGCCATCCCGGCAATAGTGGCTTTAGTAGCGTTTTCCTACCACCTTCCCTTGCCCGTCCATCCCTTTGACACCAACTCTTACCCCATTGGCTTTTTGTGGCGGCCGGCCCCCCTTGGGGGCACTCTTTTGTTTCTCATCCTCCTGGGCATCATCTGGGGAGAATGGGCCTACCGTCACGGCGGATACCTACAGAGCCCCCAGGGCTATGTTTTGAGTGTTTGCCTTTTCACTCATCGAAAGGTCTTCGTGCCTCGTCGCCGATTGCAAGAAATGCACCTGTACCAAACCCCCTGGCAAAGGCTGGCCGGTCTCGCCAACATCGAACTCCTTTGGTTAGGAGATTCGATCCGCCTTTTCCACCTTCCCTTGGAGGAAGCCCAACGGTGGCTCAGCTCCCAGGGGTAGCCCCTCTCTCCTCGGTGCCGTATTCCTAAAAGGCAGGAAAAAAAGGCGATGCGTCGTAAGCTTTCGCTTCTTCCGTCGTGTGAAGTCGGCAGCTGAGGTCCACGTAAACGTCCAAAAAACAAAAGGCCAAGGAGAAGGCTTCCAGGCTTTAGTAAGAGTTTAACCCAGGCAGCGCAGGTGGCCAGTACAGGAAGCATGTGCGGCACCGGATCGTTTGGGCCTTTAATTTCCTTCGGCCACGGCGAGCATCATATCCGTGTCGTCCGTCCACTCTCCGGCCTTAAGCCACCCGTCCACCATCTCTCGGTTGATATTTTTTGCGCAGCTCTTTGAGGTACGAGTTGGAACTGTAAATCTGTGATGCGGGATATTGGTATTTGCTTAGTGACTATCTTTTTATGAAATTTACTCCGGTATGTTACCCGCGACCCGTCCTTAATGAGCTTGGCAACTGTATCTTTTATTCGAGTTTCGTGTATCGTTTTGTCAAAGATACATATGGCTACATAGTTTTCGAACTCAAGAAAACGTTGGATTCTTTCAAGCGCGTATTACATAGCTAATCTTTCTGGATCTTCAGGATTGGCATATTTTTCAAAATGAAGATGCTTATCTATAACCACGATGAACGAGACGCCTGAGTGTTTATAAGGTATGCTTAGAAACAGCTCACGGACTTGTTGACGTTGCCTTTCGTGTTTTCTCCAATAGCCTTTCCCTCCATCGAGTTCTTTCGCTTTTATTTCCTCTCCCCAGCCCAGCATTTGCGAAATCAACCCAGTAATTTGTAAATTTTCTAAATATCGACGAATTTCTTCGTAGACAAGGTGTAGAGAGATGTGCTCAGTCTCTTCTTCTTTTCCGGGCCCTCGGTCGATATAGAGCTCTACCGTAGCACGGTTTTTGGTTATTCTGTGACCTTCTCCCACTCTCTTGAAAGGGGGAGCTTCCCCGGCGGCTCCTCGTAATCCTTCTTCGTCTTTACAAGGCACGTCCAAGGGAACCTTGATATCCACGGCCTTACTCTCCTACTCAAGCTTTTCCCACCAGCACCTGATTATGCTGATCCCGTTGGCCACCGCTTCCCTCAGCACCAAGGGAGGCCTTACTAAGACCGTCTCCTTGACACCCGCTCCGGTGGCCTCTATACCCATACAGCGGGCTTCCCGCAGGGCCCTCCAGAGATGGAAGTCGTGGGTGACGATGATGGCCGAATTCCAGCCGTGTTCTTCCATAATAGCCTTGGCCCCCCTCAAATTCTCCCGGGTATTCCTAGAAGTAGTTTCCGCATGCACGGCCTCTGCAGGAATGCCCCAAGCAAGGAGCAACTCCTTTGCCGCCGTGCCTTCAGGAAGGGGACTGAATTCGCCCACACCTCCGGTAGTTATGATGGCTTTGGCATAGCCTTCTTCGTAAAGCCTTGCAGCTAGAAAAAGGCGCTCCCGCAGAGCTGGACTGGGTCCTTGGGGCCAGACAGCCGCACCCAGTACAACAATTACATCTGCCGGCTGAGGTTCTGCCCTCCTACCAACCCATTCCGTGCAAGCATAGAGGCTCAGCAGGAGCGGGACGACAGCCATCCCAGAAAAAAAGATCCAAAACAGGGACTTTTTGGCTCTAGATCTAAATCTGTTGCTAAACATCTCCTTCTTCCCCCGAGAAGTACCCCTCTGGCAGGGGATACCTCTTTATTCTCCCGTATGCATAACCCCAAAAGAGCAGGAAAAGGGATTCCGCCACCACCGATAGGCCCAAAATCAAGGAGGACTTGACGATATCCTTTAGGAGCAGAAAGCTCAACCGGCGCGCTAAACGAACAAAACGCTTTTTAGGGTAAGTCCGCAGCTTGGTGCTCCTCCAACGTCCGCACGCGATCGTCCACGCGAAACGCCCGCGTGGACCCGAGGGGCGACGACCATCCCCACGGCCTGCGCGGCGATCGTCGCCACCATCACCCGCGCGCGATTCCGAAGGGGCATGCATTCGGCGATGTAGCTGCTGCTCGTGGGAAAGTCCATCCCGATCGCCGACCCGAGGAGGCCGATTTCCGTCGCCGCAAGCGCCAGGTCTTGACGAACGAGGGGGATCGCCATCCCCAGCATGAAGACGGAAAATCCGTCCAAAAACGTGCCGCCGGAAGCGAGGTCCCAGGCGATCAGGTGCGCCCGGCGAAAAAGAGCCCGATCGAGGAGGGAGAGGAGGGTTGCGTGATCCGGGTGGACGTGCACGCCCGGGGCGAGTGCCGTCCACAAAGGGGGAGAAATCCCGTCCGAAACGTCCGCGGAAGAAGAAAGCTTTTCGTCGCGCATGTCGCACTCCTGCACGCGCCGCTTCGCATCCGTAATCCGGTACCTGCGGACAATCAGAAAACCAATTTCCCGAAAAGATCATCCGAGCCAAAGCGAGAGGCGGCCAAACTGACCGGTCATGAGGAGAAGCCCCGTGAGGACGAGGAGGGCACCCCCGATGCGCGCGACGAGGGGCGTGTACGCGGCGAGCTTTGTGACAAAGGAGAGGAAGAAGCCGAAGAGGACGAACGGTCCGGCAAAGCCGAGGCTAAAGGCGAGCATGAGGGCGGTGGCCTGCGCCGGCTGCGTAGCCGCAAGGGCAAAGATCCCCCCGAGGATCGGGCTCACGCACGGCGTCCACCCCGCTCCGAAGAGGAGCCCCACGAGGTAGCTCCGGACGTACGCGCCCAAGGTCGAACCGCTCTTGCCCAGGCGGAATTGGAACGTACGCTCGAGAAATTCGACGTGGACGACGCCCATGACGACGAGCCCCATGAGGAGGATGAGCGCTCCGCCGATGCGTGCTATGAGATCCTGGTAGGCGAAAAACAGTTGCCCGAGGAAGGACGCCCCAAAGCCCAAGAGAAAGTAGATCGTAGAAAGGCCCAAGGCAAAGAGCAAAGAATGGAGGACGACGCGGGCGCGCAGGCGAGCCCCCCTCGCGTTGTGCACCTCCCGCGCAGAGACGCCGGTCACGTAGGCGAGAAAGGAAGGGTACAGGGGGAAGACGCACGGCGAGAAAAACGCCACCAAACCCGACACAAAGGCAATCCCCAACGAGATGTTCACCGTCTTGTGCCCCCCACAGCGCTCCGGTGGTATCCCGAAAACTCGTGCTCCGCAAGGTCGGAAAGCGGTACACCTGCCGCGCCCCCGCGACTCGGGTCCAGGTAGTACGGCCCGTCTTACCCAGAGGAGGCGGGGAACTCCCGATCCGTTGGGCGAATCGTGGTCGGGTGCGTCTACGAGGGCGGAGGCGACCTGGTCGCGGTATAAAAAAAGCCGCACGGCGGCAACCGGTACTCGTGCGGCGTGCCGAAGTCCCTCACTTCCGCTTCGCGAGCACGAAGAAAAAGAGTGCGAGGTTCACGGCGACCAACGCGGCGAGAAAGGCGGCGAGATACGGCGGGAGATACGTCTCCAAAAGGAGATAGGCCGCTAAAAGGAGGAACACGACCCCGGTGAGCCCCGCGAAGAGGGCGAGTCCGAGGAAGAGGATGGTCTCCGCGAGGCGGACGAGCTCCCGCCGTCCGACGTCCGACGCGGACGTGAGGAAGAGCGTGAAGAGCGCCCGGAGGATGTTCATGCCTTTCCCTCGTCTCTTTGCCGTCTAGTTTCCGCGCTTCCACATCTTCCCGAAGAGACATCCGAGGAGGAAAACGGCGAGGAATCCTCCCAGGGCGTACAGGTACGTCCGAACCGTCCGTTCCTCGCCTCCTCCCTCGCCCGCCAAAGACTTCCCCTTGTCCTGCCACCACGAGACGAGGTCTTCCCGCCGCCGGCGAAACTCCTCGCCGAGCCTTTCCCCCAGGGAGCGCAAGAAGCTGCGGACTTCTTCTTCCGCCCGCTCCGCTTGCGCCTGACCCATGCCCTTGAGCGCGCCGGTGAGCGCCTGCACATCCTGCCGGAGGAGCTCCAGTTGCCCGCGGAGCTCGTCCATCTCCGCCCCAAGGTCGCGTTCCCCCATGTCCTTCCCCTCCCTTTGGGAAACTCTCTCCCGATCCGCAAGGCGCCGGCACGGGCGACTAAGCCCCGCTCCGCCTTCAGCCTACCACACCGGAGGTTCGGCTTCTACCGCCCACGTGCGCCGACGACACGAATTTCAGAGGACGCGCATAAACTCGCGCATGAACCCCGGGAGGTCGCGCCACGACTGAGCGGTGACGAGGTTGCGATTGACGACGACGCGCTCCGAAAGGTACCTCGCCCCGAGGCGCTCCAGCTCCGGTCGGATTCCCCGCGTCGCCGTGAGCGTGCGACCCGTGAGGTCGATCCCGGCGGCGACGAAGAAGAGCCCGCCGTGGCAGATGGCCCCTACGGGCTTGCCGGATTCCCAAAAGGCGCGCACGATGCGCGGCGCATGCTCGTCCAGGCGCGCGTACTCCGGTGCGCGCCCGCCGGAGAGAATTAGCGCGTCGAACTCTTCGGGGCGAACGTCTGCGTAGGCGGCATCCGCCTCGATGCGGTAACCGGGCTTCTCCGTGGAGATATCCCAGTCGGGCTCGCGGTCGTGGATGACCGTGTGGACGGTTTTCTTGCGGGGGGCGGCGAGGACGACGGTGTGCCCCGCCTCCTGGACGCGGTAGTAGGGATAAAACACCTCGAGGGCCTCGCCTCCGTCCCCCGTCATGAGGAGAACGCGTTTCGACACGGTGGATCCCCTCCTCGCTGGCGTACGTCCCCTGCGGTCCAAAAAAGTCCGGCGGAATCCAGGGGCGGCCGTTCCGAGACGAGCCGCCGATCGATGCCCACGAGACCGAAGGCGGAATGGGACAGGGGAGCGAGAGCTACGCAGGCGTTCCCACCCGTACGGCCAAAATTCTGAACCTCACGGCGTACGAGAACATTGTACCACATCTTAAAAGAATCGATCCCCTTCGGGAGCGGACGGCTGCCCGTAGAGACGACGGCACGAAAACACCTGGGCCTCGACCTCACCGACGGAGGCGTCTGGCGCCGAGGCGGCGCGGCACGCCGTCCGCCACGTGGAGGCCTTCCTCGAAGAAGCACGGTAAAACATTTTTCCCGTGAGGACCGTGTTTTCTAAGGAAACCCTAAGCTTCCTCGGGGTACGATGGGGACGGACGGGGGGAAGCCCCTACCAACTTCAAAAGCTACCCCAGGAGGTACACCCATGAACAAGGCAAAGAAGGCATTCGTTGCCGGTCTGTTCGTCCTTGGAGTCGGAGCTCTCGGCGGAACGGCCTACGCCCTCTGCGGACAGTCGGGAGAAGCCGAACCCAAAGGGGCGCCCTACGCCGTCGAAAGCGCGGCGCAAGGTGCCGCGACTTCCCCAAACGCTCACCAGTACCGCGCGCAAACCCGCGCGACGGACCTGAGTCGGCAACCGACGACCGGCACAGGGCAAGGGACGGAAGCACCCGCCGCCCCCGCGAACAACACGCCCGCGACCTCCCAAGAGGGAGATGCCCCCATGGTCGCCCACTTCGGCGCACTCGACGACCCGGACCTCACCCTCGCCAAGATGCTCACCTACGCGATCCAGGACGAGTACATCGCCCATGCCGAGTACACCAAGATCCTCGACACCTACGGCAACGTGAACCCCTTCGCCAACATCCGCGAAGCCGAGGCGCAGCACATCGCGCTCCTCACGCCGCTTCTCGAAAAGTACGGCGTCCCGGTGCCGGATCAGGCGAGCATCGCCGCCTACGTGACCGTACCCCCGTCTCTCCGGGATGCGGCCCTCACCGGCGTGCAAGCCGAGATCGACAACATCGCCATGTACGACCGCTTCTTGAGCGACCCGACGCTTCCCGCCGACGTGCGGGACGCCTTCCTCAAGCTCAAGAGCGCCTCGACGAACCACCTCGCGTCCTTCGAACGCGAGGCGGCGCGGTACTAAGAAGCGCACGGCTACGCCAAGATCGAGGGTTGCGAGGGAAGAACAGGGCCACCGGCTCCGCGGAGCCGGTGGCCTTTTTGCGTAGGGGCGCTTTAGAGCTATGCAGGGGGAGCCGAAGGTTTCGGACCGCAAACCCGGATTAGACGCAGAAGAAGTCATCTCTTCCCTTTTGCCGGACGAACGGGTACACTAGAGGTCAGATATGTGAATGTGATCACAATAACTTATCCGGGAAACCGCACCCTGAGTGCGGGAACGCCGGAGACCTCGGCGTTCGGAAAGAAACCTTACGCCGAAGCGAGAACCAGTGCAAGGGGGAGACGGCCGTGGCGCAAGAATTCGACGTCCTCGTCCTCGGAGGAGGATACGGGGGGCTCCTCGCCGCCCTACGCCTGGGAAGGCGCCTTGCGGGAAAGCCCTTCCGCATCGGTCTCGTGGACCGCAACGCGTACCACACGCTCGTGACCGAACTTCACCGCGTGGCGGCGGGCACCGCTCCGCCGACCGCCGTGCGGATCCCCTTTGCCAAAATCCTCGGGGGAAAGCCCGTTTCCTTCGTCCAGGCGGAAGTTCGCGAACTCGACCCCCACGGGCGTCGCGTGGACACCTCGGCGGGAGCCTTGCGCTACAAAGTCCTCATCGTCGCCCTGGGGGGAGAAGCGGAAACGTACGGGATCCCCGGGGTGGCGGAGCACGCCCTTTCGGCCACCGCGCTCACCCCGGCAAGGCTTTTTCGCCACCGCCTGGAGCACAACCTCGCGCGCTACGCGTACACGCGGGACGACGCCTACCGTACGGTCGTCATCGGAGGGGCGGGGTTTACGGGTATAGAGCTCGCGGGGGAGCTGGCGTCCCGCGCTCCCACCCTCCGCGAAGCCTTCGACCTCCCGGCGGCGGAGGGCGGGCTCAGGATCGTCGTCGCCGAGGCGACGGAGCGGGTCCTACCGCCCTTTCCCGAAGAGCTCGGGCGCTACGCCGTGCGCCGTTTGGAGGAACGCGGCGTGCGCTTCTTCTTCGGCAGCCCCTTCCGCGAAGTTTGCGAGGAAGGTGTGCTCCTGGACGACGGAACCTTCCTCCCCGCACGGACGGTCGCCTGGTGCGGAGGCGTTCGCGCTCCGGAAGTCCTCCGCCGGGCGGGATTTCCCGTGCACAACGGCCGCATCCCCGTCGGCAACGACCTCAGAGTTCCCGGGTTTGAAGACGTCTTTGCCGTGGGGGACGTCGCCTACTTCGTCGACGAGGACCTCGGCCCCCTTCCCCCCACGGCGCAGACGGCGATCCAAATGGGGCCGCAGGCCGCGGAAAACGCCGCCGCGCTCCTCACCCGTGGGAGCGTCCGCCCCCTGCGCGCGAAAAACCGCGGAGCGGTGGCGACCCTGGGGCCCAAGGATGCCGTGGGCAGTCTCTACGGACGCTTCCGGATCTACGGTTCTCTGGCCTCTTGGACGAAAAGGGCGATCGAAATGCGCTACCTCGCCATCCTCCGGTGGGAGGCAGGCTGGTACACGCCGTGAGGCAAGACGTACGCCCGACCGGTTTCGAGAGATCCGCAAGATCGCCGCGAACGCATCGGAGCGGTTTCCCCTTTTTTCGGGAAATCCGCTACAATAGAGGGCGTACGTGGGAGGGAAGGCTCGTGTGGCCGAGGCTCATCATCTTCGACGTCGACGGAACGCTCGCCGAAACCGAACGACTGGGCCACCGCGTGGCCTTTACCCGCGCCTTTCGCGAGGCGGGGCTCCCCTACGAATGGGACGAGACACTCTACGGAGAACTCCTCCGGGTGAGCGGCGGCCGCGAACGCATTCGCCACTTTCTCGAAGTCTACCGGCCCGAAGACCGCATCGCCGCCGAACTCCTCGCAGACCCCGCGAAGATCGTCGCCCTCCACCGCCGCAAAAACGAACTCTACGCGGAGATCGTACGGCGGGGCGAGCTCCCTCTACGCCCCGGAGTTCGTCGGTTGATCGAAGAAGCGCGCGCCGCGGGAATCCGCCTCGCCGTCGCCACGACGACGAGTCGTGAAAACGTCGAGGCCCTCCTCGCCTACTACGGTCTTGCGGAGGCGTTTGAGCTCCTCGCCACGGCGCAGGAGGTGCCCGTCAAGAAACCCGATCCGGCCGTCTATCGCTACGTCCTCGAAGTCCTCGGAGAATCCCCGGAAGCCGCCCTCGCCGTCGAAGACTCCCGGAACGGACTCCTCGCCGCAATCGGCGCGGGGATCCCCACGCTCGTCACGCCGAGTACCTACACCCGAGGCGAAGACTTCGCGGAGGCGTGGGTCGTCCTCTCCGACCTCGGCGAACCCGGCGCTCCCGCCCGCGACCTCAGGACCGGCGAGGCGGTCGTCGTCACCCCCCAATGGCTCGAAAGCCGCAATCCCAACCGGCGCCGCGATGCTTAGCGCCCCGCCGGATGCCCTTGAGGAACTACGCGGTTGCGCCGGTGAGTCGGTACGCCCCGACGGGTCGTCTTCCCGCGCCTTTTCGGGAACCACACGAGCAAGGAGGCTTTGCGCATGCCCGCCCCTTCCGAGCACGCTACCAACTCCGAGGTCCGCGTACGCTTTGCTCCCTCCCCTACCGGACCTCTGCACATCGGCGGCGTGCGTACCGCGCTCTTCAACTGGCTCTTCGCCCGCCGGCACGGCGGCAAGGTGATCCTCCGCATCGACGACACGGACCGCGAACGCTCCCGCGAGGAGCACCTGGACAACATCCTCGCCTCCTTCCGCTGGTTGGGCGTCGACTTCGACGAGGGCCCCCACGTGGGCGGCCCCCACGCGCCCTATCGACAGTCCGAACGCCTCGACCTCTACCGCAAGGCCCTCGACACCCTCGTCGAGCGAGGTCTGGCCTACCCTTGCTACTGCACGGACGAAGAGCTCGAAGCGGAGCGCCGAGAGCAGCTCGCTCAGGGGAAAGCGCCCCGGTACTCGGGCCGATGCCGCCACCTCACCCCCGAACAGAGGGAAGCGTACGAGCGGGAAGGGCGAAGGCCCGCCTGGCGGCTCAAGGTCGACCTGGACGGTCCCGTGGTCGTCCCCGACCTCATCCGGGGAAACGTAACCTTCGACCCGGACCAGATCGACGACTTCATCCTCGTAAAACGCGACAGCATGCCCACGTACCACTTCGCCAGCGTGGTCGACGACATCGCCATGGGAATCACGCACATCATCCGCGGCGAGGAGCACCTCTCGAATACCCCCCGGCACGTCGTGCTCTTTCGGGCCCTGGACGCTCCCCTCCCCAAGTTCGCCCACGTGCCCATGATCCTCGCCCCGGACCGCACCAAGCTCTCCAAGCGCCACGGTGCGACGAGCATCGACGATTTCCGCGCGCTGGGGTTCCTCCCGGAGGCCCTCGTAAACTACAGCCTCCTCCTCGGGTACTACCCGGGAGAAGGGCGGGAGATCTTTTCCCCCGCCGAGATCGCCTCCGAGTTCTCCCTGGAGCGCATCAACAAGGCGCCGGCCGTCTTCGACATGGAGAAGCTCCGCTGGGTCAACGCCCACTACCTCCGGAGCCTCCCCATCGACACCGTCTACGGCCACGCCCTGCCGTTTCTCCAAAGCGCGGGCTACCTCCCGGAACGACCCGCCCCGCAGGAGGTGGAGCTCGCAAGACGCCGCCTCGACGCCGTCCGCTCGCGCGTGAGCACCCTCGTGGAGGTCGTCGACTGGCTGAGCTACTTCTACCGGCCGGTGGAAGCGTACGACCCCAAAGGAGTCGGCAAGCACTTCGCCCTGCCGCCGGATTCCGAGAAGGTTGCGGAAAACCTCACCAAAGCCCTCGAGGTCGCAGCAAGGCTCGAGCAGGCGGCGCAGGCTCTCGCTTCGGTGGAAATCTGGTCGGCGCCCTACCTCGAGCCCGCATACCGCGCGCTCATCGAGAAGTTGGGGATCAAGAGCGGCGAGCTCATCCACCCCACGCGCCTCGCCCTCACCGGCCGTACGGTGGGCCCGGGGCTCTTCGACGTGATGGAACTCCTCGGGAAGGAGACGACGATCGAACGCCTCCGCCGGGCTGCGCGGTGGATTCGGGAACGGGTGGCCCAAATCGAAACCGAACGTCGCGAAAGCCGGGACGGCTTGGGGTTGTAGGGAAAACGAAAGGCTCCGAACACGTCGAAACGCCCCGCCCGCACAAGACGAGTACGGGCGGGGCATCTTTCGTCTGCGGTGCGGAGGTGCTCCGCGTTTTTCCTCCCCTACCTCCGACGGTGCACGACGCGCCGCCAGAGTTCCTGCCCGTACGTGTTCCCCGCGAGGAGCGCGTAGAGTACGAAGAGCAGCAAGCTCCCCGCGACCAACCCGACGAGGTCGTACACGACTCTCGGGGGGATCATGCGCAGGCTTTCCGCGAGGGAGGGGGGACGCACGCCTTCGAGGACGGCGAGGGCAGAGGCGAACCACCCGCTCGCCCGGGGCAGAATCCCGCCGGCATCGACGGCGGCAAACGCGAGGTGAAGAGAGGCAAAGACCAACGGCAGGAGGTACAACGCCAGGGCTTCTCTGCGCCAAATTTGCCGAACTTCCCCGGCGCGAAAGCCCAAGGAGCGAAGGGTACTTGCCTCCCTGAGGTCCTTTGCCTCGCTTTCTCGCAGGCGCAGGTACAACGCCAGCGCGCCAAAGGTAAAGAGGAGGAGCCCGAGAAACGTGAGCGTGTACATGTAAGAGAGGCGCCTAAGAAGCGCGTTTTCTACGGCATCCGACTGAACCGTAAACCACACGTTTCGAACGGAGGTTTCCACTCCTGCTCCCCCGTGGGAAGCGAAGCCTCGAGATCCTCCGAATCCCGAAAGTCCTCCGTCCGCTGCGAGCCGGTGAAGCCGGGGGAGGGAGGATTCCGCGACCCACATCGCCTCCCCGACGGCAAGTTCCCCGTGGGCGAAAAGGGCTTCGCGTGGGAGGCGGGCCCAGAGCTCGTCCGCGACCACGAGGGTGGCGTCGGGATGCATCTGCACCGTGAAGGCCGGGTTGAGGATGTGACCGCGCGTCCCCGTCGCCCCGACGAGGTCGATGGCTACGGATTCCTCGAGCCCTTCCCGTTTCCGGCTTTCCGGTTCCCGTACGGGGTCTGAGAACGGAGGCGGCGGCGCGGAGGAGCTTCCCCAACCCGGAAGCAACTCGTACTCCCCCGGTTCAAAGGGAAAGCCGAGACCTCCCGCACTTCGGGCGAAGCGCGAAAACGTGGACGCGTCCATCCCGTGGGCCAAGAAAAACGCCTGCCTACCCGCGAGAGGCGGTACCTCCGGGAGCGGCTCCACCCCGGAGGACACGGCCGCGCGGTGGGCGACCTGGGCGTCCCGGAGCGCTACGTAGGTGCTCCGGGAGAGGACTTCCACCGAACGGAGATTTTCCCGGACGTGGTGGAGGACGGCCTCCCTTCGATCTTCCGGGACTTCGCCCGGCGGCGTAGAAGCCGAAGACCTGGGAACCATCTCCAGACGCGCCACCTGGAAGGGAATCCTTTGGGCCACAACGATCCCCTCCTCGGCGAGGCGGGAGGCGACCCGCGTGGCTTCCCCTTCGACGATCTTCGCCCCCTCCGAGAGGCCGGGAAAACCCGCGGGCGTTTTCGCATCTTCGTAGGAAAAGACCCCGCCCGTCTCGTCTGCGGCGGGAGTCTCCGCGGGCGCGGGTGACCCGGGGTTTAGCTCCCCCGACGCGCGGGAAAGAGGCGAATCTAAGACGAACGCCGCCTGCACGGGTACGGGATACAGCTCCACCGCGCGAAGGCGATCGAATTCGTTTATAAACGATATGGCCGCCACCGTCGTGAAAAAAGCGGCGAAGACGCCGGCGAACACCGCGCTCACCCCGGCAAACCGCCGGAGCTCGGCGCCCAGACGTGCCAAGAGGAAGAGCGACGCCGACGAGACCCCTCCCCTCCCTTCCGTCATGCGCCTGCGACGCCCTTCCACCCACAGGCGCAAGGTGTCGCGGAGGACGAGGTAGGTGCCCCCGAGGACGAGGGCGACGATGATCAACGCGAGAAATACCCAGAGGAGGAACCACTTCATCGCCGCATCCGCATACACGGCGTAAGCATACTCGGTGTAGGCCATCACCCACGGGTGGACATAGACGGCAAGGCCGTAGCCGCCGAAAAGCGACAGAAGCCCCAGAAGCCCCCACTTCGCGGAAGGTTTGGGCACCGCCTCCACCTGCCAGACCGCGGAAAAAAACTCCCGCGGCCAGCGGCGGGCCGCCCACCGGGAGGTGTAGAGGGCTTCGACGAGAAATACCGCGCCGAAAAACGCCCCCGTTTCCGCAAGCGCTCTCGGAGGTACCCGAAACGCGAAGTCCACACCGAAGTCGAAGAGGACCGCGGTGAAGCGCGCGAACAAAGGCCCCAAAAGGTAGGCGGCGGCGGTGCCCAGCGCGAGAGAAGCCGCCCCCAGCGCGGCGCTCTCGAGGCGGATGAGGTTGCGCCGATCCCGGGGAGAAAGGCCGAATGTGGCGAGAAGGCCCAAAGCCTGCGACTCCCCCCGCACGTACAGACGGTGAAAGTAGACGACGAAGAAACCCGAGAAGAAGGCCACCAGGTAGGAGGTAAACGCAAAGGCGGCATCTATCACACTTTCAGGGCGAAACGGAGAGGCTTCGATTCCCGCCGTCCCGACGAGCGAACGAAAGAGGAGGAAAAGCATCACCGCCAAGGCGGTGGGGACGACAAAGGCGACCGTGCGCCGAAGGTCGCGCCCCATCATCCGCAGCCAAAGATGCCGCCAGCTCATTCGGATCCCCACCTCACGTGCTGGAAGTAGCGGCCGTAACGACGCCGCACTATTCCCCGGCCAGTTTGCCGACCGTCGCTTCTTCCATGGCGGAGAGCGTGTCGAGGATGCGCTGGGTGTACACACCCCGGTCTTCTCCGCGGCGAAGTTCCGCGTAGAGACGGCCGTCCCGGAGGAAGAGGACGCGGCCGCCATAGCCTGCCGCAAAGGGATCGTGCGTCACGAGGAGCAGCGTAATCCCCAGCTCGCGGTTGAGCTCGGCGAAAAGTTCGAGGATGGCGCGGCTCGTTCCCGTGTCGAGGTTTCCCGTCGGCTCGTCGGCGAGGACGAGAGCCGGGCGGTGGACGAGGGCACGGGCGATGGACACGCGCTGCTGCTCGCCGCCGGAAAGTTGGTAGGGAAAACGATCTTCCTTGCCTTTGAGACCTACGCGCCGAAGAACTTCCAGGGCTTGCCGCCGCTCTTCGGGACCGACCCGTCCGCGCAAGGTGAGGGGGAGGAGGACGTTCTCCAGAACGGTGAGTTTGTAAAGAAGGTTGAAATCCTGAAAGACGAAACCAAGCGTCTCCCGGCGGTAGCGAGAAAGCTCGTCTTCCCCGAGGCTCTCGATGTGGCGCCCCTGCACGACGATCTCCCCCGCCGTAGGGCGCTCGAGGCCGGCGATGAGGTTGAGAAGCGTCGTCTTACCGCTCCCCGAAGGACCCATCACCGCGGTGAAGCCCCCGGGCTCTACGGCGAACGTGAGCCCCGCCAGCGCGCGATGGGGAATTCCGCCCCGCGGCGTGTACACCTTTTCCAGTCTCTCGACGCGAAGAAGCGGCTCTCCGAGCATCGCCACGTTCCCCCCGTTCTGCACGCGGAATTCGACGCACTCGGCCACACGGGACGACCGGGAACCGGGCGAACCCGATAAAGAAAGGGCCGTCCGCTTGGACGGCCGCGCCCCGGCCTGCAGGTTTACCGTATCTGATCCTACCGGGCATCTGCCTCGATCTTGCGTGACAACCTTTGGGGCAAAGCTTACGAACCCGTCATTGTTGCCGTCCCTTTTCGGACCCAAAGCGCCGTGGCCCGAAGTACGTCGCCTCCGGGAGTTCGAACACCAGCGTCGTCCCCTGCCCCCACGTGGAGTGGACCTCGAGGTGTGCACCCATGCGAAGGGCCGCCTCCCGCGCGAGGTAGAGTCCGATCCCCGTCGCCTGGGGGTTTTTCCGTCCTTGGGTACCCGTGAAGAAGGGTTCGAACACCCGCGGTACGTCTTCCGGCGGGATTCCCGGCCCTTCGTCCACAAAGCTGAGGCGAATTCTGCCTTCGTGGTTCTCAACGCGTACGGTAAAGGTGGCGGCGTCGGCGCCATCTTTTTTGCCGTAGCGGAGGGCGTTGCGGAGAATTTGCTCGAGGAGGAGGCGGAGCCACTTCCGGTCGGCAAAGACCACGAGTTCCCCGGCCGAATCTCCCTCCTCTATCCGGGGATAGATCCGGCGGAGGATCCACTCTTCCCGCCGCGCGTCGATGAGCTCGCGTACGAAGGGTACGACGGGGACGGCCTCGGGGGCGTAGTCCTGCGCCGGGTCTTCGAGGCGAACCGAACCGAGGAGGAGGTCGACGAGGTCCTCGGCACGCCGAATTTCCGCGGCAAAGGACCGGCGGAGATCCCGCCAGCGCGAGAGGTCCTCCACGGGCCGTTCGCGGAGAAGGCGTTCCGTTTCCTCGACGAGCAGGCGGAGGGAAAAGAGCGGCGTCTTCATCTCGTGGGCAAACCGTGTGGAAAAGGCAAGGGTGAAGAGAAAACGCTCACGCGTCTGCGCCACCTCCTGCCGCCACGCTGCGTCGCAGGCGACCAACGCCGCAAACAGTTCTTTGCCGAACGGCGAACGGGCGATCCAGGGGTCGGGAGGAGCTTGCTCCCCCACGGAACCCGATTTAAGCGAGGAGAGGTAGCGGGAAAGCTCTTCACGGTCGCGGGCGCGAGGGTACGCGTCCCAACCGGCTCCGAACGCCCAGGCCAGGACGGCGAGGAGAAAGGCGTAGGCGATCTCCCGCAGGGGAACGGGGTTCCCGGATGCGAGATCGTAGAGGACGAACTCCGAAAGCGCCAGCACGAGGCCCAAAAAACTCATCCCGTACAGCGGGGCGTGGCGGAGAAACGTAATCCCCATTGCGCGGGCAAGTCCACTAGTCCCCTGCATCCGCCTTCCTCCCCTCCCCGGCAACCGCTCCTCCGCCCGCCTTTCTCCCGGCACTTCCCCTGAATTTCCCCCGACCGGCATTCGCGTCCTCCTCGCCGGAAAGCGCGATCCGGTAGCCGAACCCCCGCACGGTGCGGAGCGCCCCCTCGAGCCCGAGCTCCGCAAGCTTGAGGCGGAGGCGGGCGACGTTGACCGTGAGCGTGTTGTCCTCGAGGAATTCCGCGTTGTCCCAGGCGGCGAACATGAGTTCGTCCCGACTCACCGGCGCGCCCCGAGCCATGAGGAGGGCGGCGAGCAGCCGGGTTTCCGTGGGGGTGAGAGACACCCGGCGATCGCCATACAGGGCTTCCTGGCGGTCGACCCGCACGGTAAGCCCGCCGTACGACGGCATGGAGTGCTGCACACCTGCGAGCTCTCCGTACGCCCGCCGAAGGAGGGCTTCCACTTTGGCGAGGAGCACGTCGAGGTGAAAGGGCTTTACGAGGTAGTCGTCGCCGCCGTTTTCCAACGCGCGGACCGTGTCCATCGGATCCCCGCGGACGGAAAGGAAGAGAATGGGCGCCCGGGTGAACAGGCGAAAGCGCCGCGCCCAAAAGAATCCGTCGTAGAAGGGGAGGTTGATGTCGAGGAGGATGAGGTGCGGGTCGAACTCCCTTACGACACGATCCAGCGCGGGAAAGTCCTCGTCGCGCGACGTCTGCACCTCGTATCCATAGCGCACCAAGTTTTCGGCCAAGAGCGCCCGGAGGGACGCGTCGTCTTCGACCACGTAGAGGCGGTACATCGTACACCCCCCCTTACACCGTACCGTAGGAGCGAAGTGCGGTAAAGGGGGGACGAGAGGTTCCCCTCTCGTCCGCGTCTCGGCCGCACAGCAGGGAGAGCCGGGGAGAAGAGAAAGCGGGAAGTTTCTCGTCCCCTCCCTTGTCAACGACCCCGAGACCTGCTAGCTTAGATTTTAGAAGACGCGAACACATGTTTCCGGTAGCCCCGAGAGGGAGTTGGGTGCGATGGGGCTTACGTTTTTGTTGGGACCGGCGGGCAGCGGGAAGACGGCCTGGATCCTCGAACGACTCAGGCAGCGCGAACGGGAGGACCCGCTGGGGCCTCCCCTTCTCTACATCGTCCCGGAACACATGACGCACGACGCCGAGCGGGCGCTCCTCGCTTTTGGCCTGAACGGCGTGATCCGCACGCAGGTGGTCGGCCTCGGCCGCCTCTTTTGGTGGCTGGAAGGCGAAGGCGACGACGAACCCCTTCGCCCCGTGAGCACCGCGGCGGTGCAGGCGCTCCTCGCCCTCTCCGTCGCCCGCAACAGCTGCCGGAAAGACGAAGGGCACTTTTCCGGACTCGGACCCGACGCTCCGCGTATCCTGCGCGAGGCGATCGACGAATTCCGGCACAACCGGCTCACGGCGGGAGAGCTCCAAGCGCTCTTGGCGCGGCTCGGCGGAGATGACCGAGGAACAGACACCCCCGGACGGGAGGCGGCGAGCCCCGCGGAGCGCCGCCGCCTGCGCGAAAAGCTGGAAGCCTTCCTCTGTCTCTGGCAGGAGCGCGACCGCGTTCTGGGCGAGAAATTCGGCGACTACCCCGAGCGCCTCGCCCGGCTCGTGCGGCGCCTGGAGCGTTCCCACGAGCTCCTGAGAGAGAGTGAAGTGTACGTCGACGGCTTCGAACGCCTCTCCCCGCTCGAGCAGGAGGTGCTCCTCTCCCTCGTCCGCATGAGCCGAGAGGCGTACGTCGCCCTGACCCTCGACCCCGACGCGCTGCCCCGAGAACTCGACCCTCCGCCGGATGCCCGGGAAACCGCCGAAAGACTCGGCGACCCCGAGGATCCCCGTCCCCTCTGGACGGACGCCGCCGTTCTATACGAACGCCTCCGCCGAGGGGCCGAAACCCGGGGGATCGAAGTGAGTGTACGTCCATTCCGAGATCGTCCGCGCTTCCTCCACCCCGCCCTTCGCGGGGCGGTCGAGCGCGTGGAGGACTTTTTCGGCGGCGGCTCGAAGGAGGGCGCACGGCGCGATCCGGATTTCGGCGCGGCAACCGCCGATCCCGGACTTCGGGTTTCCGCGCACGCGCGGCCGAGCGAAGAAGTCGAGGCCGTGGCGCAGGAGATCCTCCGCCTCGTGGGCACGGGTGCGTACCGCTTCCGGGACATCGCCGTCTACTTCCGCGATGAGGCGTACGGTCCGCTCTTGGAGGCGGCTTTGACGCGCCACCGCATCCCCTTTTTCCAGGTGACGCGGGCGGGCGTTTCCGCCCATCCCTTTTTCTTCTTCCTCGGGCGCCTCGCGAAACTCTCCCGCCGCCGTGCGGACCGCGAGACGCTCCTCGCCTGCCTGCGCACGGAGCTCCTCCTTCCGCAGGGGATGGAGCCCGCGCGTTTCCGCGAGGCCGTCGACCGCCTGGAACTCCTCGCGCGCACGTACGGAGTCCGCACCCTCGGAGCGGGAGGCGAACTCTCCCGCCGTCTCAAACAGGTGCTCGCCCGCGACGGACGGGTGACGCCGGACGTAAACCGCGTCGTCTCCGAGAGCCTCCTCCCGATCCTGCGCCTGCGGCGCGCGTTCCGCGGGCGTTTCCGCGTGGCCGACGGGATTCGCCTCCTCGACGCCTTCGGCAAAGAACACGGACTCCCCGAACGCCTCCGAACTTGGGAAGAAGAGGCGCGAGAACGCGGCGAACTCGACCGGGCGCAGGTCCACCGCCAGATCTGGCGCCTCTGGCGCTCCTACGCCGAAGAGCTCACCCTCCTCCTCGGGGACGAAGAAGTCCCGGCGGATACGTTCTTCCAAATCCTCCTCGCCGGCGTCGAAGACCTCTCCGTGGGGCTCATCCCCCCGACGCTCGACCAGGTGCACCTCGTGCTCGCGGACCGCGGCGAGTTTGCGGACGTGCGCGTGGCCTTCGTCCTCGGGATGGCGGACGGGTCCTTCCCCCGACCCCGTTCTCTGGGATCCCTCTTCGACGCGCGGGAACGCGAGGCGCTGCGCGCCTCCGGTATCGAGCTCGCGGACGACGACGAGGAGCAGCGGCGGGAGGTGTGGATCGCCTACCGCACGCTCAGCCGCGCCCGCGAACGCCTCTACCTCTCCTACGCCCTCACCGACGGGCTTGAGGCGCGAAACCCCTCCCCCTTTCTCTACGTGCTCGGGGAAACCGCCGACGCGTACGAAAAATCCGCAAAATCCGCCGCGCCGAACTCCGGAGAGACCGGGGAAGCTCCGATCCTCCCCCCGGGCCGCGGCAGTCCGCCCGGCGCCCTCGCCCCGCGCCACGAAATCCTCCTCCGCAGGCTCACTCCTCCACCGCCAAGGCTCTCTCCTTCCCTCGCCCGGCACCTCTTCCTCAAGCGGGAAGAGGGAGACGACCTGCGCTTCTCCGTGAGCGCATCCCGGGCGGAAACTTTCTACACCTGCCCTTATCGACACTTCCTCGGCTACGGGCTGCGGCTGGAAGAGGACCGCGGCCCCCTCGACGCCGCGGACCTGGGAACGCTTTTCCACGACCTTTTGCGCCGTCTCCTCCAAGACCTCGCCCAAGAAACGTCGGGCGGAAGCGCCGAGGCGACGAGAGAGGGAAAACCGCAGGCGCACGAGGCCGAGCACGAACGTCTCCTCGCGGACCTTCTCGACGGCTCGCCGGAGCGCTACGCGCGCCTGCGCCCGCTGCTACGAACCGGAGTCGGACGGGCGGTCCTCGCCCCCGTCGTCCGGCGCATCGCCGCGCACATTCGGGAAGAAAGGCGGCGCAGCGACTTCGCGGCCGTACGCACCGAACTTCCGGTTTCCCTCGAAATCGGCTTTCTCGAAGACATCCCCGCCCGCCTCGTCCTCGAAGGGCGGATCGACCGCCTCGACATCTGGCAACCCGATACGGGACGTGCCCCCGAGGAGTTCGTGCGCGTGATCGACTACAAGACGTCGTGGCACCCCTTTGCCCTCCCCCACCTCGCCTACGGGATCGACCTCCAGCTGCCCGCGTACCTCCTCGCCGCCCTGCGCGGCGACGAGCCCGACGGTTTCCCTCGCCGAGTCCGCAAACCCGCCGGAATGTTCTACGCCCCGATCCACCGCCGCCCCAAAAGGCTCGACCTTCCCCCCGAACCGACCCAGGCGGCCGCGGGAGGCGACGACCCCATCTGGGAAGAACACCTCAGGCACTTCCGCTGGGAAGGGGGCGTCCTGCGCGACCCGGAAGTCCTCAAGGCTATGGACCGAAAGCTTGCGGGCGGCCCTGCGAAAGCGCGCCGGTCCCCCTTCTTCTCCGCCGCCCTGAACCAATCCGGCGAAGTCGACGAGCGGTCGTCCGCCTTCACCGCGGAAGAATTCGATATGCTCGTAGAGCTCGCGAAGCGCCTCCTCGTCGACGCCGCGCGCCGCTCCCTCTCCGGAGACATCGCCCCCCGTCCCCTCCGCCGCCAGGGCGAAGACGCCTGCGCAACCTGTCCCTTTCGGACGATCTGTCCGTACCGCAAGGAGGCGCACCGCCGCAACGTGCCCAAGCTCAAGCGGGAAGCGATCTTCGCGGCCTTCTCCGCCGCCTCGGGGAAGGGGGAGGAAGCATGAACTGGACGCCGGAACAAGAACTCGCCATCTCCTGGCGGCGCGGACCCCTCCTCGTCTCGGCTTCGGCGGGGAGCGGCAAGACGGCGGTGCTCGTGGCCCGCGTCATGCGCCTCGTCCTCGAGGAGGGGGTCGATATCGACCGCCTCCTCATCGTCACCTTCACGCGTGCGGCGGCCGAGGAGATGAAGGCGAGGATCCGCCGCGCCCTCGAAGAACGCCTGCGGGAAGCTTCGGGCGGAAAAAGCCGCGAGGCGCAGCGCCTGCGCCGCCAGATCTTCCTCCTGGGGCGAGCCCCCATCCAGACGCTCCACGCCTACCTCGCCGACCTCCTCCGGCGCCACGGACAGAAGATCGGCCTTAGCCCGCGCTTCTCCTTGCTCGACGACGCCGAGGCGCAGCTCCTCCAAGAAGACGTGCTCCGCACCTACCTCCACGAAACCGTGGAACGCTTCCTCCGGGAGGACCCGGAGGCCGCGCGGGCATTTCTGTCGCGCTACGGGCACCCCGTGCACCACCTCGGCGACCTCGAGAAGGTGATCCTCACCCTCGTACGCTTCGCCCGCGTAACCCCCGACCCGCAGAAGTGGTTCGAGGACGTCCTCCTCCCCTACCGCGCCGCCCGCTCACCCTCGACCCCTTCGCAAGGCGTCGAGGAAGCGCTCGGGCGCTGGCAGGAGGGCGCCCTCCTCGAAGCGCGGGCGATGGTCGCCAACGCGGTGCGCGACCTCGAGGAAGCCATCGCCCTGGCCCAAGAACCGGGAGGGCCGCGGGCATACCTCGAACAACTCCAAGCCGAAAGGGACGCCCTCGCCTCCCTCGCCGAGGAAAGGGAATGGGAACCCTTTGCCCGGGGGCTGCGGGAACTTTCCTTCGGGCGTCTTCCGGCAATCCGCAGGGGGAAAACCGGCGACGAGGTCGACGAGGAACTTCAAGAAGCCGTCAAGAAGCGCAGGGAGAGGGTCAAGAAGATCGTCAGGGATGGCCTTCAGAAGAGCTACTTCGCCCGGCCGTACGCGGAAGTGCGCGATGCCGTGGTCCGCGTCGCTCCCGACGTCGAGCGCCTCGTGGAGTGGGCCCGGAGCTTTCTCGAGGCGTACGAAAAGCGCAAGCGCGCGCTCGGCGTACTGGACTTCGAAGACTTGGAGCAGCTGTCCTTGGAGCTTCTCGGGCGGGACGGCGGCCAGTTGGTGCGGGAACTGCAGTCCACCCTCGAGGGAGTGCTCGTCGACGAGGCACAGGACCTCAACCCCGTACAAATGGCGCTCTTGGAAAAGATCGCCCCCCCGGAGAAGCTCTTCTTCGTAGGCGACGTAAAGCAGAGCATCTACGGCTTCCGACTCGCCGAACCGCGCCTCTTCCTCGAGCTCTACGAGAGCTACACCCCCCTGAAGATTCCGGAGGCGAAGGATTCCCCGTCGCCCCTCCCCCTCGATCCCGAAAGAGGGGGAACTCCCGAGAGCCCGGACGCGGCGCCGACCGGCTTATCGGGGTGGGAAACGACTCCCGGGGGATCGGAGAAAGCCCGCGGGGGATTCCGCGTCGACCTCCCCCACAACTTCCGAAGCACTCCCGAACTCCTGGACGGCGTGAACCGCCTCATGGGCGCCCTCATGGAAAGGGAGATCGGGGGCATCGACTACCACGAGGGGCACCGCCTGAAGCCCGCGCCCCACGCCGTATCCCAAAACCGGCCCGGGATCTACGTGTACTTCGCCGACCTGCGGGACCTGGCGGCGGACGCCCGCGGCGCGGAAGGGGACGAGCCCCCCATCCGCGATCCCGTCCTCCGCGACTTCTACGACCTGCTCGAAGGCCGCGGCAGAAGCTCCCCGGAAGCCCAGAGCGGCGGGGTTCCCTCCGGAGCGGAAGGCGGAGACGACCCCGGAGGATCCGCGTTCGGCGAAGGAGAAGCGCCCGAACCGACCGAGCCGACGAACGAAGCCGATTCCGCCGCCCTCGTGGAATACCTCCGGGCCGAGGGGGAAGCCCGGGTGATCGCCCGCGCCATCGCCGAAGAAGACCTCGCGCCGCAGGATACGGCGGTCCTCCTCCGGAGCCGCACGTGGCTCTCCGTCTACGTGCGCGAGCTCGAGAGTCTGGGCGTCCCCGTTCGCGCGGTGACGCGCGGGAGCCTCTTCGACGACCCGGACGTCCAGACCTTCCTCAACGTCCTGCGCGTCGTGGACAACCCCGCGCGGGACGTCCCGCTCGTGGGCGTCCTCTCCTCCCCGGTCGTGGGCCTGTCGGCCGAGGAGCTGGCCGCCGTGCGCATCGCCTATCCCGACCTCCCCTACTGGGAGGCCGTCTTCCGCCTCGCCGAGGCAGGACGCGCCGACGCGGGGAAAAACTCGGGCGCGGGCGAAGCCCTCGCCAAGGCGCAATCCCGCCTGCGGGATTTCGCCCGAGCCCTCGCACACTGGCGCGACCTCGCCCGCGACCTCTCCACGGCGGAACTTGCCGAACGCCTCCTGCGCGAGCTCGGGTTCGACCTCTGGGGAGCCGCCCTCCCGTCGGGGCGTACCTTGGAAGCGCGCCTTCGCCGCCTCGTCGATTGGTTCCGCCGGAGCGAGCGAAGGGGAAAGCGCCCCCTCGGCGAACTTCTCGAAGAGCTGGACACGCTCGCGGAACGGGACCTCTTCGAAGACGGGGAGGAGACGGCGGCCGAAGACGAAGGACAGGCCGTCCGCATCCTCACAATCCACCAGAGCAAAGGGCTCGAGTTTCCCGTGGTCTTTCTCGCGGGGCTGGGACAGCCGTTTTACCAAAACGACGCCGCCGAGGACGTCATCCTCCACCGGGACATCGGCGTCGCCCTGCGCGAAATCGACGCGGAGCGGCACATGAGCTACCCGACGCTCCCGTGGCTCTTCGCCAGCTCGCGCCTGAAGCGCGACCGCCTCGCAGAAGAACTCCGCCTTCTCTACGTCGCGCTCACGCGCGCCCGGGAAAAACTCTTCCTCCCCTTCGTCGAACGCGACCTCGGCAAGAGGATCGGCCGCGCGCGCCAGGCCTTTCCCCTCGCCTCGGGCTTTCGGGACGCGGCGAACGCCTCCCCCGCGGAGTCGAAAGAACGCGTCGCCCTCTCCACGCCGGAAAAGCTCCGCGCCCGCTCCTTTGCCGACCTCCTCTTCCCCGTCCTCTACCTCGAGGCGCGCGCCCGCGGCGCCGCCGAAGACTTCGAACGCCTCCTCTCGGACGACCGGACGCGGCGGGAGCTGTCCTTGTCTCCGTTCCTCCTGCGCGTGGTAGGACCGATTCGGTTGGAGGAGCAAGTCTTTCCGGAAAGGGCCGCGCCTGCCGAAGACGTGCCCGCCGGCCAAAAACCGCCGGAAAGGCCCGAACCATCCGACGGTGTCCCCGAGGCGCAAATGCCTCCGGAAGGGGCCGAGCTTGGCGACGAGGACAGAACCGCGGTTCAAGAAGTCCTCGCGCGCGTCCTCCCCCTGGAGGCGAGCGCCCTCGCCTCGTATCCCTGGGCCCCCTTCACCAACATCCCCTCCAAACTCAGCGTCACGGAAATCCGCGAGCGCACGGAGGCGTTCGCCCTCGCCGAAGACATTTCCCTCGCCGCCGCACCGTGGGCGGCGCCGGAGTCCGAAACCGGAGCCCGAACGACCCCGGAGCGCAAAGCCGATTCGGGCCGTGGTGTCGCTTGCGGTGCGGCGGGAGACGCGTTCGCCCGCGAACCCTTGGGCGCGGCGGACGTCGCGAGCGTCGAAGAAAGCCTCCGGCGGGGCACGGCGGTCCACACCTTCCTTCGCTTCGTAGACGTGAAGCGCGCGGCAGACGAAGAAGCGCTCGTCCGGGAGCTCGACCGCCTCGTGGAAGAGGGGTACCTCGAACCCGAAGACCGGGCCCTCATCCCCCTTGGGCGGATCCGGGAGTTCTTCCTCCACCCCCTCGGTCGGCGCCTGCGCAAAGCGCAAAGCGTCTACCGGGAACGGCCGTTCCTCTGGAGCCTTCCGGCCGAAGTCGCCGCCGCGCTCCTGAAAGGGGGGGCGGCGCTTGGGACGCAAGGCCCTTCTCCTGCCGAAACGCCCCCCTCGGCGGGGATCGCCCGCGCAAACCCGGCGCTTCCCACCCACGACCTCCAAAAATTTTGCGCGTGGGTGGACGACGCCCGCGCGAAATCCCGGGCCGCCGACACCCGCGCGCAGCCGCAAGCCCCCGACGCGGTGGTCGTGCAGGGCATCTTCGACGTCCTCTTCCAAGAAAGCGAAGGGTACGTCCTCCTCGACTACAAGACGGACCGAATCCTCGACCCGCGGATCTACACCGCCCAGCTCTTTGTGTACGCCTGCGCGGTGCGCGACCTCCTCGGCGAGCTCCCGCGCGAAGGATGGCTGTACGCCTTCGGGGAAGAGCTCGCCGGTAAGGGACGCTTTGCCGACGGCGGGCGCGTAGACCGCGCCGTCCGGATCTTTTGAACCGCCCTCCGGCCCGCGTCCCCGGCCCCCGCGCCGCCGGCACCTACGTTCCCAAAAGGGCCGGGGACGATTTGGGGCCCCGATCCCCGCGCCGCCGGCACCTACCCTACCGGGAGGGGACAAGATGCGCATCTTGCACACGGCCGACTGGCACCTCGGCAGCACGCTCGAAGGCCGAGATCGCATGGAGGAGCAGGCCGCCGTCCTCGAGGAGATCGTGGAGATCGCCCGCGGCGAAGACGTGGACGTCGTCCTCATCGCCGGCGACGTCTACGACAAGTACAACCCTCCGGCGTGGGCCGAAGCTCTCCTGTACGAAACGCTTGCCCGCCTCGCCGAAGGCGGGCGTCAGGTCGTCGTCCTCGCCGGCAACCACGACAGCCCCGAGCGCATCGCGGCCGCCCACCCGCTGGCCCGCGAACGGGGAATCCACCTCGTCGGCCACGTGCCCGAGGCACCCCTCCTCCTCGAGGCGCGCCGACCCGTGCGCGGGTCACCGGCGCGCCTCGCCGTGCTCCCCGTCCCGTACGTGTCCGAAGCCCGGCTTCGGGAGGTCATCTACGCGGTCGAAGAAGGAAGCGGTCCGGACGGGACCTCCGCAGAAGGCGATCCGGACGGCGGCCCGGACCGCGCACAAAGCGAAAGCGGACCGGGGGCGGAAACGGAAGGCGAACCGCGCGGCGGGACCTCCGCGCGCCGACACGCCTACGCCGCCAAGATGCGCCGGATCTTCGAGTGCCTGCTCGGCTCCGTCCCCGCCGGCGTGCCCGCGGTGCTCGCGGCGCACCTCTTCGTCCTCGGGGGAAGGACGAGCGACTCCGAGCGCCCCATCGAAGTCGGCGGCACCTACGCCCTCGCGCCCCATGACTTCCCGCCTGTCGCGTACGTCGCCCTCGGACACCTCCACCGCCCCCAGGAGCTCCCCGCGCCCGCTACGGGGGCGTACAGCGGCTCACCCATCGCCCTCTCCTTCTCCGAGGCGGGTCAGGGCAAGCGCGTCGTCCTCGTCACCTGGGAGGGAAATCCCCCCACGGCGCGCCTCGCGTGGCTCCCCTTGCAGCGCGGGAAGCCGCTCGTCCGCCATACGCTTCTGGGTGGCGCGGAAGACCTCCTCCGCTACGCCCGCTCCGGCGCAGACCAAAAGGCGTGGGTGGAAGTCGTCGTCCACACCCCTGTGCCCTTGGACCCCGAGGTCGTCCGGGAAGTCCGACGCCTGCACCCGGGGATCCTCCTCATCCGCCCCGTCCTGCCGGAAACCACGCGGGAGAGCATCCCCATCTCCGCCGACCGCCCGCCCGAGGAGCTCTTTCGCCGGTTTTACCGCGAGCGCACCGGCGGCAAGGAAGCCGACGAGGAACTCGTCCGCCTCTTCCTCGAACTCCTCGCCGAAGGCGGAGATGAAGACGAAGGCGCCCGCGAGGCGAGCCTCTAGCCCATGAGGAAGAGAACGGCGCCCACCGTCCACCGTGGCGCACCGCCGTCAGATAGAGACGAGGAACACGCACCTCGCGAGGGAGAGACGGAACGCGCACCTCGCGATCCCGAGGGGGGAGACCCGTGCGTCCCTACCACCTCCGCCTCGACGGAATCCACAGCTACGCGGACCCCGCGGAGGTCGACTTTTCCCGCCTGAAAAGCGGCGTCTTCGGCATCTTCGGCCCGACGGGAAGCGGGAAGTCGACGCTCCTCGATGCGATCACCCTCGCCCTGTACGGTAGCGTGGACCGCTCGTCGCGCTCCCGCGGCGTGATCCACGTCGCCCGAGAAGAGGCATCCGTAGCCTTCACCTTTTCCCTCGAAGAAGGCGGTCGAGAGGTCCTCTACCGCGTCGAACGGGAGTTCCGCCGCAATCCCGGCGCAGACCCATACTCCGTGGCGACGCGCGCGGCGCGTCTCCTCCGCCGCGAGGCGGAAAGCTCCCGCTGGGTCCCCTTGGCCGACCGCGTGCGCGACGTAGACGCTGCGGTCCGCCGGCTCCTCGGCCTCCACGAAGACGATTTCCTCCGCTCCGTGATCCTCCCCCAGGGGCGGTTTGCCGAATTCCTCACGCTCTCCCCGGCGGAACGCAAAGGGATGCTCGAGCGCCTGTTCGCCCTGGAAAGGTACGGAAAAGACCTGCACGAACGGGTCAAGAGGCGCCTGGAGATCGCCGAACGGGAGCTCGCCGTCCTCGAGACGGAGCTCCGGAACCTGGGAGACACCTCGGAGGAGGCGCTCGCGTCCCTCCGGGGCGAGATTCGGACGACGGAAGACGAGCTCGTCCAGGTGCGGAGGAAGCTCACCGAGCTGGACAAAGAGGTGCTCGCCCTCGGACGCGTGCGGGAAGCCCTCGAGGGATGGGTCGCCCGCGCCGAAGAACTCCTCCGCCGGGAAGAAGAAGCTCTCGCCGTTCGCGAACGCGAGCGCGTCCTGCGGCAGGAGGAATTTCTCCTCGCCCTCGTCCCCCTGGCGGAGCGCCTCGAGGAACGGCGCAACACTCTCGCCGAACTCGGGCAAGCGCTCGAGCGCGCGCAGGCGGACGCAGAAGCCGCTTCCGCGCAGATGCAAAAGCTCCAACGCGCCGTAGATGCGCACCGGGTGGACGGCGAACGCGACCGCCGCCTCCTCGTCGAACTCGGCCTCCGCCTCCGGCAACTCCGCGAAGAGCGGGAGCGCCTCGAGGAAATCCTCACCCGAGGCCGGGAAGTCCGGGAAAGCCTCCAAGAGACCGGGGACCGACTTCGCCGCCTCGAGGAAAGGCGCCGGAAACTCGAAGAAGAACGCGAACGGAGCGCGCGGGCAGAACGAGAGGCAGAAGCGGAAAAGGCCCGCCTCGAACCCTTCCTCGCGCGCGAAGGCGCGCTCCGCGCCGCGGAGAGGGAGCGGTGGAAGCTCGAGGAACGGCGGAACCGCCTGCGCGAACAGGCGCGCGACCTCCGGAGACTCGGCGACCGCCTGGGAGCGCTTGTCCACCGGACCTCGGGAGGGCTGCCGGATCTCTGCGCGCGCCTGCGCCGGTGGGAAAATGCGCGCGACGAGGCGTACGCCGACGAACGCCGCCTGCTCGGACGGCGCGATCGCCTCGCGGAAACCGTCCTCTCCCTCCGTCGAGACCTCGAACGGCGCGAACGCGAAGTCGAAGCCGAGCGCGAGCGCCTCTGGGCCGCGCGGCTCGCCCGCAAGCTCCTCCGGGGAACCCCTTGTCCCGTCTGCGGTTCCTCGCATCACCCGGCGCCCGCGATCCCGCCGACGGCTTTCGCCCTCTCGACGCATGCGGGGGCGACCTCCGATTCACCCGATCCCCGCGAGGCGCCGCCCGAAGACCTCACCCTCGACGACGAAAGGCGCATCCGAGAGCTCCTCTTCGCCGCCGCAGATCTCGAGCAGCGCCTGCGCCGCCTCGAATTTCCCGGAGACCTCGAGACCCTTCGCTCCCAATCCGAGACGGTCGCCGGGATCCTCGCGGAGGTTCGCGACCTCCTTCCCCCGCCCGTTCGGCGGCGTCTCCTTCTCGCGGACAAAGACGACGAAGGCGACGGGCTCCCCTGCACCCCGGCGGGCGAGGACCCAACCCCGCTCGGCCCCGCAGGCCAAAGCGATTCCGTTCCCGGCGGCGGTGCCGGGACCGGCAGGAAGGGCCCGATACCCGGCGAAGACGAACTCACCGCGCACGCGCGGGAAGTGGCCGAGCTGGAAGACGCGTGGCGCCTCGCCCTCGAACGCCGCGTCGCCCTTCAGAAAGACCTCGAGGCGCTCGTCCAGAGCGCCGCATCCCTACGCGAGCGCCTGCGCGAAGCGCAGGGCGAGTGGGAAGGACGTGCCGCACTCCTTGCCGCCGCGGCCGCCGAACTCCGTTCGGCCCGAGACACGTGGCCCGCACGCCACCGAGATGTCCCCTACTCCGAGGTGGACCGGCTCCTCCGCGAGCTCGAGGCGCACCGCAAGGCGGCCGACGCCGCAGAAGAACGGCGCAAGATCGCCGCCGAGAAGCGGCACGCCCTCGAAGACGAGGCGAAACACCTCCAGGAGGTGTGGGCGTCTCTCAAGGCCGAAAGCGCCCGCCTCGACCAAGAACTTGAGAGTCTGCGCAAGGAGTACTCTCGCGATTCGAAAAGGATCGGCGAGGAGTGGGGGAAACTCGCCGGCGAACTCTCCTCCTTTCCCCCTCTCCGTTCCTTCCTCGATGCATCTGAAGCCGCATCCCTCCCCGCGGGAGCAAGGCCGCTCCTTGCAAAGGCGGCACCCCCTGCCGGAGCCGAAGGCCGCAAGCGCCTGGCATCCCCGCCTCCGCACGTGCTGCAAAAGCTCGAAAACGAAGCCGTACGCCTCGCAAACGAACTCGAGGCGCGCGGAAGGGAACTGGAGGAAGCCCTACGCAAGGCCGAAGAAGCCTACCGCGAGGCGGTGGCCCGGCACGAGCGATCCCTCGCCTCCCTCCGGGCGGCGGAAGCGGCAAAAGCAGAAGCGGAAGAAGAATGGCGGCGCGCCCTGGAACAAGGCGTGCCGGAAGGATTCGCTCCCCCTGCACCCGAAGAACTCCTCGCCGCCCACCGCTCCGGCCGACTCGCGCGGGAACGCATCCGCGCCGAGCGCGAGGCGCTGGAGGAATTCGAACGTGGGCGAAACGAAGCGCGCATCCGCTTCGATACGGCCGCCCGCCACCTCGTCGAACGGCTACGGGAGGCACCCCCGTTCCCGGGATCCGAAGAGCTGGCCTTCCTTATCGAAGGCTTCGAACTAGACCTTCGAGGCGCCCTCGCCGAAGCCAAACGCATCCACCAAACTCTCCTGGAACACGTGGCGGAGCGGGAGCGCGAACGCGCAAGCCTCGACCGCGAGAAAGAAGGGCTACAGCTTCGGCTCGGAAGCCTGCGGAGCCGCCTCGACGAACTGGAAAGAAACCGACGCCGTGCCGCAGAACTCTTTGAAGAACAAAAAAGGCGCTCCCGCACGCGGGAGCTCCTCAAGACGCTGGAACACCTCGTACAAGGTCGGGCGCTCGTGGAGTTCCTCGGGCGGGAGCACCTCGAGCACCTCGTCGTCGACGCCGGCGCCCAACTCCGCTTTCTCTCGCGCGAACGCTACGCCCTCGCGGTCGACGAAGGCGGGACCTTTCTCGTGCGCGACTACGCCCACGGCGGCCTCGAACGGCCGGCGAGCACCCTCTCCGGCGGCGAGCGCTTCCTCGCCTCGCTCTCCTTGGCCCTCGCCCTCTCGCGGACGGTACAGCTCCGCGGGCGGCACCCGCTGCGCTTCTTCTTCCTCGACGAAGGGTTCGGCGGCCTCGACCCCGAAGCGCTGGACACGGCGCTCACGGCTCTCGAACGCTTGGAAACGCACGAGATGCTCGTCGGCGTGATCAGCCACGTCCCGGAAGTGCGCGAGCGGATCTCCCGGAGGATCCTCGTCGATCCCCCGGAGGCAGGAGGGCGCGGAAGCCGCCTGCGGTTCGAAGGGTTTTGACGAACGCAAAGCCTCGAGGTCTCGCGCTCAACCTCTCTCAGGTGCGGGACCTCGGTCTTGACGAACGCAGAAACTCCGTTAGCTTAGGAACCGAGCGCCTCGGCGATGAGCTCCGCAGCCCGCACGCCCGAGAGAAGCATTCCGCCGAAAATCGGGCCCATGCGGTGGCCACCGTACACGTTGGTAGCCGCCATGCCGCTCGCAAATAGGCCCGGGTAGACCTCGCCCGTGAGGGCTACGGCCTCCTCCTCCCCGCGGTCCGCCCACATGGAGCGCTCGCCCGAGACGGAGAGGGAAACCCCGTTCTTGGCGGCGAGCTTGCGGACGACTTCCGCGTCGTGACCCGTGGCGTCGAGGACCGCCCGGGCGTGGATCGCCAAAGGATCGACGTGCAGGCCGGCAGCGTGCACCGCACCCCAGTTCAGCACGAGACCCGCAACGCGTCCGTCGCGTACGACGACGTCCTCCATGGCGACGCCGTTGAACACGTATGCCCCGGCCTGAAGCGCACCGAAGACGAGAGCCGCCACCGTCTCGACGGAGTGGGCCACGTATACACCCGGGGCATACTCGCGAGTGCGGACTCCGAACTCCTCGAGGATGGGCCGCGCCGCCTCTTGCACGACGATTCGGTTCATGAGCATCCCGCCGCCCCAGAGCCCGCCGCCGACGGAGAGGCGCTTTTCGAAGACCGCCACGCGATACCCGCGCCTCGCGAGTTCCCGCGCGGCGACGAGCCCCGAGGGCCCCGAACCGACGACGGCGACGTCGAGGTCGACGATCGACCGGAATTCTTCGAGGTACGTCTCCACGATCGCCCGCGTGATCACCCGTTCGTCGAACACAAAGACACCCTCCTTCCTGAGCTCACGTCCCCACCAGCTTTTGGGGTGTAACCAAAAGCATACACAAAAACCGAATGGCCACAAGAGTACAGGAGCTCCGTGCGAGGCAGAAGCCCCTCAGCATCGCGCGGTCACCCGTGGACCCGTTTCATCTCGGTCAGCCGGATTTCGTCTCGGTCAGCAGACCTCCCGACGAGGCGAAATTTGAAACATTTATCTTTATTTTCAGATTCAAGTGTGCAATAAAAATGGTGACCCCAACGGGACTCGAACCCGTGTCTCCGCCGTGAGAGGGCGGTATCCTAGACCGCTAGACGATGGGGCCACGCGCATCCGTCTGTACCTTACCTCACCCTAACCTCCTAAGCGCAAAAACAATCATACCTCGCTTGCCTCCAAAAGTCAAGGGGGGACTCGGTTTCGCCGCAGGCAAGTGCCATCTCCAAGTCGAGAGCTTTGCGCGCGTCCTCGAGGAAACCCTTTCGCGCCCCCTTACTCCACACGTCGAGGTTGTAGACGTTCGTCGACCAGTTCCGGATCGCCGTGTACCGGGCCCGGACGCCGCGCTTGACGATCTTCTCGACGACGGCGGCGAGGAGGGAATCCGTCGAGTAGACGGGCGCCGTACCCCCTTCGACGTAGTGGGCGAACGCCCCTCATCGACGATGAGGGGCGCCCGCTCAAACCGGCCCACGTTTTCCGAGTCGATGCGGAAGTACGCCCGAAGCGGAACTTACGGGCACGTCGTGGACCATCGGCGATCCATCCTCCGGATCGCATGATGGAAGGCGGGCTTACGGCGCCGGCGTTCCGTCGGGCGATCCGGCCGCCGCGCCGCCTTCGGCGAGGGCGAGCTCCAGCGCCTTCCAGGCGAGCGTCGCGCACTTGATCCGGACCGGAAACTGGTGCACCCCTTGAAGGGCGACGGCGTCCCCGAGCGCCTCCTCCGTCGCCCGGTCCAGGGGCTTCCCCTGCACGAGGCGGAAAAACGCCCGGGCGAGCGCTTCCGCCTCGTCCGCCGTCTTCCCCTCGACCAGCGCCGACATCATCGAAGCGGAGCTCATGCTGATCATGCATCCCTCGCCGACGAAGCGGACCGCCGCGAGGCGGTCGTCCTCCCGCCGGACGTAGAGCGTGATCCGGTCGCCGCAGGACGGGTTCTTGAGCTCGACCGCAAGGACGCCGGACCCTTCCAGCGTCCCCCGCTTCCGGGGGTGCTTATAGTGATCCACGATGATCTCCCGGTACAGGTTCTCCAAAGACATCGCCAAAAAACTCCTTTACCCGGCGGACGCCGACGACGAGCCGTTCGACGTCGTCCTCGTCGTTGTAGAGGTAAAAGCTCGCCCGGACCGTCGCCGGCACGCCGAGCCGCGTCATGAGCGGCTGGGCGCAGTGGTGGCCGGCCCGGACGGCGATTCCTTCGGCGTCGAGGATGGTGGAGACGTCGTGGGCGTGGATGCGGCCGACGTTGAATGCGACGACCGCGTGCCGGTCGGTCCGCGGACCGTACACGACGACCCCCGGCTCGTTCGCCAGCGCCTCCGCCGCCAGATTTGTCAAGCGGACGACGTGGGCTTCGATCGCGTCCATGCCGATCGCTTCGAGGTATTCGATCGCCGCCCTGAGGCCGATCGCCTCGGCTATCGGCGGCGTCCCCGCTTCGAATTTCCACGGCGGCTCCCGCCACGTCGCATCGAAAAGCGTCACCCGGTCGATCATCTCGCCGCCGACTTCGTACGGCTCCATGGAGCGAAGGTGCTCTTCCTTGGCATACAGGACGCCGATGCCCGTCGGGCCGAGCATCTTGTGGCCGGAGAAGGCGAGGAAGTCGACGTCGAGAGCCCGGACGTCGAGCGGAAGGTGCGGGGCGCTCTGGGCGGCGTCGACGACGATCACCGCGCCGACGGCGTGGGCCCTCCGGGCGGCGTGGGCGATCGGGGCGACGGCGCCGGTCACGTTCGAGACATGGGCCAGGGCGACGATCTTCGTCCGGGGGGTGATCGCCTGATCGATCGCCGCCTCGGTGATCCGGAGGTCGTCCGTCGGCTCGATAAAGACGAGGCGGGCACCGGTCTCCCGGGCGACCCTCTGCCACGGGAGGAGGTTCGCGTGGTGCTCGAGCGGCGTGAGCACGATCTCGTCGCCGGGGCCGAGCCGCGGCCGGGCGTACGCCTGGGCGACGAGGTTCAGGCTTCCTGTGGTGTTCCGGGTAAAGACGATCTCCGCCGCCGATCGGGCGCCGAGAAAGCGTCGAACCGCCTCCCGGGCTTCCTCATACGCTTCGGTCGCCCGGCCGGCGAGGGTGTGGACGGCCCGGTGGACATTGGCGTAGTCCCGCTCATAGAAGCGGGTCATCGCCTCGAGGACCGCCCGGGGTTTTTGCGCCGTCGCGGCGCTGTCCAGGTAGACGAGGGGCTTCCCGGCGATCGTCTGATCGAAGATCGGAAAGTCGGCGCGGAGTGCCTTCGGCACGAGGGGGCGACGCGCGTTGCGGTCCGTCATCGGACGATCTCCTCCTCGTTCGCCTCGACGCGGCGGTCCCGGGCGGCCGGAAGCGGCACGCGGGCGATCATCCGTCACACCTCCTGCCCGACCGTCTCGTCGAAGATGCCGGGCTCTTCTTCGGATCCGCCGGAAAACCTTCGGTGTGCGACCGCCGGTCCATATTCTGCGGCATCTCGAGCGTCTTTATGGCCCGAGCGTGCTCTTGCCGGTGCCGTTCGGGCCCACGATCGCGTGCACTTCCCCGCCGCGGATGACGAGGTCGAGCCCGCGGATGAACGGCTCGCCGTCGACCACGACGTGCAGATTTTCTATCTTCAATTCCGATCACGCCATCGTGTCGCCTCCGTTTGCATGAAGGGATCCTCCTCTTACTATACCTCACGGCGCCGGCGTTTTCAACTGATTCTCTATTTCAGAAACAAACAACGAAAAAAATCCGAATATTCGGGGTCGAGAGGTCTCGGATACACCTCGTATGCCCTGTACTTTTCCGTCATGTGCGCCTTACCTACGGGCGCATTTGCCTAGGGGACGATAGGCTCACGACGCCCCAGCAGTAGAGGGTGATGCCCACGAGCTGGGAAAAAGGCAGCACGAACGGAAGGCTCACGTACTTGGCGAGGGCGCCCGCCGCGCTCAGCACGAAGGCCCCGAGGAAGATCGCAAGAAACCCCGTGCGGCGTGTGCGTACAAAATTTCCAAGGGCGGAAACGCGGTGAAGTAGTACAGCTTGTACAAGCCCGCGTTCCAGCCAAAGGCTCCGCCTGCGAACTCTCCGAAGGCGGCGAGGGCAAACATGTACGGGGAAACGGCAAAGAGGACGTCGCTCAGGCGGCGCTTTGCCCAGGCCCGGCGCGTCACGTCGACCGCAAAGACAAAGGCGACGAGCGCAGCCAAGAACGAGAGGAGGAAAACCAACATAGCACCCTCGGCCCCCTTGCATTTCCCGCGGGAAGCGGGGTATAATGTACTTCGCAAAAGCGTTGCGGGATGGTGCAATGGTAGCACGCCAGACTCTGGATCTGGTAATCTAGGTTCGAGTCCTAGTCCCGCAGCCACTCCTATGGACGCGAACCCCTCGTTCGGAACGCGCCGAACGGGGGGTTTTTGTTTCCCGCGCGCCGCAGTCCTTCCGCTTCGTCCTTCCGACGAGGGACGGCGGGGGCGGCGGAGTCTTTTACGCCGAGCCACCGCGGGGACGAGCTCGGCGGCGATCTCCCTCACCCGGGAAACGGCGCGGCGGAGTCCTTTTCGCAGGGCCCATACGGGGGAGTGCAAAAGAAGGGTACGGTACCTTCAGGACCCCGAACTGCCGCCGAAGAACTGCGAGAGCCAGCTCCACACCCGGGTAAAGAGGTCTTGGAGAAACGACCACGCCTTTTGGAGAAAGTTCTGGGTTTCCGGGTCTTGGAGGAACTTTTCCACCTCTTGCTTGATCTTGGCCGTCTCTCGGGCGAGAGCACCCCAATCGATGTTGGCCTCGCGCAAGTGGCGGACGAGTTCCTCGAGGCGTGCGCGGTCTTCGGGAGTTAGGCTCACCCCGAGGTCGCGCGCCGCGCGGTCGATCGCTTCTTGGATGTCTTTCGGGTCGCGGAGCTTGCCGGAGGCGATTTCCTCCTTGAGGCGCTGAATGAGGGCGGTCGCCTGCTCTTTGCCGATCTTTTCGCTCAGGAGGTAGTTCGCGGAAAACTCTTCGGCCGCCACGTCCTTGGCCGTAGGGTCGAGCGTCTTCCCTTCCAGGCCCTCAAAAGCCTTTACGATGCCCGTGAGGGCCGCCGTCCCCGATACGGGAACGGGCGCGTACACGTAGATCTCCGCATCCTTGACCCCCGCCGTAGCCGCAGCGCTCTGGTACTGCGCGGGCGTGAGGTAGGTGATGCCTTCCGTGCGCACGTGCAGCCCCTTCCCCGGTTCGAGGAGCGTTACCTTGACGGAGGAGATCGCCCGCGTGCCGATTACCGCCTTGGGGAGGTACTTCCCGAGGAGGGAGTGTTCCTCCGCGTTCGTCACGACGACGAGCTTGTCCTGGGAGATCCCCTGGGCGCCAAAGGCGCTAAGGACCTGCTCGCGCTGTTCGGGCGTGAGGTCGGCGCCGACGGCGACGACGACGTCGCCCGGAGCCGCGTCGGCGTAAACGGGATGGCCCATCTCCGCCGCGAGAAAAACCCACAGGAAGACAAAGGCAAAGGCTCGTCCCGCAACCTTCCACACGGCCGGCGTCCGGGGAGGCGCTGCAGCCGCAGGCGAGGCCGCCGGCTAAAAGGCGCACCGGTCGGCTCCCCGGACGTCTCACCTCCTCTTTGCGTGTTGGTCTCCCGTCGACACGGGGGCAAAGAACGTCAGCCGCCGTTGGCTTGTACGATCTCCCGATAGGCAAAAAAGCTCGTTTTGGGGATGCGCTCGAGCGTCGCGTAGTCCACGTACACGAGGCCGAAGCGCTTGGAGAGGCCGTGGGCCCACTCGAAGTTGTCGAGGAGGGACCACACGAAGTACCCGCGCACGTCCACCCCTCGTTCGAGGGCCCGGCGCACGGCCTCTACGTGCGCCCGGATGTAGTTTGCCCGCGCCTCGTCCGCGACGCGCTTCGTGCCGTCGGGGAGCACTTCCGGGGTGTCGTCGTAGGCGGCGCCGTTTTCCGTGACGAGGATCGGAACCCCCGGGTAGCGGCTGTGGACTTCGAGGAGGACCTCCGTCAGTCCCTGGGGGTACACTTCCCAACCCATGGCCGTAGCCTCCCCGGCGGGCGGGAGAAACTCCAGCCCCCCGAAGGGACTCGCCGGATTGAAGGCGACGCGGGTCGGCGAGTAGTAGTTCACCCCGAGGAAGTCCACGGGCTGACGGAAGGTCTCGAGGTCCTCTAGAGGGAGTTCGAGCTGAGCGTAGAGGTAGGCTTCGAGGTCGCCGTCCCGGGCCCCCTCCTCTCCCCAGAGAATGCGGGCGAAGGCGAGAAGCGCTTCGCGCGGATAGTGTCCGGTGAAGAGGGGGTCGACGAAGAGGCCGTTGTGCAGGCGTTCGAAGGCGTAGGCGAACCCGACGACCTCCCGGTCTTCGCCTGCGGGGAGCACGCGCGTCATGAGGTTCGTGATCCCGATCCGGGATCCGGTGAGGTGCTCGTCGCGAAAGGCCCGGACGGCGAGTGTGTGGCCCAAGAGGAAGTGGTGGGCGACGCGCACGGCCTTGCGCGGATCCTGCTCGCCGGGGGCGTGTTCGCCGGTGACGTATCCCAGAACGGTGGCGACGAACGGCTCGTTCAAGGTGATCCAGTAGGGGACGCCTTCGAGGCGGCGGAAGAGGAGGTGGGCGTACTCGGCAAAGTACTTCGCCGTATCCCGCTCCGCCCACCCTCCCTTTTCGTACAGGGCAAAGGGGAGATCCCAGTGGTACACGGTGACGACGGGCGCGATCCCGCGGGAGTGAAGTGCCTCGACGAGGCGGCGGTAGAAGTCGAGCCCCCGTTCGTTGACCGCCCCCTTGCCTTCCGGCAAAACGCGCGGCCAGGAGACGGAAAAGCGGTAGGCGCGCACCCCGAGTTCGGCGAGGAGGTTTACGTCCTCTTCCCAACGGTGGTAGTGGTCGCAGGCCACGTCGCCGACGGTGCCGTCGGCGATCTTCCCTGGGATGTGGGCAAAGACGTCCCAGATGGATGGCCCGCGACCGTCCTCCGCTGCGGCGCCTTCGATCTGGTATGCCGACGTCGCCACACCCCAGAGGAACCCTTCGGGAAGACCCGCCACATCCTTCACCTCCGACGGTTTAGGGCGTTTTCCGCGTGCGGGATGCCCGCGACCGCACCCGGGAACGGGGCACCGGTGACGGGGCAGTTCCCCGCGTGCGCGAAACACCCGTTCCCTCTCAGTTTACTCGAGCGGCATCGCCGCCAGACGATATATCGCCTCGACGTCCTCGGAGGTGAGGACGGCAAAACGCCCCGTCGTAGACCCTTCTTTGGCCACCGCCTTTTGGGCGAGGTAAGAAAAGCGCGCCTCGTCTGTGATTCCCAGCTGCCAAAGGCGCACCGGGGCCCCGAGTTCCCTCCAGGCCGTCTCCAGGGCGCGTATCCCGGCTTCGAGGTCTTCCGTGCCGAAGAGCTCCGCGAAGAGGCGGCGGAAGCGCTCGGGCTTTCGCCGGGAAACGTAGCGCATCCACGCGGGGTAGACGACGGCGAGACCCGCCCCGTGCGGCACGTCGTAGACCGCCGAGAGGGCGTGTTCGATGGCGTGTACGCCCCAGTCGCCGCGGAGCCCCAGAGAAAGGGTGCCGTTGAGGGCGAGCGTCCCCGCCAGAAGGAGCGTCTCGCGGGCGTCGAGGTCGTCGAGGTTTTCCACGACCTTCCGCCCCGCGGCGAGGATCTCCTTGAGGAGGGCGATCTGCCACGCGTCTTGGATCGGCGTGTTGCGCGCGTCGTGGAAGTACTGTTCGAGGACGTGGGCCATCATGTCCACGACGCCGTACACCGTCTGATCGCGCGGGACGCTTCGCGTGATGTGGGGGTCGAGGATGGAGAAGCGTGGATAGGCGAGGGGGTGGGCCCAGCCGAGCTTTTCGTCGGTCTCCTCGTTTGTGATCACGGAGTTCGCGTTCATTTCCGAACCCGTGGCGGCGTGCGTGAGGACGACGCCGAGGGGCAGGGCACCCGTCGCGCGGGAAGGTTCGCGGACGATCTCCCACGGATCTCCGGGATACGAATGAGATACGGCGACGAGCTTGGCGGCGTCGACCACGCTTCCGCCGCCTACGGCGAGAACGCCTTCCACGCCCGCGCGCCGCGCCTCCTCCCGCGCCCTTCGGACGGTGGAGATGCGGGGGTTGGGTTCGACGCCGGGAAACTCCACGAGCTCTACGCCAGCCGTCCTGGCTGCCAAAACTACGCGGTCGTAGAGGCCGATCCTGCGGATGCTTCCTTTGCCGTAGACGAAGAGGACCTTTCGTCCGAGGCGGGGGAGGTACTCGGAAAGGAGGTCGACGCTTCCGCGTCCGAAGACGAGTTCGGTGGGGTTGCGGTACACGAAACGTTCCATGTACGTACCTCCATCGTTCAGGGTGGATGGAAATTGGCACGCCGAGTCGGTCAGGGCGCAGCCACTTCTCCGCCGGCCGCCGGGAAACGCTCGGCACGGCCTGAAGCGCCTCTCTTCGGACGGTCAGGACCGCAGGCGTGCGCGTGGCCCGGAGGACGACGTTCGACACGGCTCGAAGTGCGTCTCTTCGGACGTCCTCCGGGAGGCAGCCGAGAAAGACCGAAAGCCCGCGGAAGGTTCGGGGCTCATCCTCATGATACCACGACCCACGCCCGAAGGTCCGCTCCACGCGAAGAGCCCCTCTCCCCAAGGGGGAAGGGGCTCGAAGGAGGTGGCAGGTGGCCGCTTTGGCAGGATCGGTCGCGCCTTACCCCGCAGGGGCGGCGCCGAATGCGCTCGACGCCGAAGGCAAGGCAGCCTCTTCGGAGGGGAAACCCCGACCTCAGCCGAGGTGCGCCTCTACAAACCAGAGGTACTTTTCGGCTCCCCGGGTGACTTCCGTGAGGATGTCTGCCGTGATCGGATCGCCGAGTTCCTCGGATTTCTTCAGGACCTCGCGCGTGTGCGCGGTAAAGGCGGCCAGCGCCTTGGCGAGCTGTTCGACGTTGTCCCGCTCGGACGTAAGCCCGAGGGGGAATTCGGGAAGGCGCGTGAGCTCCGCGGCCCGCTGGAGCGTCCCCTCCGTCAGGTGCCCGAGCTGGGCGATGCGCTCGGCGACGAGGTCGATCCAGCCCTCCGCGAGTTCGTGGAGTTCGTCGAACAGCTTGTGCTGTCCGTAAAAGCCGGGTCCCTTGACGTTCCAGTGCGCCTGCTTGGCCTGGCGTTCGAGGTCGATCGCCTCGGCGAGGATCGGCTGAAGGGCGGCGGCGAGTTCCCGCCGGACGTCCGCAGACAGCACGTTGCGCGTTTCCATAGTGGTTACCTCCTTAAAATGAGTCTATTTTTCATCTCATCTCTAAGCCCACGATACCACAACGATCCCTGCCTGTCAAGATCTTCCTTCACCGCCGTGAGAAACGGCGGAAGGGACTAGGACTTCCTGAGCTCTGCCAGAGCCTCCCTCAGAAGCTTGCCCTCTTCGGTAGGTTCCGCCGAAGTCCGTGCCTCCGATTCTCTCGCCCGCCGCTCGGACAATTCGTTCATGGGAAGGACCGCGACGTAGTAGACGGCCGCGACCAGGTCCACCGCGTTTCCCGGCATCGCAGAAAAAAAACCGCGGCTCGGGCCGCGGCACGTGTGCGGTGGTCTTTCTGCGGTGGCGCTCAGACCTCCATGATGATCGGAAGAATCATCGGACGCCGGCGCGTCCGTTCGTAGAGAAAGCGGCTCAAGGTGTCTCGGACGTTGTTTTTGAGCGTCGTCCAGTCGCTCACGTTTTCCTCCAAGAGCTTGCTGAGCACGGCGTGCACGAGGCGGTTGGCCTCGTCGATGAGCGTCTCCGACTCGCGCATGTACACGAACCCGCGGGTGACGATGTCCGGTCCCGAAAGGATCGTGCGGTTGGCGCGGCTGATCGTCACGACGACGACGAGGATCCCGTCCTGGGAGAGGAGCTTGCGGTCGCGCAGGACGATGTTCCCCACGTCGCCGACGCCGAGGCCGTCGATGAGGACGTTGCCCACGGGAACTTTTCCGGCGAGCCTTCCCCGGCCGTTTTGAAATTCCACCACATCGCCGTTGTCCAAGACGAAGATCCGCTCCCGCGGGATTCCCATCTCTTCGGCGAGCTGGGCGTGTTTCGCGAGCATCCGGTATTCGCCGTGGATGGGAATGAAGTGGCGGGGGCGCATGAGGTTGAGCATGAGCTTGAGCTCTTCCTGGCTTCCGTGTCCGGAAACATGCACCCCGGTCTCCGACCCCGGTCCGTAGATCACCTCCGCCCCCAGGCGGTAGAGCTGGTCGACGACCCGCCCGACGGCGCGCTCGTTGCCGGGGATCGGCGTCGCGGAAAAGATCACGAGGTCTCCCTTTTGAATCTCCAGGGTGCGGTGGGAGCTCCGCGCCATGAGGGAAAGTGCGCTCATGGGTTCCCCCTGGCTCCCCGTGAGGAGGACGACCACCTTTTCCGGCGGCAGCGTGGCGGCGTCCCCGTGCTCGATGAAGAGGCCGTCGGGTACCTCGAGGTACCCGAGCTCGCGGGCGAGGTTCACGACGTTGACGAGGCTCCGCCCTGCGAGGGCGACCTTGCGCCCTGCGGCGTGGGCCGCGGCGAGCACCTGCTGCACGCGCGCCACGTTCGTCGCAAAGGTGGCGACGATGATGCGCGTGCGGTGGAGCTCGAAGATCTTGGCGAGGTTCTTGCCCACAGAGCGCTCCGATCCCGTGAAACCCGGACGTTCGGCGTTCGTGCTGTCCGAAAGGAGCGCCAACACCCCGCGCCGTCCGAGCTCCGCCATGCGGTGGAAGTCCGCCGGGTGCCCGACGGGGGTTTGGTCGAACTTGAAGTCTCCCGTGTGCACGACGACGCCTTCGGGTGTCTCCAGGGCAATCCCTACGGAGTCGGGGATGCTGTGCGTGACGCGGAAAAACGTCGCGCGGATGGCGCCCAGGTGGAGCTCGAAGTTGGGGGCAGGGTGAACCTCGCTCAGCTTGACCGTCCCCCTGAGCCCTGCCTCCTTGAGCTTGAGGTCCACGAGGCCCAGCGTGAGGCGCGTCCCGTACACGGGAACGTTGAGCTTTTTGAGGATGTAGGGGAGCGCGCCGATGTGGTCCTCGTGGCCGTGGGTGAGGAGGATCCCCCGCACGAAGCGGCGGTTCTCCTCGAGGTAGGAGATGTCCGGGATCACGACGTCGACCCCGAGCATCTCTTCTTCGGGAAAGGTGAGCCCCGCGTCGATGACGACGATGTCGTCGCCGTAGCGAACGACGTACATGTTCTTGCCGATCTCGCCGAGCCCGCCCAACGCAAAGATGCTGAGCTTAGGTTGGTTGCGCGACAACTTCGTTCCTCCTGCCTGGGTCCGGACGGCGCCGACCGCGCAAGAAAAACCGACCACTCACACGTGTACGTATTATACCCTCCCGCGTTAAGTGCGCGCAAGGAAGGCACGGGAAAAGTATTGTATGGTAACCTTCTGTCTTTTCGATAAAAGCCTGCGTCTCGAGAAGCTACGGACGCCAACGCTACGCGCCCGTTCCCTCAAGCAGGGCAGGGGCAGCCTTACACCACATGTCCGCCTCCTCGAAAAGGCGGGGGGAAAAGGCGGCGGTGCGCCTTCGTCACGCGCCCACTTCTTCGAGGAGAAGGGCGAGGCGGCGCTTCCCGTCTTCGTTCAGAGGGACGAGCGGGAGGCGCAAGTGTTCGGGGGCGACGCCCCGCAGGGCGAGGGCGGCCTTGAGGGGTACGGGGTTCGTGGACAAGGTGAGGAGCCCTTCGAAGAGGGGGAGGTACCTGCGGTGGAGGGCGGCGGCTTCCACGACGCGCCCCTCGAGGAAGGCATCGAGCATCGCGCGGATTTCGCGGCCCACGAGGTGAGAGGCGACGCTGATGAGGCCGTAGCCGCCGACGGCGAGGAGGGGGAGGAACATGGCGTCGTCGCCGCTGTAGACGCGGAAGTGGGCGGGTGCGCGGGCGATGAGGCGGGCGAGATCGGCGAGGCGTCCGCTCGAGTCCTTTACGCCGACGACGTTGGGGAGCTCGGCGAGGCGGAGGAGGGTGTCCACCTCCATGTATACGCCCGTGCGCCCGGGTATGTTGTACACGATGAGGGGGAGGCGCGTAGATTCCGCGACGGCGCGGAAGTGGCGGTAGAGGCCTTCCTGGCTCGGACGGTTGTAGTAAGGAGTGACGACGAGCAGGCCGTCCGCCCCCGCCTCCTCCGCGGCCCGCGACAGTTCCACGGTGTGGGCCGTGTCGTTCGATCCCGTCCCCGCGAGGAGGAACCCGCGGCCGCGCAACCTTTCCTTTACGCGGCGGAAGAGGGCGACCTTTTCCTCGTCGCTCAAGGTCGGGGATTCGCCGGTCGTCCCGGCGACGAGAATCCCCTCGCTCCCCTGCGCGAGGAGGTGCTCCACGAGGCGGTCGACCGCCTCCCAGTCGATCTCTCCTTCGGCGGTGAAGGGGGTGATCATGGCGGTGACGAGGCGTCCAAAGGGATAGTCCACGGCGTTCGCCCCTTTCTATCGCGCATGCGCGAGCGCCTTACTCGCGCTCGAGCTCGAAGTAGCGATGGAGCAAGCGAATGGCGTCCTGCGCCCGTTCCCCGGGGACGAGCACCCAGATCGTCGTGTGCGAGTCCGCGGCCTGGAGGATGGGGATGTCGTGGCCGACGAGGGCTTCGACGATGCGGGACATCACCCCGGGCCTCCCGGCCATGCCCGCCCCGACGACGGAGACCTTGGCGCAGCCGGGCGTAACGGAGGGCTCGAAGCCGAGCCCGCGGAGGATCGCCGCGGCGCGCTCTGCCTCTTCGTCGCGCACGGTGTAGGCTACGGAGTTGGGGGAGACGTTGATGAAGTCCACGCTGATCCCGTGTTCGGCCATCGCGCGGAAGACGACGAGCTGGAGTTCGGGATCGACCGTGTCGCGCACGACCTTGATCTGCGTCACGCCGAAGACGTGGGCGATGCCCGTGACGACGCGCTCGCGGAACGGTGCCCGCGCCCTGAGCTCGGAAAGGGAGGCGATGAGCGTCCCCTCGTCGTCGGACGTCGTGGAGCGCACGCGGACGGGGATGTTGTACTGCATGGCGATTTCCACCGCCCGCGGGTGTAGGACGCGTGCGCCCAAGTGGGCGAGGTTGGCCACCTCGGCGTACGTGAGGTACCTGAGCGGGCGGGCCTCCTCGACGATCCTGGGGTCGGCGGTGAACACGCCGTTCACGTCCGTGAAGATGTCGAGCCGGCGCGCCCCCAGGGCCGCCGCCAGGGCGACGGCCGTGATGTCGCTCCCGCCGCGCCCGAGGGTCGTGAGCTCCCCGTCTTCCGTGGCCCCCTGGAAACCGGCGACTACGGCGATCCGACCGCGTTCGAGGGCGGCGCGCAGGCGCTCGGGACGGACGTCGAGGATCTGCGCCTCGCCGAAGCGGGCGTCCGTCACGATGCCCGCCTGCGCTCCCGTAAAGACCGCGGCGGGAATGTCCTGCCGCCACAGGAGGTCGGCGAGGACGACGGCGGAGATGATCTCCCCGGTCGTGAGGAGGAGGTCGCGCTCCCGCGCCGGCAGGTACTTCCCTCGCCCTTCGAGCAGGTCGAGGAGGCTGTCCGTGGCGTAAGGCTCTCCCTTCCGGCCCATGGCGGAGACGACGACGACCACGCCGTCGTACGTCCGGCGCGCCTCGGCGATGTGCTGGAGCACGCGCTCGCGTAGCTTCTCGTCCCGAACGGATGTGCCGCCGAACTTCTGCACGATGATCTCCATCCGCGTCTCCCTTCCCACTCGCCCGTCGGCTTACGCCCGCGGGAGCAGCCCTTCGGCGTAGAGGCGTTCGGCGATCTGCACGGCGTTACCCGCCGCACCCTTGACGAGGTTGTCGGCGACGACGAAGAGGTGAAGCCCGTTGGGGCGGAAGAGGTCCTTGCGGATTCGCCCTACGAACACCTCACGCCGCCCGCTCACGTGGCGCGGCGTCGGATACACGGCCCCTGCGGGATCGTCGAGGACGACGATCCCCTCCCCTTCGCGCAGGATCGCCCGGATTTCCTCGAGGGAAGGAAGGTCCTCCTCCGTCTCCACGTACACGGCCTCGCTGTGTCCGATGCCCACGGGGACGCGGGCGCAGGTCGCCCCGACCTCGATGTGCGGATCGGCAAAGATCTTTTGCGTCTCGAGGACCATCTTCATCTCTTCGCGCGTGTACGCCTCTTCGACAAACACGTCGATCTGGGGGATTACGTTCAGGGCGATGGGGTACTTCACCGGCTGCGAAGCCACCGGCAGGACCTCCGGCGCGATCTCCTCCCCGCGCAGCGCCGCCTCGAGCTCCCGGTAGAGAGACTGCAGGGCGCGGTACCCCGCCCCCGATACGGCCTGGTACGTGGCCACCGTGATCCTTTTCAGGCCGAAGCGATCGCGGATGGGCTTGAGCGCCACGACCATCTGGATGGTCGAGCAGTTCGGGTTGGCGATGAGCCCCCGGTGTTCGCGGGCTGCGGCGAAGTTCACCTCGGGAACGACGAGGGGAACGCCCTCCTCCAGGCGGAAGGCGCTGGAGTTGTCGATCACGAGGGCCCCGCGGCGAACGGCTTCGGGGGCAAAGGCGCGGCTCACGTCGCCGCCGGCGCTGAAGAAGGCGAGGTCCAAACCTTCCAGTGCTTCCGGGACGAGCTCCCGCACGTCGTACGCCTGACCGCGAAACTGCACCTGCCGTCCCTCAGACCGCGCGGAGGCCAACGGGCGAAACTCCGCCACGGGGAGGGGGGAGATCTCGAGCTGGCGGACCATCTCCGTACCGACCGCCCCCGTGGCACCAACGACGGCTACGCGCAAACCTCGGCTCATCCGCTGCCTCCTCCGGTCCCCTACGAGGTCCTATGTCCGAACGTTCCGTACGTTCTCCGAATCTATTCTACCGCCTCGGCGTCTCTCTCGCAACGAAGGGTCGGAGTACGGGCTGAAGCTGACGCCCCAGAAGGGCCGCCGCCGCGGTCTCCGGAAGGAGGTCCATGTGGGCCACGAGGGAGGTGGGCTTCCCGTGGGGGTCGTCCTGGCCGAAGGGGACGAAGTACACGGAGCGGGCGGTGAGGAGGCGGGCGAGGTTCGGCGCGTTGAGGCCCAGGGCGTCGTTCGTGGACACCGCGAGGACCACGGGACGCCCGTTGCGCAGGGTGGACTTCGCCGCCATGAGCACGGCGTTGTCCGTGATTCCGTTGGCGAAACGGGCGAGGGAGTTCCCCGTGAGGGGCGCGATGACCATGGCGTCGAGGAGCCGCCGGGGGCCGAAGGGTTCCACGTCGGATATGCGCGTGTACGGCTCTTCGCCCGTGATGTCCCGAAGCTCGTGGAGGAAGTCTTCTGCGGCGAAAAAGCGGGTGTCCGTATGCGCTACGGTCGGCGTGACGACGGGAATCACCCGCGCGCCCGCCGCCACGAGGCGGCGGAGGGGGTCGAGGACCTGGGAAAAGGTGCAGTGGCTTCCCGTCACGCCGAATCCGAGGACCTTGCCGCGGAGGACGTCGAGCGCTTCGGCGGGTTCTTCGCGGTGCACGGCGCTCACCTCGCTGCGTGGTTTTCCCAGAGGAGCCGGACGAGGGCGTCGGCGAGGATCTCTCCGGCGGTGCGGGGGGCTACGAGGCCGGGAAGGCTCGGGGCGAGCATCGCGCGGATCCCGCGCTTTTCGGCGAAGCGGAAGTCCGTACCCCCGGGAGCCGAGGCGAGGTCGAGGACGAAGGCGTCGGGTTTGAGCTCGAGGAGGACTTCGGCCGTGAGCACGGGGGCGGGGGCGGTATTGAACACGAAGTCCGCCCCGCGGAGCGCCTTTCCGATGTCGCGGACGTAGTACGGGGCGGTGCCCATCTCGTAGGCGCGGGCGTAGTCGCGGGCCTCGCGGACGACAGCGCGTACGTGCGCCCCGATTCCGAGGAGGGCGCGGGCGAGGGTCATCCCCACGCGCCCGAGGCCGATGACGACGGAGGTGCTCCCGTGGAGCGTGATCTCGGAATTCTGGATGGCGAGGAGGAGGGCTCCCTCTGCCGTGGGGATGGCGTTGAGGATCGCCACGTCGTCACGGTCGAGGAGGGTGACGACGCGGATGCCGTGGCGTTCCGCGGCACGGGTGAGGAAGGGCGTGGCGATGCCGCTGTAGAGCGTGGCTCCCGCCAGCGCCTCGAGGTGCGCCTCGGTGAACACGGGAGCTTCCGAAGAAAACACCGTCTCGGCCTCTCCCCCCTCCCCCAACCCCTTGACGGGCAAGAGGACCGCGTCGTAGCGCGCGAGCCGGTCCGGGGTAAAGGAGACGTGCGTGGCCCCCGGAGGGGGTGGCTTGAGGTTGTCGTACCCTACGAGGTCTACCTGGGCATCCCGTTCGACGAGGCGGGAAACCACGACGAGGTGTCGGGCGTCGCCGCCGGCCACGAGGACGCGGATGCCGCTTAAAAGCATCGAGGACCCTCCCTTCGGCCACCTCAGCCTATGGGCAAACGGCCCGGAAGGTTCCAACGCAAAAAGCCCGGCACGACGTGGCGTGCCGGGCGGTCGCCCGTTCATGCGGCATTCATGCGGCAAACGTTAGGTAAAGTAGGGATGTGCCTCCCCGGGGAAAACGCCGGCCAAACTCTCCGTACTTCGGACCTAACATTCAGCCAGGAAGGTACGCGCGACCGGGAACGAGCTCGACGAGGACCATGTCGCTCCCGATTCGGCGGATGAGGTGCCAGGGGACGACGACCTCTTCTTTCTTCCGCCACGGCCCCCTTCCCGCCGGAAGGATCACCGCCCCGATGCGTCCGCTCCGCGGATCGACGAGGAGGTCGGCATCCTCCAGGAGTCCGAGGCGCTCCCCGCTCACGATGTCGATGACCTCTTTCCCCCGAAGTTCGCTCAGGCGCACGCCCTCCCCCTCCCCACCCTACGCGATTCCGAAAGTGGCCGAATCGGCCTCTTCGGAATGGGTACGCGTGTACACGGGGGATTAGACCGAGCGAAAGCCTTTGGCGCGCCCTCGCCGTTTTTTTCTTTCTTTTTCCCTTTGCCCTTCGATGTACCGGCGAACCGTCTCGGCGGAAACTCTCCCTGCCGACGAAACATAGTAGGACGGAGCCCAAAGTCTCCCACGACCGGTTCGCCTCTGAAGGTCCGGAAACTCCAAAAGCAGCTTGCGGGCGCTCACTCCCTTAAACGTCTTTGCGACCTCTGCCGGGCGAACCGTCGGAGGAACGGAAACAAAGAGATGTACGTGGTCCGGCATAACCTCCACGGCAACGATTTCCCACCCGCGATTTTTTACCGTCTCCCTCAGAATTTCTTTGAGACGGTTGGCGAGCGGTCCGTTCAGAACGGCTCGGCGGTATTTAGGAATCCAAACCATGTGGTTTAGAACTAGATATTTTGAATGCCTACTAGACTTTATGTCTACCATAATTATAACGTCGCCTAGAACTTTTTTTAACTTTTTTTTAACTTCATATTATGTTAACACTAATATTAATATTTATATTTAACCACAACCGGCTTCATCCACGGAATAAATTCCAGGGTTTTCTCCGGTGTGTTCTGTAATGCTCCTCAAGGTAGGACAGAATATTAAGTCACAGATTATCTGTATCCGGATAAAGCTCTCCCAAAATAATAAGGACACTTGAGCTTGAACCGTCCTTTCCCCACCTCTTCTTCTCCTTCGTGTTTGTAAATAAATCACGGTTGGTACCTTTTGCCGCCCTGACCGGCTACGTGGTCTTCGTCCGCTTCTGCGTAAAGAACCCTTACCCGACGCTTCTCTTCGGGAGGAAGGGGCAGTTCTTCAGGAGAGAATTCGTGCACTACACCTTCTTCACGGCCTCGCCTCTCAGTACCCCTTCCTGGTTACCTTTCCCTACTCTCTCCACTCTCCTGGTAGGAAAGCTCTGCTGCTTCTTCTAAGACCTGTGCCTTAACCAGAAGGTCAACCCGCGTATTCGGCTCGTAACCTACCAGCCAGTCTACCAAGTGAGCGCGCTCCCCGGTATCTTTGTGCCGGTAATAGGTCCATTTGTAGCTGATTGTAGCTCACCAGATCGAAGTGGTTAGGTTGTTAACTGCTCGTACATTCAAAGGACGGCGAGGTATCTTCTTCTTTCTCTCACTCCCCTCGGCTTCTGCAAAAAACTCCTACAGTAACTTTACGCTAACAGATTTAAGCAGTGTCGTCGACCTCCAGGGGTTTTTGCACTACCGAAGGTCGACGACATTTTCACGCCCAGCAAAATTCGGCGTAGGCGCACCAACCGAAAAAGCGAGTGCGCACCGGGGCAGGAGGAATCGGGCGAGCTATGATCTGGACTATATCTTCATCTTCCTTCATCTTGGCTACTTTTGCTTCCAGCTCCGGCGTCAGCAATAGATACTCCTTTCTCTCTCTTCCCCTTCGGCCTCTAGGCCCATCTGCTTGAGTTCGTAAAGGTAAAAGGCCTGTTGCATCCAGGCTGCTTCGGCGCGGGAGCTCTTTTTCACCTCGGCCACCACGAAGTTTTTGCCCGCGCGGCGGACGAGATCCAGGGCCAGGTGCTCAATGTGCACCTCTTTGCGTTCGCGGGCGTAGCTCCGGCTTTGAATGAGCCGCCCGATCTGCAAAAGCTCGTGGTCTTCGTCCGGGCAGATCTGGCGGGACATGAGCCAGACCTGCTGGGGGCAGATGAGGAAGGCCTGGACGTAGCTCCCAATGACCTTCGGAGAGGAAGAGATCATATTATCATCGCCCCCTCGTCTACCCGCTTGAAGCCCGTTTCCGGATCGTAAAGCTTTTCCACCAGGTAGGGGGGTATATAGGGCAGAGCTTTGGAAGTGTCTACTTTGTCGGCCAGGGATCTAACAGGAACTGAGATGATGTAGCGGCTGAAGTCACGCTTGATCCGGTAAAAGGCTTCCCAGCGCGAGCGGCGGTCGGGCGCGTTTACCACTTCCTGCTGGTAGGTTTCCCATACTTCCTCGGCTTTGGAGTCAAGGGCCACGAAGACCTCAATGTGGTTGGGCAGATCTTTTATGAGCTGAAAGCCCGCCACGCCTTTCTCTTCCCCGTCCCCCTTGAACCGCAATTCCTTCATGGCTTTCAAAATTGTGTCACTTGCGCTCGGATCTTTTCTGGCCCTGACAAAGGAGAAAAAGTTCTCCACCAGCGAGTGGAATTCCGCTTCCGGGAACTCCGGACGGCCGGAGAAAAACTCCCGGGCGCCCTTTATGTGAATGGCCCCGTAGACGCGGACGGCCAGAGAGTGGCCTTGTTCGTCTACCAAGTTGAGAAGGTAAACGTCCCCCTTATCTTTTTTATTTAAGTTGCGGTTGCAGCGCCCCGCCACCTGAACTACCGCATCTACAGGCCCTATGTCCCGCCAGGCCACGTCGAAGTCCAGGTCCACTCCCGCTTCCACCACCTGGGTGGAAACGAGAACCGGCTTCTCTCCCCGCCGCAGGGCCGTGCGCAGAGCTTCTATCCGCCTCTCCCGCTCGGCCGGCACGATGTTGGTGGAAAGGTAGTAAAGAGGGGTTCCCTCCGGCAAGAGCTCTTTCAGGTAGTGGTAGAAGTCTACGGAGCTCCGGATGGTGTTCAGCACCACCAGGTGCGATTGGCTGGGATCATAGCTCCGGGCGAAAAGCTCGGCCGCTTCTGCCACGCGGTACTGTCCGGGTTCGACCAGCAGGCGGACGCGGTCAAGCATCTTGAAGTAGCGCTCGATATCCTCCGGCTCTCCCGCCAGCTCCAGGGCTTCTTCCGGCTCGAACCACTCCGGGCGTGTAGCCGTCATGAGGATGAGGCGCAGATCAAGCTCCTCCGCCGCCCGCTTTAAGACTTCGGTGACCAGGGGCCAGTATTCCACGGGTATATTCTGTACTTCGTCCATGATGATAATGGCCCGGCCCAGGTGGCAGAACTTTTTGAGCATCCGATTGCGGTAGCCGATGAGGGTGTGAAGGAGTTGTACGAAGGTGGTGACCACCACTTCGCTTTGCCAGCTCTCGATGAGGAGCATGGCTTCGTCGAAGCTGCGGGGATCTTCGTCCTCCGGATCCTTATAGGATATTTCCGCCAGGTGATGATGCTTGAGCAGGTAAACCGAAGGAGCGGAAACAAAACCGGGCAAGGTCTCCTTCATGAGTTCGTAGAGAACCTGATAGGTCTGGTCGATGATGCTGGTGAAAGGAAGGGCGTAGATAATGCGAGGAGAGAAGCCGATAGCCTCCTTTAGGCGCTGGCGCAAGATGAGAGCGGTGTTGAGTACGGTGAGGGTCTTACCGCTGCCAGTAGGAGCGGTAAGGGTAAAAAAGCGCTGGGAAAGAGGGGCACGGGCTATTCTTTCGGCGGCGCGGCGAAAGATTTCTTCTCGTAAAGCGTTGATCCCTTCAGGATTGCCCCCGGCAAATTTCCTTTCTTTATAGGTGTAGACCAGATTAGAGGGAAGTTCTGGTCTCTTAACTTCGCGCACGCGGGCGCTGTGCCGCTTGTCGGCATCGATAAGGGCGGAGAAGAGGAGGACCACGTTGAAATAAGGAGAAAGGGAAGGTTCCTGCCTTTCAAACTTGCGCCAGTGCCGGTAGAGGGAAAGATAGACCTCCCGCCAGGAGCCAAGAAACTCTTCTAAGCACCGGCGCCAGTCCTGCGTCAGAAAAGGAGGGGAAGCAAAGCCGCGCCGCGCAAGAAGGCGGGCGAGGTGCCGGGCAGCAGAAATAAGAGAGGTCCCCACCTTCTCTACGTTTCGCCGGAGATCTTCCACTTGCTTCTCCACTACCTCCAGGCGCCGGTACTTGTCGGGGTCAAGACGGGATATGTCTTCCATTTCGCGGCGCGACGCCAGGTAGCGGTCGAGATTGTCCAGATCCCGGTGGTGCCATAGCACGGCCATGAAAGCCGCCAGTTGTTCCAGGGGCTCCGTCCCCTGCCGGGCGGCAAGGTAGGTAGCCCAGAGGCCGGATATAAAAGCGTGCTCTTTGTAAGGATTGACTTCGCCGCTCAAAAGGTAGTCTTGAAAGTAAGAGGTGTACTTGCCGAAATCGTGGGCTAGGCCCACGGTGGCGGCCAGAGGCAGGAGCTTTTGGTAGCGGGGAAGCCGGGCCAAAGAGGTGTAGCTTGCGGCCGCCACCAGGGCCAGGTGGGCGTCTAGGCGATAGAGGCGTTCTCCTTCGCGGTGGGCGAAGAAGGCCATAACTCTCCCTCCATAAAGGCCACCGTTTCCTTTCCGGAAGGAAGATCGAAAGAGTAGGCGGGGACCAGAAGCTCCGCCCGCCAGGGGCGGGCTTGCATTTCGTAGATGTAACTCATAGGCGGCATGAGCTTTCGCCCTGCCCCAAAGGACTGGGGTGCCCGCTCCCGGTTAAGGGCCACTTCCCCTTTAAGCACGGGCCGCCAGAGGTAGTCAGCCGCCAGCACCGAATGGAGTTCTACTTCTTGACCGGCAGGGATTATTTCGTCCGGCGGTTTAAAGTCAACCAAGCGGGCTTGAGCGATGAATTCGGTCAGCCCCAGGTAAAGGGGGTAGTGAGATCGGCCGGCGGCCAGCCTCTCCTTAAGCTCCCGGGTCACGCTTTCGTCGCGGTGAGCGAAGTACACTCGGAAGCAAAGGGAGGAGGCCGTACCGCCGGGCAGAAGGAGCTCCAGAGGCACCTGGGTACCCTTCATGGCCTCCAGCTTTCTTAACCGGTTGAGGTCTTCTTCTTTGGTGCGGATGTAGTTCACGGTCTGGATGAGGCGCCGGACCGGGACTTTGATTACCACCGCGAAGCGAGCTTCATTAGGCCCCAGCTTCTCGTAGTAGCTATCACGCTCCCAGCCCAAAATGGCAGCCACTGTCCCCATAAGCACTGTGCGGGGCGGGAAGGCGTAAGAAAGCGAAGAAGAGTTGGTGTAGTATTTGCGGAAGTGGGCGAAAGGGCCGACCAGATCAAAGACGGCCGTATTGACCACGGCTTTTTACTCCCTTCCTAGAGGTATGACCCGCTCCGAACCCAGAAGTTCTGCCAGCCACTCCCCGCAGTTCTTGGGAGAGCCGTTGACCTGAGTAGTGAGCTCCCGATCCTGCCACCAGAAGACCCGGTTGATACGAGTCTTGACCTTAAGAATCCGGTCTTTGAGTCCCCCGATTTCCAGCTTGACGTCTTGAATGGAACGCAGATCGGTATCGGGCTCCAGGCGCAAGTCTTCCCGCATGTCCCCCATGAAGGTGTAGGCATCGGTGAACTCGAAGCGCAGGTAAAGGCGGGGGTACTGGCCGATCTTGGAGCGGGTAGCCAGGAGGGGTATGGCCTCGAGCATGGCCTGATCGAGAAGTTCTAGATCGCGCTCGCTGGTGGCTCCGGCCGGGTTTTCATTCGCCAGCTTATACATAACCGCCGCCCTACGGGCGCTGATAATACCGTGGAAGGCGATGAAGGAGTAGTAGAGCCGGTAGTCCTTGCCGAAAGTGCCTTGGCGGGCGTCGGCTTCGGAAGCAAACTGAGAGGAAAGGGTGTTGGACTCTACCAGCTGCACGCGGTTGAGAGAATAGCCCCAGTTGAACTGCACCGGACCGGTGAGGTTAATGGCCTCTCCTTCGCCCCGCCGATCGCCCTTTACCGGCATGGTAGCTCCGAAAAGGCGAACATCAACGAGTTTTTGCAACAAGGTGGGTAAATGTTCCCTCGTCGGCTGCTCTTTTTCCCCCAGGCCCAGAAGGCGTTTGAGCCTTTCGGTGGCATTAACCACCCCTTCTGCCTTGGTTACGTAAATGGTCTGTTCGCCGCCTTTTTCCTGGAAGTAGTCGTAGAGGTAGTCGCGGATGTAGCGCTTGAGCCTCACGTCGGAGACCAAGTTGCGTTCCCGGTCGAGATCCATCCGCGGACGGTTTTCGTCGTCGGGATCACCGTTGGGATTGCACATCTTGGCGTCGTAAAGGTAAAGAATTTCCCCGTTTTTCTCGATGAGCTTAATGTCGGCCATATTACTGCTCAACCTCCTTTTCTTTCTTCAGAACCGTTGTCCTGGTGCCGTAAGCGTAGCCGGAGAGAATGTAGAAGACGTTTTCTTCCGGGCCTAAAGGCCATTTGCTGTCACGGTAGCGGTCGAGAAGTCTTTTCATTTCGGCGTAGAGAACTTCGTTTTGCCCCCGGAGGCGGTCGTACTGCCTTAACTTTTCAAAAAGTTGATTGGCCAAGCTAAGCACTCGGCTCCAGTTCATGCCTTGGTAGTTGATCTTGTCCAGCACCGGTTTGCTCTGGTGTCCGGAAGAGTACTGGCCCTTTCCCACCTCGTTTAGCAGGTAGCCCAGGAGGAAAAGGGCCGCCTGCGGCTCGGAGTAGTTCATGGACTTTAGGTATTCGCGCATTTCCTGATTGACCATAAGCTCCTGGCTCGGCTCAAAGCCCGGCAAATCTTTCACCCCCTTAAGAATTCCTTCTTCGCGCAGAAGCTTGAGCAAGAAGCCGGCGTGCAAAAGTTTGGTGGCCAGAGCCCGCTCTTCCTGTCCGGAGTTAGGCTTGCGCTGATTGGTGCCTTCAAAGCGGCCGGAGAGGTAAAGGTGGGCCAGTTCCAGAAACTCCTTCACAAGGAAGGAGTACTCGATGGGTTCGCCGCGCAGCAAACCCTGGTAGAGGTAAAGGAGTTTCTTGTGCTCGGCCCTATCCCGCTCCCGCAAGGGCAGAAGGTAGTAAAGGCGGGTAAGGTCGATCCACCAATCCTTTACTTCCCCTCCCAGGAGGCGCCTGCCTTCCTGGGCCAGCAGGTTTGAACGGCGGTAGAGCCGGGAAAGTCGGCTGGGAGCCACATCTTTTATCAGGCCCAAAATGCGGAACTCGCTTTGCGTTTTCTGGTAAAAAAGGAAGTTGAGTAGCGCCTGGTCTTCTATCCCTTCCTCTTCGAAAAGCTCTTCCAGGAAGCGCTCAAGCTCTTCCTCAAATTTCCTCTCGCCTTCAAGCCCCTGCTTTAGACCCGGAAAGTAGGTAAAGGCCTGGGTTTTGCGGGTAAGCTTATTCATAAGCCGGGAAAACTCCTGCCGCCAGGCGGGAGAATCGGAGAAAAGGATAAAGGTGGGAAGAAGAAGGAAGTTAAGGGTACCCACCCGCAAATTCAGGTTCTGGGGTAGGTAGTTTTCCACTACCAGAAAAGAGCGGAAGCATTCCTCGCAGATGAGGAAGTTGCGGATAAAGCCCGATTCGCTGACCCCGGAAGCGAAGCCCACTTTATCGGTGATGTAGGGCTTGAAAAACTTCAAGCGCTTGAAGGCCACAGCGCTTACTTTTTCTTTTTCCTTCCCGCAGACCAGGCAGATGCCCGGCACCAAGTCTTCTCCCTCAAAGCCGGCCAGGCGGTAGCGCAAGATCACCTGGTCGTAGGGCTCGGCCTGTACCAGCGGCTCGCCGTTAAAAAGCAAAGTCCAAAGGCCCACCTGCTTCTTTTTGATTCCCAGCTCTTGTTCCACCCGCTTGACCAGGACATCCGCCACCTGCTTGGCCCGCTCCTTGGCCTCCTTTTTGGCCTGCTTCTTGGCCTCCTTCTTCCCTTGCTTGTTCTTCTCTTTTTCTGCCTTTTCTTCCCCGCCCTCGAGGCGGGAAAAGGCCTTATCGTAGATTATCTTGAGCTTCCGGGCCAGCTCTGAATCTTCTTCCCCCTGGCTCGATAGCTCCTGAAGTAGATTAGGGATAACCTGTCCGGTTAGGTAGTGCAGAGTGTCGGTGGTGAGAAACTTCTGGGGGTTGCTGCCGGAAGCGTTGCCCACGTGCCGCCAGCGGGTAAGAAATTCCCGCTGCTTTTCTTTATCTCTCGGTATTTCCTCAAAGTCGAAGCAAAGCCGCAACTTCCCTGGCTCTTCCTCCCGAAAGTCAAGCTTGACTAGGTAAAATCCTTCTTCCGGACCTTTCGGAATGTTTTTTAAATCCTCGATTATTCCTGCGATTAAGTCCCCGCCGCCTACCGTCTTCCCCAGCAGCTCTATGGCTTCCAGCAATTCTCTTCCCTCCTCAATCTTCCTCCTCTACCAATTCACAGCACCCGAACCCCTGCGAGTTTTTGGCCCCCAGGCCCGCGCTAAGCGCCACCTCCAGCAACTGCGGATCGCCGGTGAGCCGGTACTTACCCATCCACCCCTTGATGACTGTGCCTTTGTAGCGGACCACCTTGAAGTCTCGCTCCCGCACCTCCACCGGAGTGAAGCTGAAGCCGGTCGGGCCCGCTGGCTGCCCGAAAAAAAGCTGATCTTTTTTGACTAAGTTCTCTTTGATGAGCCCGGGAAAACAGGGCTCAAAAGACGAGTCACTCTCATGCTGGAGACATTTTAGCATGTTCTCTACTTTCGCGCAATAGAGCGCGAAGAAAAAAACTTCGGGGAAAGGGAGACGTGTGCCCGTTTGGTAGCACGCCCCCCATTCTCGATCCTCGCGTGTATCCGAATTTGGATTTTTATTTAAGATCGAATACCCGTAGATCCGAAACCTCCCTCCCCTCGCTCGGTGGCCGGAAGTTCCTCCACGAGGCGAAGTTCGGGGCGGAGTACGGGCACAAAGAGCATCTGGGCGATGCGGTCGCCGTCGCGGATCGTCACGGGTTCGTGGGGGTCGAGGTTCACGGCGATGAGCTTGATCTCGCCGCGGTAGTCCCCGTCGATCACGCCGGCGGCGTTTGCCAGGCTCAGGCCGAGGCGAAGCGCGGTCCCGCTCCGCGGGAGGACGAGGAGTGCCACGTCCGGTCCGGGAAGGGCGACCGCAAGGCCCGTGGGGATGAGCGCGCGTTCCCCCGGGCGCAAGACGACGTCGCGGTTGAGGCAGGCGGCGAGGTCGTAGCCCGCCGCCCCCGGCGTCGCGGGGTACGGGATGCGCGGGGGTTTGTGGGGACAAAGCCAGCGCACGTGCACTTCCACGGATCATCGCCTCCCGTGCGGTGTTCTCCGATTCCTCCGTCCGCGCGGGCAGGGCGCGAGGCGGACGACGGCCGGTTCTACGGAAAAAATCTCCCGCGCCAACTCGCGGACGTCGGCAAACGTCGTGTCCGCGAGGCGGGAAAGGAACGTCTCTTCGGAATCGATCCTCCCGGTAAAGATGAGTTCCTGCGCCAGGCGGTCGCGGAGGGAACCGAGGCTTTCCCGGGCGAGGAGGTAGCTTCGGCGGACGAAGTCGCGCGCTTCCTCGACCTCCGCTCCGGCGAGTTCTCCGCGCGCAAGTGCCTCGGCTTCGCGAAGGATCGCCTCCTCGACGCGCTCTCCCGCCGCGTTGCCGCTCGCCGCGTAGGCTCCGAGGTAGCCCACGTCCGGGTGTAGGCCCAGGGAGGAATACACGCTGTAGGCGAGGCCGTCTTCCTCGCGCACGCGCTGGAAGAGGCGCGAACTCGCGCTTCCGCCGAAGAGGGCCTCGAGGACGAGGAGGACGGGAAGTCGGATATCGCCGTAGGGGAGCGCGGGCCAGGCGAAGACCACGTGCGTCTGCGCCGTCTCGCGGCAGAGTTCCCGCCGGGCTCCCGAGGGGAACGGAGGGACGGCGGGCGCCGCCTCCGCGTTTCCGAAGGAAAGCCGCGAAGGTTCAAAGCGGGCGGCGGCTAAATCCGCCAGTCGGCGCTGTACCTTTTCCTCCGCCTCCGGGGAGAGGGCCCCGACGACGGCAAACACGAGGTTGGGACTCGTGTACGCTTCGGAAAAGAAGTCGCGAAGGAGGCGGCGGTCGATGCGGCGGACCGTCTCGGGGCGGCCGAGGATCGGCCATCCGAGCGGGTGCTCCGGACCGAAGAGGAGCGAGGCAAGCTCTTCCCAGACGACGTCCTCGGGGTCGTCCGAGGCTTCCGCGATCTCTTCCAAAATCACGCGGCGTTCCGCCTCCACCGCCTCTTCGGGAAAGGCGGGGGAAAAGACGAGTTCCTCCATAAGGTCGAGGGCCGCGTCGAGGTCTTCGGCGAGGACGCGGGCGGTGTACGCCGTGAAGTCCTTGGTCGTGTGCGCGTCGAATTCGCCGCCCAGGCGGTCCACGGCACGGGCGAGTTCGCGGGCGCTCCGGAGCTCGCTGCCCTTAAAGAGGACGTGTTCCACGAAGTGCGCGAGCCCTTGGGCTTCCCATGGTTCGTGCCGCGAACCTACGGTGACGTAGATCCCGAGGGCGGTGCTCGGGCGGCCGGGTTGGTGGGCGAGCAGGAGGCGCGCTCCCCCGGGGAGGTCGCGAACTTCGGCCAACGACATCCAGCCTCCTTGTGCAGCACGGACGGCAAAAATTCAACCTAAGAGGTGCGAAGGGCTACTTTCCGCCCAAAACAACAAAACCCCGTTCCCGGGGTTTTCGTCGGGGTATCGAGGCCTCAGGGCGCCGGCTTCACCGCCCGAGGAGCACCGCCGTCAGGCATCACGGCCCCGAAGGCGACTTCCCGCTCGGTCGGCTGCGCTTGAAGGTGGCGAGGTCGATCCCCAAGGGAGACTTCGGGGAGATGCCGGGTCCGCGGCCGCGGGAGGGAGCGCCTCTCCTCGCGGGACTGCCCCCGGCCGGGGCGGAAGCTCCGGGCGGAAATCCCCTCTTGCCGGATTCGCGCCGCTCCCGTGCTTCCGGGGGGGCTCCCTCGTCCCCCGGCCGGCGTCCGGAGCGGTCGGACTCGACGAGGTGAACCGCCACGCTGCGGCGCTCCCGCGTCTCCGCCGCCTCGCCGAGCTCCTGCAGGGCGGCGCGGCGGGAGAGGTTGATCCGGCCGTACGGGTCGATCTCCACGACCTTGACGACGATTTCGTCGCCGACCTTGACCACGTCTTCCACGCGGGCCACCCGCGCGGGCGCGAGTTCGGAGACGTGGACGAGCCCTTCCTTGCCGGGAAGGATCTCCACGAAAGCCCCAAAGCGCTCGAGGCGGGTGACCTTGCCCGTGTAGATCTCGCCCGCGTTCACGTCGCGGGTGAGCTCGGCGATCACGGAGCGGGCGCGCTCCACCCGGGCGAGGTCCGTGTGGGCGATGAAGATCGTCCCGTCCTGTTCGATGTCGATCGTGCAGCCCGTCTCCGCGATGATCCGGTTGATCGTCCGCCCGCCCGGGCCGATGACTTCGCGGATCTTGTCCGGATCGATGCGCATCGTCGCGATCTTGGGCGCGTAAGGCGAAAGCGTGGGCCGCGGCGCCGGAAGCACCTGAGCCATGGCGTCGAGGATGGCGAGACGGGCTTCGCGGGCTTGGGCGAGGGCTTCGCGCAAGATCTCCGTGGTGATCCCCTTGACCTTGATGTCCATCTGGAGCGCCGTCACGCCTTCGCGCGTCCCGGCGACCTTGAAGTCCATGTCCCCCAGGGCGTCCTCAAGTCCCTGAATGTCCGTGAGCACGGCGTAGCGCTCGCCGTCGGTGACGAGGCCCATGGCGATCCCGGCCACCGGGGTGCGGATGGGCACGCCGGCGTCCATGAGGGCGAGGCTCGAGGCGCACACGCTCGCCTGGGAGGTCGAACCGTTGGACTCGAGGACGTCGCTCACGACGCGGATCGTGTACGGAAACTCCTCTTCCGGCGGGATCACCGGCTCCAAAGCCCGTTCCACGAGCGCCCCGTGCCCGATTTCCCGCCGCCCGGGAGAGCGGATGGGGCGAACTTCTCCCGTGGAGAAGGGCGGGAAGTTGTAGTGGTGCATGAAGCGCTTTTCTTCTTCTAGGCCGAGGTCGTCCAGGATCTGCACCTCGCTCGGGACGCCCAGCGTGCACGCGGAGATGACCTGCGTCTGCCCGCGCACGAAGAGTCCCGAGCCGTGCGCCCGGGGGAGGATCCCGACGTCGATCGTGAGGGGGCGGATCTCCCGAAAGCCGCGCCCGTCGGGGCGCACACCCTCGTAGAGGATCATCTTGCGCACGACTTCCTTGAGGAGGTCGTCGAGCGCCTGGCGGAGCATGGGTTCCTTTTCTTCTTCGGGAAATCGCTCCTTGAGGAGGGCGAGGGCCTCCTCCTTGGCCGCCTCCATCTGCCGCTCCCGCGCCTTCTTCTCCGGGTGAAAGGCCGCCTCGCGGAAGCGCGCCTCGGCGACTTCCCGCGCCGCCGCCTCCACCTCCGGGTCCACGACGAAGAGGGGGACGTCCATCTTGGGCTTTCCCACCTCGCGGGCGACTTCCTCCTGGAAGAGGCAGATCTCCCGGATGGCCTCGTGGGCAAAGGCGATGGCCTCCACGAGGTCGTCCTCGGAGACGAACTTCGCCCCCGCCTCCACCATGTTCACCGCGTCCTTCGTGCCGGCGACGACGAGGTGGAGGTCGCTCGCCTCCTGCTCAGCCACGCTCGGGTTGATCACGAACTTCCCGTTCACGCGGCCTACGAGCACCCCGCCCACGGGGCCCTCGAAGGGGATGTCCGAGATCATGAGGGCGAGGGAGGAGCCGTTGAGGGCGGCGATTTCCGAGCTGTAGTCCTGGTCGACGGACATCACGAGGCTGATCACCTGTACCTCGTTGCGAAACCCCTTGGGAAAGAGGGGACGCAAGGGGCGGTCGATGAGCCGCGACGTGAGGACGGCGTGCTCGCTCGGCTTACCCTCCCGCTTGAAAAAGCCCCCCGGAATCTTGCCCACGGCGTAAAAGCGCTCTTCGTAGTTCACCGTGAGGGGGAAGAAATCGACGTCCTTGGGCTCGCGGGAGGCGGTCGCCGTGGAAAGGACGACCGTGTCCCCAAAGCGCACGAGTACGGACCCGTTCGCCTGCTGGGCGTAGCGGCCGATTTCGAAAGAAAAGGTCTTCCCGTGAACGGTGAGCTCGAACACCCTGCCTTCGCGCAATCTCTCCACCCCGCTCTGCACCTATGCGGACGTGCGGGAAACGTGGGGCCCGCCCGCTGCTCGCCGGACCCCGATAAAGAAAACGGCCCCGAGGGCCGGGCCGGCCTACCGGCGCAGTCCGAGCCTCTCGATGAGGGCCTGGTAGCGTTCGGGACTTTCCCGCTTCAGGTAGTTGAGGAGCCGCCGCCTCTTCCCCACCATCATGAGCAGGCCGCGGCGCGAGTGAAAGTCCTTGCGGTGCACCCTGAGGTGCTCGTTCAGCGCGTTGATCCGCTCCGTGAGGAGCGCGATCTGCACCTCCGGGGAACCCGTATCCCCTTCGTGCTGGCGAAACGACTCGATGATCTCCCGCTTGCGATCGGGTGTGAGGCCCATGTCCCTTCTCCTCCCGTCTGTTCCGCCCTCTCAGCCGGCCGCCGGGCGCAGCGCGCCGCCGAGATGGGGGAATGTACCGCGCGAACCGGGCGTTTCGGAGGTCGGAGGACTCCGTGGTCTCCTCCTCCTTGCGCCGGCCGGCGCCCTAGAAAACCCGGCGATAGTATATCACACGAAGTGCTTGCGGGCAAAAGCCACGTCTAAGGCGATCTGCTCTGCCAAGGCCCGAAGGCCGGGGAAGCGCCGCTCTTCTCGCAGGTAGGCCACGAGTTCGAGGCGGATGTGCACGCCGTAAAGCTCTCCGGAGAAGTCCAAGAGGTGCGCCTCGACCCGCTCGCGGCTGCCGTCTACGGTGGGGCGCACGCCGACGTTCACGACGGCGGGGATGCGGCGCTCCTCCTGCGCCGCGGGACGGCTCCCGACCGCCCCTTGTCGCCCGTCTCCGAGCGCGGCCCAGGCGGCGTAGACGCCGCGGCGGGGAAACACGTAGGGCTCGACGACGAGCAGGTTGGCGGTGGGAAAGCCGAGCTCGCGTCCCCGACCTTCTCCCGGGACCACCACCCCCTCGAGGGCGTACGGCCTCCCCAGAAGGCGCGCCGCCTCGGCCACCTCCCCGGCGGCGAGGAGCGCGCGCACCCGGCGCGAAGAAACCTTGGGGACCTTTGCCCCAACCGGAGAAATCGAGGAAGAACCCCCTCCCTCCGCGCGCATCCCGCGCACGTCTTCGGGCACGGAGGGAACGACCTCAACGGTAAAGGCGGCACCGGCGCGCAGGTGGTCGGGGTCTCCCCGGCGGCCCGCCCCGTAGCGAAAGTCTTCCCCGAGGACAACGTGCTTGGCTCCGAGGGCGGGGAGCCACGTGTCGCGGAAGTCGTCCGCGGAGATGCGGGCGAACTCCGGCGTGTAGTGAAGGACGTAGGCGCGGCGCAAACCCAGGGAACGGAAGAGGGCGAGGCGTTCGCGGAGCGGCGTGAGCATCCGCAAAAAGCCGCGATCGCCGAGGACGGCGCGGGGGTGGGGAGTAAAGGTCACGACCGCCGGCTCGAGACCCCGCTCCTCGGCGGCGCACACGGCACGCCGAAGAAGGGCGGCGTGGCCGACGTGCACGCCGTCGAACATGCCGAGCGTGAGTACGTGGGGCGTAGTCGATCGGTAGGAGAAGCGCGCGTCGACGAAGTGAACGTGCACCCACCCGTCCTCCTTTGCGGGGCTCGCGAAAGCCCGGGTTACACGCGGATCCCGCCGGACACCCGTCACGGGCGCGGAAACACGACCTCAGGGAGGAAGAGATCCCCGGCTCCTTCCCGCCTCCTGCGGAAGAGGCCGAGGGGTTCCCCTGCGGCGTCGACGGCGGCGACGAGGTCGACCAGTTCCGACGGCGGATCCGGGGGGACAAAGGCGGCAAAGGCAGGTCCCGGCCTCTCCCCGGTTCCGGACGCGGAAGACGCAGGGCCGCAGAACGCCCCCAGGGCTTCTCGCTCCTCCGGTTCCCCGAGGAGCGTCCGCGCGAGCGGCCGACGGACGGCTTCGGGCGGCTCCCACGCGCGGACGTCCTCCGGGGCAAAGGCCCGCCCGTGGCGGGCGGCCTTCTCGGCCTCCGGCGCGAGGCGTACGCGGGAAAACAGCCGAAGCACCGCGCGCAAGGGGTACACGAGGGGCTTGTCATCGGTCCCGCCAAAAATCTCCCCGCGGAGGGCTGAACGCACGTCTTGTGCCCGCGCCTCGAGTTCGGCGAGCGTCCGCGCTTCCGACAGCGTGAACCCCCCGGCCCGCAGGCGCACGAGCGCCCCCAGGTGGGCGGGGATCCCGAGGCGCGTCCCTACATCCACGGCGAGGGAGCGCACGTAGGTGCCGGAGGATACGCGGACGGCGAAGCCCGCCTCGGCCCGTCCCCCCCGGATCGCGGGGGGGCACACCTTGACGGCGTACACGTACACCTCGCGCTCCGGCGGGTCCACGTCCACGCCCGCACGGGCCAGCTCGTAGAGGCGATGCCCGCCGACGCGCACGGCGGCGTACCGGGGAGGGCGTTGGCGCAGCGGGCCGACGAGGGAGGCGAAGGCAGCGTAGAGGTCCCGGGCGGCGAGAGCTCCTACCTCCCGCCGTTCGACAACGCGACCTTCGGCGTCGTAGGTGTCCGTAGCCTCTCCCCCAACCCAGAGACCCGCATAGTCCTTGGGGAAGGAGCCGAGGAAGCGCAACAGACGCGTCGCGGCGCCAACGCCGAGGACGAGGACGCCCTCGGCCGCGGGGTCGAGCGTCCCGCCGTGGCCCACGCGGCGGATCCCGAGGAGGCGGCGGACGCGGTCGACGACGTCGTGGGAGGTCATCCCCCGCGGCTTGTACACCACGAGGACGGCGGCAGGCTCCGCCGACGCGCGCGGTGCACCCCGCCTTCGCGTGCTCACGACCCGTACACCCCACCCGCCGTCGGGTCGCGGCGAAGCTCGCGCAGGGCTTCCTCCACGGCGGCGAGCACGTTCGCCTCCGCTTGGGCGAGAGGGGGCGCCAGGGTCGCCCCCGCGGCACGGGCGTGTCCTCCTCCGCCGAACCGGGCGGCGATGCGACTTACGTCCACGTTCCGCCGCGAACGGAGGCTCACGCGGATGGCCCCTTCTGCCGTCTCGCGAAAGAGGATCCCCACCTCGACGCCTTCGATCGCCCGCGCATAGCCGACGAGTCCTTCGGCGTCCTCGTAGGCGGCGTCCGCCTCGCGAAGTATGGCCTGGGTCACGGTGAGCGTGGCCACGAGTCCGTCGGCGTGCATGCGGAGGGTCCCGAGGGCGAGGCGGAGGAGGCGAAGGTGCGGGAGGGTCAAGGTGTCCAGAGCGAACTCCGCCACGTCCGCAGGCGACACCCCACGGGCGATGAGTTCCGACACGTCGCGAAAGACCTTGGCGGAGGTGTTGCGGAAGCGAAAGCCCCCCGTGTCCGTGAGGTAGCCCGTGTACAGGCTCACGGCGACGTCCTCGTCGATCTCCTCCCCCAGGGAGCGGATGAGGTCGTACACGACTTCCGCCGACGAGGAGGATTCGGGGTTTACGAAGTTGAGGTGCCCGTACCGCGTGTTCGTGACGTGGTGGTCGATGTTCACGACGGCGGCGCCGTCCGCAAGGAGTTCGGCGACGCGCCCCACGCGGTCGAAGGAGGCGGCGTCGACGAAGATCGCGCGGGAGAACCGCGGAACCGCCCCGCCGGAAAAAGCGGGCGGAACGGCCTCCGAACGGGCGTACACCTTGAGGTCGGAGACGTGCGGGAGGTAGGCGAACCGGCGCGGAGGATGAGCTTCCAAGAAGGCCTCGGCGGGGATTCCCCTGCGCCGAAGCCAGAGGGTGACCGCCCCTTGGGAGCCCAGGGCGTCCCCGTCGGGATCGACGTGCGTGGCCACGAGGACGGGCTCGGGCACCGCGAGAAAGGCCCGAAACTCCTCGAGGTCGCGCTCCTTCCACGGCTGCATGGAAATCTTCCTTTCGCGTCGGCGTAGGAAACGCGAGGGGCGCGGAGCGGGTCCGACAAGTGAAGGCGAGCGTCACCCGTGGGGCTCTTCGAAGGTTCCGCGCTCCGGCTCCTGCGAATCCTGCGCGAAACCCGGTGAGGCCGAAGCCTCCTCCCGCACCTCGCGCAAGAGTTCCTGAATCCGCTGGCTGTGCCGGGCGGAGGGGTCGAGGTGAAAGCGAATTTCCGGCGCGTGCCGGAGGCCGAGTACCTTCCCGACTTCGCTGCGGAAAAAGCCGGCCGCCCGTTCGAGGGCGGCAAACGCCGCCGCTTCCTCGGCTTCCGGTCCGAGAAAGCCCACGTGCACGCGGGCGACGGAGAGGTCTTGGGACACCTCGACGCGCGTGACGTGGAAGTGCTTGAGGCGCGGATCCTTTACGCCGCGCAGGAGGAGCTCGCCGACTTCCCGGCGGATTCCTTCGGCGACGCGCATCGCTCGTACCTTCCCCATGGGTTTCACCTCCCGCGAAGGCGCCGACTCCGCCTCAGACCCTCTGGACCGCCTCGAGGACGAACGCCTCGAAGACGTCCCCCGGCTTCACGTCGTGGAAGCCGTCCAGGAGGATGCCGCACTCGTACCCCGCGGCTACCTCGCGCACGTCGTCCTTGAAGCGCTTGAGGGAGGCGATCTTGCCCGTGTGGATGAGCACGCCGTCGCGGATCACGCGGATCGTCGCGTCGCGGGTCACCTTGCCGTCGCGGACGTAGCAACCGGCAACCGTGCCCAGGCGCGAGATGCGGAAGATCTCGCGCACTTCGAGGGTGCCGATCACGCGTTCCTCGTAGACGGGTTCGAGCATCCCCTTGAGCGCGCGCTCGATTTCCTCGATCGCCTCGTAGATCACGCGGTAGAGGCGGATGTCGACCTTTTCCCGATCCGCCAGCTGGCGGGCGTTCGCGTCCGGACGCACGTTGAAGCCGATGATCACCGCGTGGGACGCGAGGGCGAGGTTGACGTCCGACTCCGTGATCGCCCCCACCCCGGCGTGGACGACGTTGACCCGCACCCCGTCCACCTGGATGCGCTCCAGAGCCGAGCGCAGCGCCTCCACGGAGCCGTGAACGTCGGCCTTGAGGATCACGTTGAGCTCCTTGAGTTCCCCCGCCTGGAGGCGGTCGAAGACGTTTTCCAGGTCGATGCGCGTGCGGGCGAGCTCGCGCTCGCGGCGCCGCTCCGCGCGCGCCTTGGCGATCACGCGCGCCTCCTCTTCTTCGAAGACCATGAAGGCGTCGCCGGCCTCGGGCACCCCTTCGAGCCCCGTGACCTCCACCGGCGTCGACGGCGGAGCCTCCTTGAGCGGACGGCCGCGGTCGTCGGTCATCGTGCGCACGCGCCCGAACATCGTCCCGACGACGAGGGCGTCGCCTTGGCGGAGCGTCCCGTTTTGCACGAGAAGCGTGGCGACGGGACCGCGTCCGCGGTCGAGTCGGGCCTCGAGGACCACGCCGCGGGCGCGCCGGTTGGGGTTCGCCTTGAGCTCGCGCAGTTCGGCGACGAGGAGGATCATCTCGAGCAGCTCGTCGATCCCCTGGCGCTTGAGGGCGGAAACGGGGACGAAGATCGTATCCCCGCCCCACTCTTCGGGGATGAGTCCGTATTCCGTGAGCTCCTGCTTGACACGCTCGGGTCGGGCGTCGGGTTTGTCGATCTTGTTGATCGCCACGATGATCGGAACGCCCGCCGCCTTCGCGTGGTCGATCGCCTCCACCGTCTGCGGCATCACGCCGTCGTCCGCGGCGACGACGAGGACGACGACGTCCGTCACCTTCGCCCCCCGGGCGCGCATGGCGGTAAAGGCCTCGTGCCCCGGGGTGTCGAGGAAGGTGATCTTGCGGTCGCCGACCTCCACCTGGTACGCGCCGATGTGCTGGGTGATTCCCCCCGCCTCCTGGGCCGCAACGCGGGAATGCCGAATGGCGTCCAAGAGGGTCGTCTTGCCGTGGTCGACGTGACCCATGACCGTGACCACGGGCGGACGAGGTACGAGGTCTTCCGGCGCATCTTCGTCTTCGTACGCTTCGAATTCCGTAATGTCCACGTGGGTTTCGCGCTCGGCTTCGATGCCGAAGTCGGCGAGGACGAGGGCCGCCGTGTCGAAGTCGATCTCCTGGTTGATCGTCACCACGGTGCCCAAGAGGAAGAGCTTCTTGATGATTTCCGACGCCTCCAGACCCGCGCGTTCCGCGAGTTCGGCAACCGTGATCCGGTCCCCCAGGGTGACCTTCTCCGGACGCACCTGTGGGCGCTCGCCCGCCCCTTGCAACGTCCGCCGCTTGGGCTTCGAACGGCGGCGGCGCGCAGGGGCGGCTTCGACGACGTCCGTCTCGACGCCCACGAAGTCGTCCAAGATCTCCGTGAGGCGCTCGCGGATGACCCCCTTCTTACCCGGCTTCCGCTCCTTCTTGGAGACCTCGGCCTCTGCTCCCTTCTCCTTCTTGGCCGTGTGGGGCCGGCGGCGTTCCACCTTTTCTTCTTGTGCCTCTGCGGGCGGCTTGGGAACGACGAGCTTGCGCGCCGCAGGCCTACGCCCCGCCGGGCGGGCTTCCCGGCTCGGCCGGCCTTCGGCCGCGGGTCCGGCGGATTCAGGCCGCGTCTCCCGCGCGGGCCGCGCTTCGCGCTTGCGCGGCTCGATCACGCGCTTGCGCGGAGCGGGAAGTTCGGGCTTCGCCGGCGCGGCCGCCGAAGGCGCAGGCTGTGCGGGTGTCGGCGGAGCGGCTGCAGGCTCTTCCGAAACCTTGTTCTCTGCCGCGGCGTGAGGGAGGGCTTCCCGCACCGCAGGCTGGGCCGTCCCCCGCTCTTCGCGGGAGACGACGGGCGCCCGTTCTTCCGTCGCAGGAGGGGTGGCGGGGCGTTCGGCCTTCCGCTTCCCTCGGTTCCGCCGGCGCTTGCGCTTGAGGTGGCTCAGGTCGACCTCTGGTTCGGCGGCGGATTTGCCGCTCGCCGCGCGTTCCGTCTGCGTCGTCGTTCCTTCCACGCGCGCTCCCCCCGCAGGTACCGTCTCCCCAACTTCTCCTCGCCCCTCGAGTTCCGTACCCGAGGGTTCGGCCTCCTCCCCAGGAGGAACGGCCTTCGCCGGTCGAACCGACGTTTCCTCTTCGCCCTCACGCAGGGGGGGCTGCGTCCCTCGCTCGATCCGCGAAACTTCCGCCCGCTCCTCTTGCGCGGACTCCTCCCTCTTCGCTTCCCCACCCAAAGTCTCCTCGGGCGGTAGGGTAGCCGTAGCCGTGGACGTCTGCATCTGGGCGGCCTGCCGCTTCTCCTCCCGTAGCTTTTCCAGGGCGGCCTTCTTTCGCACCTCGGCGAAGAAGGCCTCGACTTTTGCGCGCGCCTCTTCGTCCACGAGGCTCATGTGGTTCTGCACGGAAATCCCGAGCCGCCGCATCATCGTGATGACTTCCTTGCTCGTCATCCCGAGCTCGCGGGCGTACTCGTACACGCGAAGTTTCTTCATTCACCCACCTCCTTGAGTTCCACTTCCCGGAGGATGCGTCGTGCAAATCCCGGATCCGTGAGGGCCACCACCACCCTTTCGCCCTTTCCGATCGCCGCTCCGAGGTCCCGCCGGCTGCCCCCGACGAGGACCACGACGCCCGCCGTGCCGGGTCCCGTAAAGCGCGCCCGCGTGTGCAGAGACGCGTCGCCCGCGAGGAGGATGAGGCGAACTTTTCCGGACCGCAAGGCCGCGCGTACCGCCTCCTCGCCCGCAAGGAGGCGTCCGGCGCGGTGCGCCAGCCCCAACAGCTGGTACACGGGGATCGGGACGCGTTCGAGCTCGCGCACCGTTCCGCCGCGCGGCCGTCCCGCTTTCGGCGCCGAGGGAGCGCGTCCGTCCGTTCGCCTTCGCACCGGATCCACACCCGGGCGCTTAGGTTTCGGCGCCCGCGGGCGAGGAGGCTTCTCCGGTTTCCTCGCTTCCTTTCGGGGTGCTTGCGGCGCGGGCTCTGCCGGATGCGCCGGATGTCGTCTCCGTTTCCCGGGCAAGGAGATACGCCTCCCACTCTGCTTCGAGTTTCGCGAGCGCCGCTTCCGAAACCTCCGTGCGAAAGGCGCGGGAGAACGCCCGCCGCTTGCGCGCGCGCAGGAAGCATTCACGCGACGGGCAGAGGTATGCGCCGCGTCCCGGGCGCCTGCCGGTCGGATCGACGGCGACTTCACCCACCGGCGTGCGCACGAGGCGGACGAGGGAAGCCTTGGGACGCTCTTCCCCACATCCGATGCAGGTTCGCATGGGAACGTGCTTCACGACCATCCCCCCGTAGACTACGCCTGCACGCCGCCGTCGGCGTTCGAGAAATCTCCCTCCCCGAGGGACTCGACCACCTCCCCCGAGGAAGACCCTTCGCGCGACGCGGCAGAACCTCCCGCCACCGGTACTTCTTCCTGCCCGTCGACGTCGGCGGCGTCGCTCTCGCTGCGGATGTCGATCTTGTAGCCCGTGAGCCGGGCGGCGAGGCGGGCGTTTTGCCCCCGGCGGCCGATGGCGAGGGAAAACTGGTCGTCGGGCACGATCACCCGCGCCACGCGCTCTCCGAGAAAGCGCACGTCGGAGACACGTGCCGGACTCAGGGCGTTTTTGATGAACTCCGCGGGGTCGGGAGAGTAGCGGATGACGTCGATGCGCTCGCCCCCGAGCTCCTCGGATACGGCGAGAATGCGGGCGCCTTTGGGCCCGACGCACGTCCCGATCGGGTCAACGTGGGGGTGGCGGGAGTACACGGCTACCTTGGAACGCTCGCCGGGTTCGCGGCTTACGGCGCGGATCTCCACGATCCCGCTCGCGATCTCCGGAACCTCCCGCTCCAGGAGGCGCTTGAGCATCTCCGGGGCCGTGCGCGACAGGTAGAGGAGGGGGCCCTTGGACGTGCGCTCGACCTTGGCGAGGACGGCCTTCACGCGCTCCCCCGGCCGGTACGTCTCCCCGGGAAGGAGCTCGTTGCGCGGAAGGAGCCCCTCTCCGCGGCCGAGGTCGACGTATACGTACCGAGCGTCCTCCCGGCGCGCCGTGCCCGTGAGGAGCTCCCCTACCCGCGGCGCGTACATCTCGTAGAGGAGCTCGCGTTCCGCCTCCCGAAGGCGTTGGGTGACGACGTGCTTCGCCGTCTGGGCCGCCACGCGTCCGAAGTTCTGCGGCGTGACTTCCACTTCGAGCGTATCCTCCGGCGAAACCGAAGGATCGATGCGCCGCGCCTCCTCGAGGGAAATCTCCGTCGACGGATCCTCGACGGTTTCCACGACGCGCTTGAGCGCCACGACACGCAGGGTGCCCGCACGCTCGTCGATGTCCACGCGGACGTTGGGGTTCCCGTGGTAGTGCTTTTTGTACGCAGCGACGAGCGCCTGACGGACGGCGTCGAGCAGGGCCTCGCGCGAAATGCCTTTCTCCCGCTCGAGCAGATCCAGCGCTTCTAGAAAGTCCGCGTTGATCCCGCGCATCCCCAATCCCCCTCTTGTACACGCCCTACCATGTCGCCGGACCCGTCGTCCGGCACCTGCATACGCGCCGAAGCATCCCAAAGCGAGCCGTCCCCCGCGAACACGTCACAAGGGTATGTTCAGACGCGCCCGCTTCACGAGCCGTCTGGGGATTTCGAGCTTCCGTCCCTCCACTTCGAGGACGAGGGGATCGGAACCCGCGCGGAGGACCCCCTCCCAGACGTTCGCACCTTCCACCGGTTCCCGCGTGATCAGGCGTACGGGCTTCCCCTCCGCCCAACGAAACTCTCGTTCCGTGCGCAGCTCGCGGTCGAGCCCGGGCGAGGTGACGTCCAAGAGGTACGGGTGGTCGTACAGGGCGGCAACGTCCAGGGCATCGCCCAGAGCGAGGCTCACGCGTTCGATTTCTCCCAAGGTGATTCCGCCCTCCGGACGGTCGATGGCCACGCGCACGACGAGGTTGGCCCGCTCCCGCACTTCGGCCACGTCCACGAGGACGTACCCCATATCTCCGACGACGGACTCCACGAGGTGCTCCAATTCCCTTTCGCGTTCTTCGGAACTCAGGCGATCGCCGCGCAAGGCCTTCCCCTCGCAAAAAAGAAGAGTGGGCTGCCCCACTCTTCCGAGATCTCTCCGACGACTCCAGCGACACTATACCATATCCTCCGGTGCCCCGCAAGGTGTGTTTGCGCCTCTCCGGCGCCTCTCGGAGCCGGCTTCCCCGCGCATCCCGCGCGGGATTCCCGGACGCGGACGAGTTTAAAACACCTTCCACCCGCGGAGCACGAGGCGATCCCGACCGAGGATGCGGCGCGTGTCCAAGAGGAGGTCCGGGGTGAGGAGCACGTTTTGGTGCACGTACACCTTGACGTCGCCGACGGTGTACAGGGTGTAGCGGTCCCGCTCCCCCGCCGGCGGCTCCCCGAAGGCGAGAACGGGTTCGTAGTTGGGGACGACGCACCCGTTCAAGATTTCGTACTTGCGCACGTAGACGCTTCCGCCCTTTTCGCGGATGAGGCGCTGGGCCGCTTCGCTCACGCGCACCGCGCATCCCCCCTCCTTTCCCGCCGTCTCGCCTTCCAGGGTAAGTTGCGGAACGCACCGGCGGAGATCCGCTCCCCCGGTGTGCCCGGGATCAGTCGAACACGGTCGCCTGCATGAGCGCCGGCTCCCGCCGCAAGATCCCCCGGATCCAGCGAACCCACTTGATGGAGGAGTCCACGAGAATCGTCACGGCGAGGAGGATGATGAGGAGCGACAACCCCACGAGGAGGTAGTCCCCCTTGGGGAGGTAGTTCGTGACGATGTTGAGGTAGGCGGCGTACAGCGTGGTGGCGGCGACGAAGACGAAGGGCACAAAGGTGACCCACACGTATTGGAGCTTGCGCTTCTTGATGAGCACCGTCGTCCCCAAGGCAAGGGCGATGGCGCCGAGGAGCTGGTTGGACGTGCCGAAGAGCGGCCAAATCGTCGTAATGCTTCCGTTGTAAACCAGGTATCCCCAGGTGAAGGAGAAGAGGAAGCTCGTGATGAGAATCCCCGGCCACCAGTTGTGGTCGCGGAGCGGCTTCCAGACGAGCCCGCCCGCCTCTTGGAGGAGGTAGCGGCCGACCCGCGTGCCGGCGTCGATCGTCGTGAGGATGAAGAGCGCTTCGAACATGATGATGAAGTGGTAGAGGTAGGACATGAGCCCGCTCAGGAAGGGAATCTTTTCGAAGATGTAGGCCATCCCCACGGCGAGAGATACCCCGCCGCCCGTGCGCCCGGCGAGCTCTTCGCCGACCATCTGGGAGAGGACGGGAAGCTCCCGGACGTGCATGCCCAGCTTTTCGTAGACCTCAGGGGGTACGTTGATCGCGAAGTAGTCCTCGGGGAGGAGGCTCGTGGCGGCGATGAGGGCCATGACCGCCACGAATCCTTCGGCGAGCATGGCGCCGTAGGCGATGGGAAGCATGTCCTTTTCGTTGCGGATCATCTTGGGAGTCGTGCCGGAGGCGATGAGGGCGTGGAAGCCGGAGAGGGCGCCGCAGGCGATCGTGATGAAGAGGTACGGCCAGACCTTCCCGGGTACGATGGGGCCGCCGCCGTTCACGAACTCCGTCACCGCGGGCATGTGGATCGTCGGGTTCACGAGGATCACGCCCACGGCGAGGGCCAGCATCACCCCGAGCTTCATGAACGTGCTCAGGTAGTCCCGCGGGACGAGGAGAAGCCAGACGGGCAGCACCGCCGCCACGAAACCGTAGATCGCGAGGAGGACGGTGAGCTGCTCCCGGCTGAAGTTGAACCAGTGGGCAAACGGGGAGTTGGCCACGTAGGGACCCGCCCACACGGCGAGGACGAGGAGGAGGACGCCGAGGACGGTCATCTCCCCGATCTTGCCCGGGCGAAGCCAGCGCACGTACGCCCCCATGAGGAGGGCGATGGGGATCGTCATGCCGACGGTGAACGTCCCCCAGACGCTGTGGTAGAGGGAGTTCACGACGACGAGGGCGAGACCCGCCATGGCGATCACGAGGATGAGGAGGACGGCGATGGCCGTCGCCACCCCGGAGAGGCGGCCGACTTCCTTGTGCGTGATGTCGATGATGGACTTCGCGTCGTGGCGCATGGAGGCGAAGAGGACCACGAGGTCGTGGACGCCGCCCGCGAGGACCGACCCCATGACGATCCAGAGAAACCCGGGGAGGTATCCAAACTGGGCGGCGAGCACGGGGCCGATGAGCGGCCCGGCACCGGCGATGGCGGCGAAGTGGTGCCCGAAGACGATCCACTTGTTCGTGGGCACGTAGTCCACGCCGTTTTCGAAGCGGTACGCGGGAGTCGTGCGGTTCTCGTCAAAGGCGAGGACCTTGGCCGCCAGGAAGGCGCCGTAAAAGCGGTAGGCGAGGGCAAAAATCCCGGCAGCCAGGATTACGAGGGCGAGACCGCTCATGAACGTGCACCTCCCCATCGCCTTTTCTCCGAAAATACGAGGACACCCATGCACCGACTCGGGGGTTGGTCTTATTTGTACGCGAAGACGTCGCAGAGGAACAAGGGGAGAAGCCCGAAAACGGCCACCCTCGTTCCTCTGCCTTTTCGCGAACGCGGGATGGGGAGTTCGGCCGCGAAACTTCCTTAGCCGCGAACCTGAAAGGCCTCGCGCAGGGCCTCGTCCTCGCTCAACCCCTCAAAGGCCTTCCCGTACGACAGGCGCTCTACGGCGTCGATGACGGCGAGGGAGGCGACCTCGTCCCAGCGGCGCACCCGCTCCACGAAGGCGTTCCCGTCGATGCCGAAGGTCTTGTCCAGCCCGCGCTCGAGGATCGCCCCCCTCAGGCTTGCCGCGAGGAGGGCGGAGGTGTGGATGCGGGGGACTTCAAAGGACATCCCCCGAATCGCCTCGTAGATGAAGCGGGCGTCGTCCAGCGTGAGCTTGAGGTTCGCGAGGACCCGCTTGTAGAGCATGTACAACCGGCTCAGGTCGCGGTCGACGACGAGGTTGCGCGGACCGCGCTCGTCGACCTCCTTGACGAGTTCGTCCGTGAAGTGAATGGTCGTAGCGTTGCGTGTCAACCCGCGTCCTCCTCCTAGAAAGCGATCCCACACGTTTCTCCCGATTCTCCTTCAGTGTACCACGGCCGTCCACAAGGGGGAAGTGCGGGAGCGCGGCGGGAAGGAAGGGACAGACGGGCTTGTGGTCAGAAGAGGGTGAGCTGGTCCGTCTCCGGGAGCGCCGCGAGGGAGCCGAGTTCCGCGAGGGCGTCGACGACGTTGCGGGATAGCCCCGTCCGTTCCTTGAGGTCGGCGAGCGAGGAAAAGGGGCGCTCCGCCCGAGCGCGAACGACCTTTTCCGCCTGAGCGAGGCCGAGTCCGGGCACCGCCGTAAGGGGGGGGAGAAGCTTGTCCTCCAGGGGGAGGAACAGTCGAGCGTCGGAATGCTCGAGGTCGACCGGCAAAAGGCCGATCCCCCGCCCGAGCATCTCGTAGACGAGTTCGAGGGCGGTGAGGGCGCCCCGCTCCTTCGCCGTAAGTTCGTTCCCCTTGGCCTTGAGGTCGAGAATCCTCTGGCGCACGACGTCACGCCCGCGAAGCGCCAGGGGGAGGTCGAGGTCGGCGGCGTGCGTCGTGAGGATTGCCGCGTAGAAGGCCGCGGGGTGGTATACCTTGAAGTAGGCGATGCGCAGGGCCATGAGGACGTACGCCACGGCGTGGGCCTTGGGGAAGAGGTACTTGATCTTGTTGCAGGAGCGGATGTACCACTCGGGAACTCCGTGCTCGCGCATGAGCGCCTCGTCGTCCGGCGTGAGGCCCTTTCCCTTGCGCACCTGTTCCATGATCTTGAAGGCGCGCTGGGCGAGAATCCCCCTGTGGGTGAGGTCGACGAGGACGTCGTCGCGACAGCCGATGACGTCTCGGAGCGTGGCTTCCCCGCTCTGGATCACGTCGCGGGCGTTGCCGAGCCAGACGTCCGTCCCGTGGCTCAACCCGGAGATCTGCACGAGCTCCGCGAAGCTCGCGGGCCGGGTTTCTTCGAGCATCTGCCGGACAAACGGCGTGCCGAACTCGGGAATCCCCAACGTCCCCGTGCGCACGTCGATCACCTCGAGGAGCACGTCCGGCCCGAGGACTTCGGTCCCGCGAAAGAGGGCGAGGACCTCCGGATCCGTGACGGGGACGCTCCGGGGGTCGATGCCCGTGAAGTCCTGGAGCATCCGGAGTATCGTCGGGTCGTCGTGGCCGAGGATGTCCAGCTTGAGGAGGTGATCGCTCAGGGCGTTGTAATCGAAGTGCGTCGTCCGCACGCCGGAGCTCGGGTCGTCCGCCGGGTGCTGCACCGGGGTGAACTCGTGGACGTCCCGGGTGCGCGGCACGATGATGAGCCCCCCGGGATGTTGCCCGGTCGTGCGCTTTACGCCGATGATCCCTTGGGCGAGGCGTTCGAGCTCCGCCTTGCGCAGCCTGCGGCCCGTCTTTTCTCCGTAGGCGCGGGCAAAGGCGAAGGCCGTGCGCTCGGCAACGGTCGAAATCGTCCCCGCGCGAAAGACGTACGCCGGACCGAAGAGCTCTTCCACAAAGCGGTGGGCCTGAGCCTGGTACTCCCCGGAAAAGTTCAGGTCGATGTCCGGCACCTTGTCCCCTTCAAAGCCCATGAAGGTCTCGAAGGGAATGTCGTGCCCGTCCCGGTGAAGCGGCGCCCCGCAGCGCGGACAGGTCTCCGGCGGGAGGTCGAAGCCGGAACCCACCTCTGCCGGGGGCACGAGCTCAAAGTAGTGGCAGCGGGGGCAGACCTTGTGCGGAGGGAGGGGGTTGACCTCCGTAATCCCGATGAGGTGGGCGACGAGGGACGAGCCCACGGATCCCCGCGATCCGACGAGGTAGCCGTCGGCAAGGGACTTCTGGACCACGCGCTGGGCGCTCATGTACACGACGGCGTACCCACCGCGGACGATGCTCGTGAGTTCGCGTTCGAGGCGAGCGGCGACGACCTCGGGCAAAGGATCTCCGTAGCGGCGGTGCGCCTCGCGGTAGGCGAGCTCCCGGAGCTCCTCTTCCGCACCGGGGAGTTCCGGAGTGTGGAGCCCCTCGGGGTACGGGCGAAGTTCGGGGATCTCGTCGGCGATGCGGCGGGGATTGTGGATGACGATCTCCTCCGCCCGCTCCCCGACGTACGGACGAAATGCCTCGAGCATTTCCTCGGTCGTGCGGTAGTACGCCGAGCCGATCTTCTGCGGATCCTTGGTGGGGACTCCGTTTTGGTTTACGAGGAGGACCTTGCGGAAGACCAAGTCTTCCGGCTCCAAATGGTGGACGTTGCCCACGGCGACGACCGGTTTCCCGAGCTCTTGGGCGAGGGAGAGGAGCTTGGAAAAGACCTCCCGCAGGCGGTCTTCCGTGAGGTCTTCTACTTGCGCGAGGTAGAGATCGGGCGGCATAAGCTCCACGTAGTCGTAAAACTCGAGGACCCCGCGGAGGACGTCCGGTCCCTTGTTTAACGCCGCTTCAAACACCTCGCCTTCCTCGCACCCGCTCCCCACGAGGAGGCCTTCCCGGTGCGCTTCCAAGACGCTCTTGGGGATCCGAGGCACCCGGTAGAAGTACTCCGTGTGGCTCAAGGTGACGAGCCGGTAGAGATTGCGCAGTCCTTCCTCGCTCGTCGCGAGGAGCGTAGCGTGGTACGGCCGGGCGCGCGAAGCTCCGGCACCGCGGGCGTCGGCCTGGCGGGCCAGGGCGTCCTGCGTGCGGATTCCTCGTTCTTCCACGACCTGTCCGAGGAGCTGCCAAAAGACCTGCGCCGTCGCCGCCGCGTCGTCGAGCGCGCGGTGGTGCCGCTCGAGGGGGACGCCGAAGGTCTCCGCGAGCGTGTCCAAGCGGTGGTTGCGGTGGTTGGGGAGGAGGAGGCGGGCGAGCTCGAGGGAGTCGACGACGGGCCTCTTGAGTGGCGGTTGCCCCATGCGCCGGAGGGCCGCCTGGAGGAAGCCGACGTCGAAGCGGGCGTTGTGGGCGACGAGCGTCGCGTCTCCCGCAAACGCCAGAAAGGCGTTAACGGCGTCCTTTTCCGAAGGTGCCCCCGCGAGGTCCTCTTCGCGGATCCCCGTGAGGGCGACGATCTTGGGAGGAAGGGGACGCTTCGGGTCGACAAAGGTCTGGAAGGTCTCTACGACTTCCCCGCCCCGGAATTTCACGGCGGCGATCTCGATGAGCGCGTCGAACTCGCTGGAGAGCCCCGTCGTCTCCACGTCGAAGACGACGTACGTGTCCTCGAGGAGGTCCCGGGGCTCCGGGTCGTGGACGATGGGCACGGCATCGTCCACGAGGTAAGCTTCCAGGCCGTAGATCACCTTTACGCCGAGAGCCTTCCCGAGTTCGTACGCTTCGGGAAAGGCCTGGACGACGGCGTGATCCGTGATCGCCAAAGCGCCGTGCCCCCACTCGGCGGCCCGGCGGACGGCGTCGGCAACTTTGAGCGGCGCGTCCATGGCGCTCATCGCCGTGTGCAGATGGAGCTCCACGCGGCGAACGGGGGCGAGGTCCAGACGTTTGGGGCGCTCGATCGCCTCGATCCGGCGCGCGCTCAGGACGAAGTCCTGGTCGTACGTGTCGTAGTGGACGTTGCCTTCGGCGCGGAGGGCCATCCCCGGGACGAGGCTGCGAAAGCGCTCTTCCTCTGCTTCGTCCCGGGGAAAGATTTTGACGGCGATGCTGTCCGTCCCATCCGTGATCTTAAAGATGTAGCGCGTTCCGCCGGACTTTACGGGCCGCGTCTCCACGGCGAAGATCGTGCCCTCCACGGCTACGCGGGGCATATCCTCCGTAAGCTCCTCGATGGCCAAAAGGGGCGTTCCGTTGTTCGGCTCCGCCGAGTTCCTGCGGGGAGAGCGCGGGCGGCGCACCTCCCTTTCTCCCTCGGCGAGGAGGTCGGACCCCCCGCGCGACAAACCGCCTGCCGCCTGCGCCTCGTCGTCCACGGGGAGAACCTTGCGGACGGGCAAGCCGAACAGCCACCGGACGTAGGCGGCGAGCTCTTCGATCCCGTCTTCCGAGGGAAGACCCGCCGCCGACGAAAAGTGCACGACGAGCACGCCCGCCCGCCCGTCGAACGCGAGGCGAAATCCGCGGGCGTACGCCGCGAGGTCTTCGGAGGCCGCCGCCCACTCCCGTATGTCGCGGGAGACCTCCGCGAGGAGGGATGCAGGGTCGAAAGGCGCGGGGTACTCGGGGCGCAGGTCGAGGCGGAGCCCGACTCGGTCGCGAAGGCGCGCGGCAAGCGTCCGTCCCCACGTGAGGTAGGGGACAATGGGCGGAAACGCGGGCACGGCAAGGCGCAGGCGCCACAGCCGCTTGCGGCGTACGACCTCGAGGCGCCTCAGCTCCGCCCGCACCAAGATGTGATGCAGTTCTCTCGAGGGCTCTCCGTCCGCGTATTCCGGGGTGAACTCCCTGAGAAGGCGAAACAACCGCTCGTCCATTCCGTTCATCCCTTCCGCGGAAAACGCGCCCCCGCCGTACGCGGTGCACGTTCCGTCGACCGAGCGAAGACCCAAGGCCTCAGGCGGAAAAGGCCCGCCGCGCTTCGGCGACGCGGGTGGCGATCGCCTCCGCCGCCTCCGCGAGGGGGATGGGTTCTACGGCGCGTGTCCGGCGCTCCTTCCACTCCACGACGCCTCCTTCCCGCGTGCGCGCCCCCACGACGACGTGGTAGGGGATGCCCAAGAGGTCAGCGTCCTTGAACTTCACGCCTGCGCGGTCTGGGCGGTCGTCGTAGAGGACCTCGACGCCTCGGCGCGTGAGCTCTTCGTAGAGGCGTTCCCCCGCCTCCCGAAGTTCCGGCTCGGCCACGTTCGTCACGAGGAGGTGCACCTCGTACGGGGCGACGCTCAAAGGCCAGATGATCCCGTCTTCGTCGTGGCTCTGTTCGACGATCGCCTGAACGAGGCGGGAGACGCCGATTCCGTAGCTTCCCATGACGATCGGGCGTTCGCGACCTTCCTCGTCGAGGTACGTGGCCCCCAGGGCTTCGCTGTACTTCGTCCCGAGCTTGAACACGTGGCCGACCTCGATTCCGCGGGCGAAGCGGAGGGGGGCGCCACACTTCGGGCAGACGTCTCCCTCCTGCACGGTCCTGAGGTCGTAGTAGCCTTCGGGTTCAAAGTCGCGGCCGGGGTTTACGCCGAGGAAGTGCTCGTCGTCGCGGTTCGCCCCCGTGGAGGCGTTGCGCAGCGTGCGGACGGCGTGGTCCGCAAAGAACCGAACGCCGACCACCCCGACGGGCCCGACAAACCCCGGCCCCGCACCGAACGTGCGGCGGATCGTGTCCTCGTCGGCCATCTCGAGCGTCTCCGCTCTGAGGAGGCGGCGCACCTTCGCCTCGTTTGCCTCGTGGTCGCCGCGCACGAGGACGACGACGACCTCTCCGTCGGCTACGTAGACCACGTTTTTGATGATCTTTTCCGGAGGCAGGCCGAGTGCCGCGGCCTGCTCGGCTACCGTCCGCGCCCCCGGCGTACGAGCGCGCCGGAGGGGTTCCATCGGCTCCTCCGGCGGACCCTCTTCTCGAAAGACGACCTCCGCCCGCTCGACGTTTGCGGCGTAGTCGCACCGCGGGCAGTAGGCGATCGTGTCCTCGCCGACGTCCGCGAGGATCATGAACTCGTGGCTCTCGGATCCGCCCATGGCCCCCGTGTCCGCGAGCACCGCCCGTGCCTCTACGCCGAGGCGTCGGAAGATTCGCTCGTAGGCGCGGTACATCGCCCAGTAGCTCGCCTCCAGACCTTCCTCGTCGCGGTCGAAGGAGTAGGCGTCCTTCATGAGAAACTCCCGTCCGCGCAAGAGCCCGAAGCGCGGCCGGTATTCGTCGCGGAACTTGGTCTGAATTTGGTAGAGCCGCAAGGGGAGGCGCTTGTAGCTCCGTACCTCGTCGCGCACGAGGGCGGTGATGAGCTCCTCGTGCGTAGGACCGAGGGCGAAAGGCCGTCCGTGGCGGTCCTCGGCGCGAAACATGAGCGGCCCGAACGTCTCCCAACGTCCGGAAGCATCCCACACCTCTTTGGGCTGGATCACGGGGAGGAGGAGCTCCTGTGCGCCGGCGCGGTCCATCTCCTCTTCGATGATCCGCGCGATCTTCCGGAGGACGCGGTGGGCGAGGGGGAGGTAGGCGTACACTCCGCTCGCCACCTGCCGCACGTACCCGCCCCGGAGGAGGAGTCTGTGGCTCGTGACCTCGGCTTCTTTGGGATCTTCGCGCAACGTCGGGGCGTAGAGTGCAGATTGGCGCATGCTTTCACCTCTTCTTCCGCGAGAATCCGAGTTCTGCGGCGCTCTTCGGGGAAGGCCCCCGCGCCCTCACGGCAGAGGTCGGGGCGTAGGCGCGTTTTCCCGTTCCCACTCGGCCGCCACGCGCTCGACTTCTTCCATGAGCGCCTCGAAGAGTTCCGTCTCGGGAACCTTGCGGATCACGCGACCCTTGCGGAAGATGAGCCCTTCTCCCCGTCCGCCGGCCACGCCGACGTCGGCCTCTCGCGCCTCTCCCGGGCCGTTCACCGCGCAACCCATCACGGCGATCTTGATCGGCACCTTGAGGTGGCGGACCGCTTCCTCGACACGGTTCGCGAGGGCGATCTGGTCGATCCGCGCCCGACCGCACGCCGGACAGGCGACGACCACGGGCTCTCCTGCGGGAATGCCCACGCCCTTTAAGATCGCCTTGGCCACCCGGATCTCTTCTTCCGGGGGGGCCGCGAGGGAGACGCGCATCGTATCCCCCAGACCTTCCAGGAGGACGGCGCCGATTCCGATCGCGCTCTTAATTCCACCGGCGAAGAACGTCCCCGCCTCGGTCACGCCCACGTGGAGGGGGTAGGGCCGAAGCTCGGCCATCCTCCGGTAAGCGGCGACCATCGTCGGTACGTCCGAGGACTTCAGGGAAATCACGATGTCCGTGAATCCCTCCTCCTCGAGGATCTCCACGTGCCGGAGGGCGCTTTCCACCATCGCCTCGGCGGTAGGCGACCCGTACTTTTCGAGGAGATCTCGCTCCACGGAGCCCGAGTTCACCCCGATACGGATGGGGATCCGACGCTCGCGGGCCGCGGCGACGACGGCGCGCACGCGCTCGCGCCCGCCGATGTTTCCCGGATTGAGGCGGATCTTGTGCACCCCTGCGTCGATCGCCCGAAGGGCCAGACGGTAATCGAAGTGGATGTCGGCGACGACGGGCAGGGGCGACTCGCGGACGATTTCCCGGAGCGCCTCGGCGGCCGCCTCGTCGAGGACGGCGAGGCGCACGATCTCACAGCCCGCGTCCGCAAGGCGGCGAATTTGCGTCAAGGTGGCGCGAACGTCCCGCGTGTCCGTCGTCGTCATGGACTGAATCACGACGCGGTCCTGTCCGCCGATGCGCACGCCCCCTACCCACACGGGTCTCGTTTCCGTCCGACGGTACACTCCCGTCCCCTCCCCCTTCGCGGGAATGCGGCGACCGGCCCCGGATGCGCACAGTCCGGGCAAAGGTGCCGCGAAACCCCGGATCTAAGGTCATCCGCCCAAGAGCATCTGTACGTCCTTCCACGTGACGACGAGGATGAAGAGGAGGAGAAAGGCGAAGCCGATGAGGTGGATGAGGTTTTCCTTGGCCGGGTCGAGGGGGCGCCCCCGCACCCACTCTACCCCGAGAAAGAGGATCCGCGCACCGTCGAGGGCGGGGATGGGGATCAGGTTGAAGATCCCGAGGTTCAGGCTGAGGAGGGCGGTCCAGAAGAGGAGGGCCTCCAACCCGCGTTTCGCCATCTCCCCCGTCGTAGACATGATGAGCACGGGTCCGCCGATCTCCGCAAGCGGGTTCTCCGCCACGAAGAGATGTCCCAAGGCGCCGAAGATCATCGCCGCCCAGCGCCAGAGTTCTTCAGGGGCGCGGACGAGCGCGAGGAAAGGACTGTGGAGGATCGCCTGCTGCACGCCCAACTGCCCCCGGACGGTCACCCCGAGGTCGCCCGCGGCGAGGTCGTAGGGGACGTCTACGGGGCGCAGCTCCTGGCCTTCCTGGCGTTCTACGGTGACGACGATCCGCTCTCCCCGGTGCGCCTGGAGGTAGGCTTCGAGCTCCGCCAGGCTCGCAAACCGCCTGCCGTCTATCGCCAGGATCCTCTCCCCCGGCTTGAGCTCCTTCCCCGCCGTTGCGCGGTCGACGAAAAACTTCACCTCCGGCGTGAGCGTGACCGTGCGCCGCACGCCGTCCTTTTCCAGCGCGACCTCCACGGGTTTGCCGGCGTACAGGGAGACGGCGGGGCCGAGTTCGTCCCACGTCCGCACGGGGACGTCCCCCACGGCGACGATGCGCTCCCCGGGGGTGATGCCCGCCTCCTGGGCCGGAGAGTCGGGGAGGACGCCGCCTACGACGGGGGCGTCGCTGGGTACGCCGCGCACGAGAAAGTACACGAAAAAGAGGAGGAGGGCCAGGAGGATGTTGGAGACGGGACCGGCGGCCAGCACGGCAAACCGGTGGCCGATCGTCTTGCTCCCGAAGAGGCGGTCCCTGGGGGCAAACTGGACGGGTCCCTCTGCGGTGACGATTTCCAGGTCGGGGCGCGCGCGCAGGACCTCGACCCCGCCGGAAGGATCGGCCACCTCGAGCTCCAAGTGGTCGACGAGGCGGGAAGCGCGCACCTCTGCCTCCCTCGCCCCGCGGGTCCAGGTCTCCTCCTTCCCGCGCTCGAGGGCTTCCGGTAGGACGATGCGGGCGATGCGGCCGTCGGGCCCCTCCACGAGGTACACGCGCGTCCCGCCGGGGATTTCGCCTTCCTCGGCCTCTTCGCCGGCCATGCGGACGTAGCCCCCCAGGGGAAAGAGGCGGATGCTCCACGTGGTTTCTCCCCGCTTCCACGAGACGAGGCGCGGACCGAATCCGATGGCGAACTCGCGGATCAAGATCCCCGCGCGCTTCGCAAACGTGTAGTGGCCGAACTCGTGGACGAAGACGAGGAGCGTAAAGACGCCGGCGATCGCCAGCGCTACGTAAATCCCGGAAAACGGTTCGGGCACCGATTTCACTCCCGTGCGATCATTTTGCGCCCGCCCGCGCGATACGGCGCGCCGCCTCCTCCCTCGCCCAGCGATCCGCCTCCCGGATCTCGGAGAGGCTCGGACGCGCGATGGGGACGTGGGCGTCGAGCACGGCGGCGAGGAGGTCTTCGACGGCGTGAAACCCCAACCTCCCCTCGAGAAGCGCCTGAACAGCTACCTCGTTGGCCGCGCTCAACACCGCCGGGTACGTCCCCCCTGCCTTGCCCGCGCGGTACCCCAAGCACAGGGCGGGGTAGCGGTCGCAACTCGCCGCCCGGAAGTGCAAGGTACCCACGCGCGCGAGGTCGAGGCGGGGAAAGGTGTTTGCGGGGCGCTCGGGCGCAAAGAGGGCGTACTGGATGGGGAAGCGCATGTCGGGAACGCTCAAGACGGCCTTCACGTTCCCGTCATGAAATTCTACCATAGCGTGTACGATGCTTTCATCGTGGAGGAGGACGTCGATTGCCTCGTAGGGCACGTCGAAGAGGAAGTGCGCCTCGATCACCTCGAGCGCCTTGTTCATCATCGTCGCGGAGTCGATCGTCACCTTGGGGCCCATGGCCCAGTTCGGGTGCCGCAAGGCGTCGGCCGCCGTGACGCGGGCAAGGGCGTCGCGCGTGAGGTGGCGGAAGGCGCCGCCAGAAGCGGTGAGGATGAGGCGACGGATTCCCGAACGCGGTTCGCCTGCAAGGGCCTGGTACACCGCAGAGTGCTCGCTGTCCACGGGTACGATCCTTCCGCCGCCCCTGGAGAGCGCCGCGAGGAGGAGTTCCCCCGTGGCGACGAGGGCTTCCTTGTTGGCGAGGGCGATCGTCTTCCCCGCTTCCGCCGCGGCGAGCGTCGGCACCGCGCCGGAAAACCCCACGAGGGCGGAGACGACGACCTCCGCATCCGGGTGCTCGGCCAAAGCGGTATACCCCTCCTCCCCCACGAGAATTTCCGGCAGGGGGGAACACCCCCGGGCCACAAGCTCCGCGGCGAACGCCTCCGCCGTTTCCCCGTCGAGGACGGCTACCGCGCGCGGACGAAACGCGCACGCCTGTTCCGCGAGACGGCTCGCGTTACGTGCCGCCGCCAACCCTACAACTTCAAACGATTCCGGAAACTCCGCCAGGACCTGGAGCGTCTGCATCCCGATGGATCCCGTGGAGCCGAGGATTACCACGCGTCGCATCTGCATCTCCCTTTCGTTCGTTCCCCGCGCGGACGGTGGACCCTCCTCCGGACCCGGGCCGCATACGCCGGGGACGACCTGAAGCGAGACGGAAGGCTCAGAGGAGGCCAAGGAAGCGGAAGAAGAAGTACGCGATCGGGTAGGCGACGATCATGCTGTCGAAGCGGTCGAAGAACCCCCCGTGTCCCGGGAGGAGGTGACCGGAATCTTTGACCTGAAAGGCCCGCTTGATCGCCGATTCGATGAGATCCCCGATCTGTCCTGCGAAGGAGAGGAGGCCGCCCAGGAGAAAGGCCTGCCCGAGCGAGAGCGGCAAGCGGAACCCGCCTGCGGCAAGAAGGGCGACGAGAACGCCGAGGACGAAGCCGCCTAGGGAACCCTCCCACGTCTTCTTCGGGCTGACGTTGGGGAGGAGCTTGTGGCGACCGAAGAGACGTCCGGCGAGAAAGGCGCCGATGTCCGTGGCCCAGACGACGAAGGCGACGAAAAGGGCGTACGCGGCCGTATCGGGAAGCACGCGCAGGAGGTAAAAGTAGTGGAACCCGAGACCGATGTACACGGCGCCGAGGAAGACGTACGCGAGCTTTTGCAGGGAGACTTCTTCTCGGTAGAGGACGTAAAAGAAGAGGAGGAGGAAGGCGGCGACCCAGAGAAAGTCCTTGAACTCGGGGGTATGAAGGGAAAACTTCGTCGAGAACGCGTAGCCGAAGACGAGCCCCCAGGTGAAGAGAACCCCGAGGACGTTTAGGGGGGTCAAGAAGCGCCGTTCGTACATGGCGGCAAACTCGAGGAAGACCGCCGTCGAGATCACGAGCAGGAGAAACGAAAAGGCGGGCCCGCCCAACACGACGAGCGAGACGACGAGGGACCCGCCCACGAGCGCGGTGATGACCCGCGAGGCCATGCCTTCCCCTCCCTGCACCGGCAAGCGCTACCGCCGACCGCCGTCCCCCAACGCCCCGAAGCGCCGTTCCCGCTCCGCGTACGCGCGGAGCGCCTCGAGGAGGTCCTCCCGCGTAAAGTCCGGCCAAAACCGGGGGGTAAACCAGAGTTCCGCGTAAGCCGCCTGCCAGAGGAGAAAGTTCGAAAGCCGCATCTCCCCGCCCGTCCGAATGATGAGATCGGGATCGGGCAGCCCGGCGCTCAGAAGGAAACGAGAGAGGTCTTCCTCGCGAAGCGCTTCCACGTCCGACCACGCGAGCTCGCCGTCCTGGACGGCGAGTAAAATCCTGCGCAGCGCGTGCACGATCTCGCGGCGGGAACCGTAATTCAGGGCGAAGTTCAAGATGAGCCCCGTATTGTCGCGCGTTTCCGCCACGGCCCGCTCTACCGCCGCGCGCGTGTGCGCCGGAAGTTCGTCGAGGAAGCCCATCACGCGAACGGACACGTTGCGTTCCTTGAGTTCCGGGAGATCGCCCTCGAGAAACCGCGTGGGGAGGGAGAGGAGGAAGTCGACCTCTTCCCGCGGCCTGCGCCAGTTTTCCGTAGAAAAGGCGTAGAGGGTGAGCACGCGAATGCCGAACTCGTCGGCGGCGCGCACCGTTCGGCGAACGGCGCGCATGCCCGCCTCGTGCCCTGCAATCCGAGGAAGCCCCCGCACCTGCGCCCAGCGCCCGTTCCCGTCCATGATAATCGCCACGTGCTTCGGCAGGCGATCGACCGAAGGGACCTCTTCCCGCTTTCGCGCGCGCCCACGCCCGAACGGCCACATCTCCGTCGCCTCCGTCCCGCACGAGCTCTTCCCAAACCGCGCCCAAATAGAGGACACCCCCCGACCCGGTGCGGCCGGGGGGCGGGCCGAGTAGGTCCCGCGTCGCCAATCCCAAGTCAGATCTCGAGAAGTTCCTTTTCCTTTTGCTCCACGAGGGTGTCCACGCGCCCCACCATCTGGTCCGTGAGCTTCTGCACGCGCTCCTGCAGGCGGCGGGACTCGTCCTCGGAGAGGAGCCCTTCCTTTTCGCGCCGGCGAAGTTCCTCGATGGCATCGCGGCGCACGTTGCGAATGGCAACGCGGGCCTCTTCGCCGAAGCGGCGCACGAGCTTCGTGAGTTCCTTGCGCCGCTCTTCCGTGAGGGGAGGAACGACGATGCGGATCACCTGGCCGTCGTTTTGCGGGTTCAAGCCGAGCTCCGCCTTCTGAATCGCCCGTTCGATGGCCGCGAGCGCCGAGCGGTCCCACGGCTGGACGACGAGGAGGCGCGCGTCCGCGACGGTGATCGTCGCGAGCTGGTGGATCGGCGTGGGTACGCCGTAGTAGTCCACGCTCACCTTTTCCAAGAGGGCCGGCGTCGCGCGTCCCGCGCGAACGGTGGCGAGCTCCGAACGGAGGACTTCGATCGCCTTTTCCATGCGCGCTTCGGCGTCTTTAAGAACTTCTTCGGACATCTCCGTCCCCTCCGATGAACGTTCCGATCTCCTCGCCGAGAAGGATGCGGCGGATGTTGCCCGGCGTGAGGAGGTTGAAGACGATGATCGGGATCTCGGTTTCCATGCTGAGAGAAGATGCCGTGGAGTCCATGACGCCGAGCTTTTTGTTGAGAAGGTCGAGGTAGGTGAGGCGGTCGTACTTCTGCGCCGTCGGATCCACCGTCGGGTCGGCGGTGTACACCCCGTCCACCCGGTTCTTCCCCATGAGGATCACGTCGGCTTCGATTTCCGCCGCGCGCAGCGCCGCCGTGGTGTCCGTGGAGAAGAACGGGTTCCCCGTCCCCGCGGCGAAGATCACGACGCGCCCCTTTTCGAGGTGGCGGATCGCCCGCCGACGAATGTACGGTTCCGCGACCTCGCGCATCTCGATGGAGGTCTGCACGCGGGTGGGCACGCCGAGGCGCTCCAGGGCGTCCTGCAAAGCGAGGGCGTTGAGCACGGTTGCGAGCATTCCCATGTAGTCCGAGGTCGCCCGATCGATTCCTCGGGCCGCGCCTTTAAGCCCCCGCCAGAAGTTCCCCCCGCCGACGACGACGGCGATCTCCACCCCCAGCTCCCGCGCCCCGCGGATTTCTTCCGCCACGGCGGTGAGCACTTCGGGGTCGATGCCGAAGCCCTTCTCCCCGGCCAGAGCTTCTCCGCTCAGCTTGAGGACGACGCGGCGAAACTTCGGCGTCCCTTTGCGCTCTTCCTCCCCCACGCTCCCTCACCCTTCGCGGCCCAACTGCGACATCACTTCCCGGGCGAAGTCCTTGGCCTCCCGTTCGATCCCCTCGCCCAGCTCGTAGCGGACGAAGCGGCGAACGTCTACCTTCTCGCCCGTCTTGGCGATCGCCTCTTCGAGCAGGTCCTTCACCGTGCGGTTTGCGTCGCGGATGTACGGCTGTTCGAGGAGGACGACTTCCTTGAAGAAGTTTTCCAGCTTCCCTTCGGCGATGCGGGCGGCGATGTGCTCCGGCTTCCCTTCGTTCTTGGCCTGCTCGAGGTAAATCGCCCTTTCCTGCTCGATGACCTCCGCGGGGATGTCCTCGCGCCGCACGTAGCGCGGCTTAAAGGCCGCGATCTGCATGGCGATTTCTCGGGCGAACTGGCGGAAGACCTCCGTCTTGGCGACGAAGTCCGTCTCGCAGTTCACCTCCACGAGGACGCCGATGCGGCCGCCGGCGTGGATGTACGCCTCGACGACGCCCTCGGCGGCGATGCGCCCCGCCTTCTTTGCCGCCTGCGCCTTCCCTTTCTCGCGCAGGATCTGCACGGCGCGCTCCATGTCCCCCGCCGCTTCTTCCAGGGCCTTTTTGCAGTCGAGAAACCCGGCGCCTGTGCGTTCGCGAAGTTCCTTGATCTGATCGGCGCGTACGGTCACGCGGTGTCCCTCCTCGAGAAATCTCCCCGCCGCCAGCGGCCGGGGTGCCTTTTCCGCCCGAAGCGGACCCTCCGGACCCGGTCGAGGCGATGATCAGACCTCAGCGTCGCCTTCCGGTTGGGCGAAAAACGCCTCGTCGAGCGGTTCTGCCTCCTCGGCGGCGGGTTCCTCCGCGCCTTGCGCTACTTTGCCCGCCGGTTCGGGAGTGAGCCCGCGGCGCCCTTCGAGAACGGCATCGGCCATCTTCGCCGTGATGAGGCGGATGGCGCGGATCGCGTCGTCGTTTCCGGGAATTACGTAGTCTACCTCGTCGGGATCGCAGTTCGTGTCTACGATGGCGACCACGGGGATCCCGAGGCGGCGCGCCTCCGACACGGCGATGCGCTCTTTCCGCGGATCGACGACGTACATCGCCTCCGGGAGCCGCTTCATCGTCTTGATCCCGCCGAGGAAGCGCTCGAGGCGCTCCTTTTCCTTTCGAAGGAGGATGACTTCCTTCTTGGGAAGGACGTCGAACGTGCCGTCCTCTTCCATTCGCTCGAGCTCGTGAAGTCGGGCGATGCGCTTCTGGATCGTCTGAAAGTTCGTAAGCGTGCCGCCGAGCCAACGGTGGTTCACGTAAAACACGCCAGCCCGTTCGGCTTCCTCCCGGATGGCCTCCTGCGCCTGCTTCTTCGTCCCCACGAAGAGGATCTCTCCCCCTTCCGCCGCGACGTCGCGCAGAAAGCGGTAGGCCTCTTCCAGGAGCTTCATCGTCTTTTGCAGGTCGATGATGTAGATCCCGTTTCGCTCGGTGAAGATGTACCGCGCCATCTTGGGGTTCCACCGGCGCGTCTGGTGGCCAAAGTGCACACCGGCCTCCAAAAGCTGCTTCATGGACACGACGGCCATGCGCTCCCCTCCGTATGGGGTTTCCTTCCGTCCCCCGACCGCCTACGCGGCACCCCAGTTTGGGAGACGGTACGTGGTGGGTAAATCCTGAGTAACTATAGCACAGCCCCTTTCCTCCCCGCAAGGAAAGGGGCCGAAGCGAGAGGCCGCAGAATTTCGAGGCGCCCTAGAGACGTTCGTCGAACAACGTCCCTGCCGAAGGCGGGAACGTTTCGCCCCGCTCGGGCGGAGAGCCCTCCGGCATCCCAGGGGAAGGAGAATCCCCCTTCCGATTCCCTCCCCCGGCCTCCCCCCGCCCCCCTCTGCGACCCTCGCCGCCCGCGCGATGCGGAGCGACTCCCGAGCCGCCTCCGGCGCCTCGCGTGCGGGAAGGCGGGGCTCCCGGGAGAAGACCGCGATCGCCGGAAAGGGAAGCGGCAAGGGTGAGGGCCGCTTCGTTTTGCCGGACGTCCATCCGCTCCCGGAGGTAGGGTTGGACGCTTTCGCGCACCTGAAGTTCGAGGGAACGTACTACGCCCTCGTACAGCGTGCGTGTCAAGGCGACCTGGAGTTCGACGAGGCGCACGTCTCTCCCCCTCCCGGGACGGCACCGCGTGGGGCCGTCCGCAAGCGCCGCTCCCCCGACGTCGGCGGCGAAAAGCCCCCTCTCCGACAACCGCCGGTCCGTCCCCCTAAGAGAATCGGGCGAGGAAGGAGGCCCGTACAGAGGAAGGCGTCACCTTCCTTCTAGGTAGCGCTCCAAGAGGGGGCGCAGGCGAGCGAGGGCGCGGCCGTGAAGCTGGGAAATCCGCGAAGGAGACAACCCGAGGAGGTCGGCAATCTCGTTGAACTTGAGCCCTTCGTAGTAAAAGAGGGAAAGGATGAGACGCTCGCGCTCGGGAAGGCGCTCGATGGCCCGGGCGAGCTCGTCTCGAAGCTCGTTTCTCTCCGCCTCTTCCTCGGGGAGGGGGGCGTTGGGGTCCGACCACGGCAAGGGGAGCTTTTGTCCTTCGTCGTCCTCGAGCTCCGGGAAAGAACTTTCCGGTTCCTCGCGGCGCAGGCGCGCCACCTCTCGGGGAGAGAGGTTCGCCTCCGAAGCGATCTCCTCGTCGTCCACGCGCCGGAGGTGCTTCTGCTCGAGGAAGGATTGGATTTCCTCGACCTTCTTGCTCTTCTCGCGCAGGGAGCGCGTGTAGGGATCGAGATCCCGCAGGCCGTCGTAGATGGCCCCGCGGATGCGCCACATCGCATAGGTGGAGAAGGAAATCCCTCGCTCGGGCTCATATTTGCGCACGGCTTCGAGAAGCCCCACGTACCCGTAGCTCCGGAGCTCCTCTTGGCTCACGAACGACGGAAGCCGCGACGCCACCCGCCCTACGACGCGATCCACCAGCGGCATGAAGCGGCGCACGAGCGCCTCTTCCGTCCGAACGTCCTTCGTGCGGATGTAGCGCTCCCAAAGGATCTGCTCTTCGCTCCGCTCCTCCAGGATGGAATCCCCCACGTTCCTCCCCTCCCCTCAGAACACCGCTACTTCCCCCCGAACGGTCCAAACCGTGAGCTTCCCGCTCTCCGGGTCGAACTCGATCGTCCGGCCCACGGTTCCCCCCACGTCCTCCGCTTCCACGGGAATTCGGAGCTCCTGAAGGGCCGCCCGCACGGCGCGGACGTTCTTCTCCCCGATGCGAAAGAATTCGTTGGAGAGCAGGGGAAACATGTTCGCCCCCCCGGCGATCTTGGCCCGTAGCCGGCGGCGCACGCCGCCCGCCTCTTCGATGCGCCGCACGAGCTCGGGAATCCCCGTGTCGGCGAACTTGGCGGGGGGACCTTCGCGGCCGTGGCTCGCCTGGGGAAGCATGATGTGCGCCATGCCGGCGATTCGGGCCCAAGGGTCGTACAGGACGACCCCCACGCAAGACCCAAGCCCCGTCGTTCGCAACTTGGCGGGAGGACGGGCCACCGCCATGTGGGCGATGGGCACGTGGATCACCATACCTCGCCCCCCTTATCCGTGCGGTAGCTCGCTCCCCGCGCTGCGCCCTCGTTCCCCCGAATCCCGACCATGCGGTTCCCCACGCTTCCCGTTTTCATTCCTCGTCCACCGCGAGGGCGGCGAGGAGCACGTCCACGGACCGGGGATGTGGGAGAAAGACGAGCTCCCCGCGAATTTCCTGCTCGCCGGCGCTCAGGCGGGCGTCTCCCAGGAGGATTTCGTCCGCGCTCTCCCCGACGGCGAGCATCCCTTCGGCGAGGATGGCGAGGGCGTAGTCGTACGCGAGGCCGGGCACGTTCATCCGCATTTCGAGCGAGGCGAAGGAAAAGAGGGTGGCGACGAAGTTCCCTGCGAGGATGTTCCCGATCTCCGCAAGGGCGCTCCACTCGAGCTCCGTAAAGTGCACCCCTTCCCCGTCTTCGCGGGGCGGATGCGCCTCCGTTTCTCCCGCGAGGAGAGCCGTCATGCGCCGCGCGAGCGCGCGGGCGTCTCTCGGGGAGAGGAGAAAAAAGAAACTCCCTTCCAGGTCTCCTTGAAAGCGGAGGTACGCACCCACGCGCGGCTCCTCGCCTCCGACGATCTCCTCCACCTCCGCAAAGTCCACCTCGCGCAAGGTGGGAACGGAAATCCACACGGTGACCTGCAGAAGTTCCCCCAGCGCCCGTGCGGCGTGGTGCGCTCCGATGTTGAAGATTTCCCGGAGGGCGTCCAGCGCCAGCGGGGGGTAGCGTCCGGTGGTCATCGCATCTCCTCCAACTCCTGCGTTTCTTCTTCGCTCAAGATGCGCGTGAGGTCGAGGAGGAGAACGAGGTCCTCTCCGATGCGCGCCACGCCGGAAAGGTACCGGCTGCGGTCCGTCTTCGCCACCTCGGGGGTAGGCTCCACGGAAGCCTCCGTGAGGTCCCGCACGTCGTTCGCCTCGTCGACGATGTAGCCGATCTCCTTGTCGTTGAGGTTCACGATGAGCACGCGCGTCCGGTCGCTCACCTCCCCCGCCGGCAATCCGAGACGAAGCCGGAGGTCGACGAGGGGAACCACGGACCCTCGCAGGTTCATCACACCGCGTACGTACGGAGGCGCGTGGGGAACGCGCGTCACGGCGCCCAAACGTTCGATGGACCGGACGTGCCGCACGTCGACACCGTACATCTCGCTCCCGAGACGGAAGAAGACAAATTTCGACTCTCGCTCGCGCCCTTCTCTGCCTTCCGTGCGCAGAAGTTCCATGGGAATTCCCTCCCGATCTCGAGGTCCGGTTTAGTGGGCGAAAAAGGCGGCGGGTTCGAGGATGAGGGCGATTTGGCCGTCGCCGAGGATCGTCGCGCCGGAAAACGTGGGAATGTGGGCGAGGTAGCTTCCGAGGGGCTTGAGGACCACTTCCTGTTGTCCGTAAAAGCGGTCGACCACGAGGCCGGCGAATCGCTCGCCGCGGCGGATGACGACGACCAGGCGTTCCCCATCCTCCTTTGGCGTGTGCGGCGACTCGGAAGACCGCAATCCGAAGTGTGCGGCGAGGTCGACGAGGGGGACGAGGCGATCGCGGACGAGGACGACCGGCTGCCCCCCCACGGTCCGCACCTCCTCGGGACGTACGCGCAGGCTCTCCACGATGGCTCCCACGGGGATCGCGTACGTCTCCCCTTCGACGCCGACGAGCATCGTCGTGAGGATCGAAAGGGTGAGGGGAAGCTGGATGCGGAAGAGCGTACCGCGGCCTTCGCGGGAAAACACGCTCACGCTCCCCCCCAGAGACTCGATCTTGTTCTTCACCGCGTCGAGGCCGACCCCACGGCCGGAGACGTCGCTTACGTCGTCTTTTGTCGTAAACCCGGGGTAAAAGAGGAACTGGTGGGCCGCCTCGTCGTCTAGCGCCTCCGCCTCCTCGGGGCGAACGAGTCCCCGCTCCACCGCCTTGCGCAGAACTCTTTCCCGGGAGATTCCGCGGCCGTCGTCTTGCACTTCGATGTACACGTGGCTTCCGGAGGGGTAGGCCACGAGCTCGATGCGGCCGACCGGCGGCTTCCCCGCCGCACGCCGCTCTTCGGGGGTCTCAATGCCGTGGTCTACGGCATTCCGGAGGAGGTGTACGAGGGGATCGCCGATCTCGTCGATCACCGTGCGGTCGAGCTCCGTCTCCTCCCCTCTGGTTACAAATTCGACCTCCTTCCCCAATTCTCTTGCTAAGTCGCGCACCATGCGCGGAAACCGGTGAAAAACCTGCTCGAGGGGGACCATGCGAATGCCCAAAATGAGCATTTGAAGCTCGCCCATCACGCGGTACATGTGCTCGACGACCTCTTGGAGCTCCACGTGTCCCGACTCGCGGGCGAGGAGTTCGAGGCGACCGCGGTCGATCACGAGTTCGCTAAAGAGGTTCATGAGCTTGTCCAGCCGCTCGGCGTCCACGCGCAGGATGCGCCGCTGCGCGAGCTTATCCCGGCCCTCGGCGGAAGCTTCCCGCGCCTTCCGCTCCGGAGAACTTCCCCGGGGCGTGTCGCCTCCTTCCGGGGGAATAGGCCCGGTTCCGCCGGCCTTGGAGGGACTGCCGCCCTCTCGCGCGGGCGGGTCGCCTTCGGCTGCCGGCTCCGCATCTCTTTCCGCCGCAGCTACCCTGGACAGGGTCACGGAGGCGACCTCCGAAACGTTGGCCACACTTCGGCGGAGTTCCTCGGGGGAGGCGGAAGTAGCGACGAGGAGGGAAAAGCCCGTTCCCATCCGCTCTTCCTCGATGTCCTCCACGGGAGGATCCGTGTAGAGCACCTCGCCGTACTCTTCCGCCGTCCGGTAGACGAGAAAGGCTCGGGCGGCCTTCAAGAGGGCGTCCGGGACGAGCTCGACGTCCAGCCGGTAGACGCCGTACCCTTTGCGGAGTGCCTCGCGGACGACAACCTGGACGTACGGAGGAAAAGAGGTCGGAGAGACTTCGGGGTAGGTCGGTTCCGAGGACCCTCCTTCGGGAGAAAGCGGGGATGCGGCGGGAGGTTCCCCTCCTTCGCGAAGACGGCGCAGGAGGTGGAGGACGTCGGCGTGGGGAACGTCGTCCCTTCCTTCTCGGGCTACGGCGTCGAGCATCGCGCCGAGGGTGTCCACGGCGCGGAAGAGGACGTCCACGAGCGCGGGGTCGACCGTCCGCCGACCGACGCGCACGAGGTCGAGGACGTCTTCGAGCTCGTGGGTGAGCGCGGCGATCGCCTCGAAACCCATCGTCGCGGCCATCCCCTTGAGCGTGTGGGCGGCGCGGAAGAGGTTGGCGACGACCTCGCGGTTTTCGGGCTCGCGCTCCAGGCGGAGGAGCTCTCCGTTGAGCGTGTCGAGGTTTTCGCGGCTCTCTTCGAGGAAGAGGGCGAGGTACTGGGAAAGGTCAAAGTCGTCCATGGGAATCCCCTCCTTGCTCGGAAGCCCCGAAGGGCGGGGGGCTTCCCTCGCGAAGGAACACGTCCTGGCCCTTGAACCGACCGCAAGCTTCGCGAACGGGGCCCGGAGTGAGGAAGAGCTCGAAGAGGAGGTCGGGCGATGCGCGGGCGAGGTCGAAGGGGACGCTCTGCCCGCAGGCGAGGAAGGCGAGGGGGAGACGACCGCGGAGGACGAGGTCGAGGACGTGGCCCGGCGTGCGCGTCTCGTCGACCTTGGTGAGGACCAAACCGTCGGGTGCGTAATCGGCAAAGCGGGAAAAGAGCGCTTCGAGGTCGGAGGGCATCTGGGTGGCGGACACGACGAGGAAGGCGTACACCACGCCTCGGGACCGTGCGGGGGCGAGGAGCTCCATGGTTCGGCCCGGATCTTCTTCGAAGTAGTTCCGGCCCGAGGTGTCGAAAAGGATGAGCTCCCGCTCCCGCCCCCATTCCCCCAAGACGCGCTCCACTTCCTCCGGAGTGCGGACGACGGCCATGGGCGCGCCGAGGATCCCCGCGTACTTGCCGAGCTGCTCGACCGCCGCCATGCGGTACGTATCCGCGGTGAGGAGGGCGACGCGCATTCCCCGCAGGACGGCTTGACCTGCGAGCTTCGCGAGCGTCGTCGTCTTCCCCACCCCCGTCGGCCCGACGAAGGCAAACACGGTAGGTCGATCCCGAACGCGCCCCCGCCACACCGCCGGAGCAAAGCGAGCGCGAAACGCCCGAAGGAGCTTCTCCCGGGGTTCGCCGTCTTCCTCCCGATAGGCTTCGTAGAGGGTGGCGAGAAGGGCTTCGCCCACGCCGCGAGCGCGCAAGCGATCGGCCCACACCGCAAAATCTTCGGGGTACTCCGGTGGTGCCTTTTCTGCCAGCCGTTCCACGAAGCGTCGAAGGTCCTCGAGCTCCCGAAGCACGTCGCCGGAGGGCGAGGCTGCGGCTTCCCCTTTTGCCGTGCCGAACCCGCCTCCGCCGACACGCACGCCGGGTTCCGAAGTTCCGGCAAAGGTGCGAAGCTTTCCCGAAGGCGCAACCCTTTCCCCGGGAGTGCCTTCCCCGTCGAATCCGTCGGGAACGTAGAGGAGAAGTTCGATCTCCCCCTCCCTCCGCCAGGGAAGCAGGCGACTCCACGGGGACGCGCTTCTCCGGCGGCTTTCCAAAAGAAAGGCGCGGTCGCCGTATACGGCGCGGGCCCGGGCCATGGCTTCCTCGACGTTCTTTCCTACGATCTTGCGAACGGGCACGGAACCAACCCCCTTTTCGTTCCGCGAGGTTCGGGCTTCCCCTGGGTCCTACAACGTGATCACGCTCAACCCTTCGACGCGCACGTTTGGGAGAAGTTCGGCGTACGAGAGAACCGGGAGGTCGGGAAAGACGCGCTCCACGAGCTCCCGTACGGCCCGACGCACGGCCGGGGACGTAAGGAGAACCGGACGAACGCCGAGCGCCTCGCTTCGCCGGAGGGCGTCGCCTAGGGAGCGGTAGAGGCGTTCCACGTCTTCCGGAGCGAGGAGGAGTGCCGGCGAGCCGTCGCGCGCGCGCAGCGCCCCGAGAAGGCGTTCTTCCGCGTCGGCGGCAAAGTGGATCACCTTGAGTTCCCCGTCCGGCGCGTAGCGCTCCGTGATCACGCGGGCGAGCGCCTGACGCACGTGCTCCGTGAGCTCGTCGGGGTTTTTCGTCCGCGGCGCATACTCCGCGAGCACTTCGAGCACGGTGACGAGGTTGCGGATGGGGATGCCCTCCCTGAGCAGGTTGCGCAAGACCTTTTGCACTTCCGTGAGGGTGAGGGTGCCCGGGACGAGGTCCTGGACGAGCGTGGGATGGGTCTTCTTCACGTGGTCGAGGAGGGCGCGCGTCTCTTCGCGGCCGAGAAGCTCGTGGGCGTGGCGCCGGAGGATCTCCGTGAAGTGCGTGGCGAGGACCGTCGAAGCGTCCACCACGGTGTACCCCCGGTCTTCCGCCAGGGAGCGCACGCCGGGAGGAATCCACGCCGCCGGAAGCCCAAACGTCGGATCCCTCGATGCGAGCCCCCCCAGTTCCCGCGCTTCCGCTTCGCCGACGCCTACGGCGAGGAGGCGGTCGGGGTACACCTCCCCTTCTCCCACGCGCCCGCCGTGGATTTTCACGACGTAGCGGTTTTGCGGGAGGGCGAGGTTGTCCCGCACGCGCACCGTGGGGACGACGAATCCGAGCTCAAGGGCCAGCTGGCGGCGAATGAGGAGGATCCGCTCGAGAAAATCGCCGCCGTGCTTCGGATCCACCAGGGGCACGAGCCCGTAGCCGAATTCGAACTCCACGGGGTCGTACGTGAGCACCTCGAGCGTCCCCTCGGGCGTCCAAAGCGCACGTTCCTGCCGCTCCTCGGCCTCCTGCGGCGCGACCTCTTTCTGCGCCTGGCGTTCCATGCGCCGGGCAACGGCAAAGAAGAGGAGGGCAAGGGCCGCGGGGAGAAAGAGGGGGATCGGCGTAAAGACGCCTAGGGCGAGGAGGACGAGGGCCACGAGGTAGAAGTTTCGCGGAAAGGCGGAAAACTCGCGGGCGAGAACCGCGTCGAGGCGCGCGTCCCCCGCGGAACGGGTGAGGAGGATCCCCGTGGCGGCGGAGACGAAAAGCGCGGGAATCTGCTGGACGAGGCCCTCCCCGACGGAGAGGACGGTGTAGATGTGAAGGGATTCCTGAAAGGACTTCCCGTGGACGAGCATGCCGATGAGGAAACCGCCCAGGATGTTGATGAAGAGGATCACGAGGGCGGCGATGGCCTCCCCGCGCACGAACTTGCTCGCCCCGTCCATCGCCCCGTAAAAGTCGGCTTCGCGCTGGAGCTCCCGCCTCCGCCGCCGCACCTCCTCCTCCCCGATGAGGCCGGAGGAGAGGTCGGCGTCGATGCTCATCTGCTTTCCGGGTAGGGCGTCGAGCGTGAAGCGGGCGGCGACCTCCGCGACGCGTTCGGCGCCCTTCGTGATCACGAGGTACTGCACGAGGACGAGGATGAGGAAGACGATGAACCCCACGACCGGCTCGCCGCCGACGACGAAGTCGCCGAAGGTGTGGATCACCGTACCGCCGTTCATGCGAGCGAGGATGGAACGCGTGGTGGCGATGTTCACGGCGAGGCGGAAGAGGGTGGCGAGGAGGAGGACGGTGGGAAAGGAGCTGAATAAGAGCGGCCGTTCCACCTGCATCGCGACGAGGAGGACGGTGATCGCCAGGGAAAAGTTGAGGAGGACGAGCACGTCGAGCACCGGCGGCGGCACGGGGACGACCATGAGGAGCACGGCACCAAGCACGGCGAGGTAAAACCCGACGCCGCGGAGTTCGGCAAACACCACGGCGGTCACCCCCTCTCCCCTACGTTTCGCCCGCGAATCCGATAGGCGTAGGCGAGGACTTCGGCAACGGCCCGATAAAGGTCGGGGGGGATTTGCGCACCCAGGGGGACGCGGTCGTACAGAAGGCGGGCGAGCGGAGGACGTTCGACGAGGGGGACCCCGTGCTCTTCCGCGACTTCTCGAATCCGCAGGGCCACGACGCCCTTCCCCTTGGCTACGACCGTGGGGGCCTGCATCGCCTGCGCTTCGTACCGCAGCGCGACGGCCACGTGGGTGGGGTTGGTCACGACGACGTCCGCCTTGGGAACGGCGTGGATCATCCGGCTTCGGGCGAGGGATCGCATCCGTTCGCGCTGACGGCTCCGGAGCAAGGGGTCGCCTTCGGTCTTCCGCAGCTCTTCCTTGAGCTCCGTGCGCGACATGCGCAGCCCCCGCTCGTGTTCGAAGCGCTGGTAGGCAAAGTCCAAGAGTGCGAGGGCGAGGAAAAGACCTCCGACGGACCAGAGGAGGCGAAAGGAGGCCCCGGTAAGTTCCGCCGTCGCCGTCTCCACGTCCGGGGGAACCCGCACGTCCTGCAAAAGCCCCCGAAAGAGGAAGACGGCGAGGGCCACCGCCCCGGCGGATTTCAAGAGGGCAAAGGCGAGGTAGACGAGGGAGCGGAGGGAAAAGATGCGTCGAAGCCCCTGCACGGGGTTTATGCGTCCCAAGTCGAACCCGACGGCCTCCGAAGAGAGGACAAAGCCGGTTTGGGCGGCGGACGCCAAGATCCCGAAGGCGAAGAGGGCGAGGAGAAAGCTGCCGCCCAAAAGACCTACGGGAAGGGCGAGCTCCGCGATTCGGCGGAGCCCCTCCGCCAGCGTATCGCCCGGCGAAAGGGCGAGCCCGCGGCGAAAGAGGGCGGCGAGCGCGGCGGCGAGCGGACGCTGGCCCGCGGAGATGAGAAAGACGGCGAAGAGGAGGCTCAGCGCCACCGTGAGGTCGTGGCTTCGCGCCACCTGCCCCTTCCGGCGGGCTTCCTCCCGCCGTCGCGGCGTGGGCGGCTCGGTCTTCTCTTCCGCGAAAAACCGGAGATCTACGGGGTAGGGAAAGCGGACCTTCGACTCACCCGCGCCGCGCATCGCCCATCACCTCCCCGTGTGCGGCCGCACAACCGACCCTTATCCCCCGGCCAGGCGTGCCAAAACGAGCATCTCTTCCACGAACCGGTCGGCGATGCGGAAGAAAGCAAACGCGAGAACCCCCGCAAACGGCACGAGGAGGAAGTTCCCCGCGAGGAGCTTGAGAGGCAGCCCGTGGACGAAGAGGTTGAGCTGCGGCACCGCCCGGGCGAGGAGCGCCGCCGTGAGGTCGATAAAGAAGAGGAGCACGAGGAAGGGGAACGTGAGGAGGACTGCCCCAACCACCGCCTCCCCCGCCAAAGACACGAGATGCCGCGTCCCCGCAGCAAGCGCAAGATCCGCTCCGGGCGGCAGCGCGTCGAACGTGAGGAAAAGCCCGCGGATCACCGTGCGGTGCGCCCCGGAGGCGAAGAAGAGCGCCGCCGTGTACAGGGCAACGGCGTGCCCGAGGACGGAGACGCTCGCCCCGCTCTGGGGGTCGAAGACGTTCGCGATGGCCAAACCCATCTCGAAATCGAGGAGGTTTCCCGCCGTCTGCAGGAGGGAAAAGAGGAAGAGGAGGGAAGTCGCGAGAAAGAGGCCGAACGCGAGCTCGCGGAGGAAGGAAAGGACAAACGCCGAGAGGCCACCTTCGAGGATGCGGGCGGTGACTTCCGGCGGCAAGGATTCCGGCGCGGCCACGAGGAAGGCGAGACCCAGGGCAAGGAGTGCCCGCACCTGCACGGGAAAGGCCGGAAGGGAAAAAGGGGGAACGAAGAGGAAGAGCGGGAGAATGCGCGCCGAGGCGAGGAGCCCTCCCACCACCCACGCCGTCCACGGATCCACGTACATCCCCCCCTACCCGCCCAGGTTCCCCGCAAGGGCAAGCAATCGGTACGTGAGTTCGACGAGGACACCCAGCATCCACTTTCCGAGGAGTCCTATGACGAAAAACATGGCGAAGAGCTTCGGCACGAAGACCAGCGTCTGCTCCTGGATCTGCGTCGCGGCCTGGAGGATGCCGAAGAGGACCCCTACGGCGAGCCCCGCCCCGAGGATCGGGGTGAGGAGGAGAAAGAGCGTCCCCAAGACCTCGCGGAAGACGTACTGCACCGTTTCCGGCGTCACGCACATCCCTCCCATCGTCTCCCGAAGAGACGCCTCAGCCGCCGAAACTTCGAAGGAGCGTGGCGACGACGAGATTCCACCCGTCTACGGCGAGAAAGAGGAGGAGTTTGAGCGGAAGCGAGATCATCACGGGCGGGAGCATGAGCATGCCCATACCCATGAGGACGCTGGCCACGAGGAGGTCGATGAGGAGAAAGGGGAGATACAGGAGAAAGCCCATTTGAAAGGCGGTGGTGAGTTCGCTCAGGACGTACGCGGGGAGAAGGGCGGAAAAGGGGACTTCGTCCAACGAGCGGACGGCGGTGATCCCCCGCCGTTCGAGGAATAGGGCGAGGTCCTTTTGCCGCGTGCTCTTGGCCATGAATTCCTTGAGCGGTTTTTCCGCCGCCCGGATCGCCTCTTCCGTCGTGATCCGCCCCTCTACGTAGGGGACGTAGGCCGCCCGGTACACTTCCTGCGCCGTAGGTTCCATGATGAAGACGGTGAGGAGGAGGGCCAGGCCGATGAGCACCTGGTTGGGCGGAACCTGCTGCGTCGCCAAGGCGTTGCGGAGGAGGGCAAAGACGACGACGATGCGCGTGAAGCTCGTCATGAGGACGACGATTGCCGGGGCGAGGGAAAGGACGGTGATGAGGAGGAGAAACTGGACGGCCGTAGGGGCCGTTTCCGGACGGAGGAGATCCGGCAGGATCGGCACCCCTAATCCCCCCTTCGGAAGAGATCGCGGAGGCGGCGCTCTTCCTCCGTCACGACAGGGGATCCGTCCTCTCCGGTGCCTCCGCGCCCATTCCCGGCGGGAAGGGACGCGTCCGTTTCGGGTGCGGATTTCTCCGCGGCGCCGGCGAACAGGGGGAAGAACCGCCCTCCCAAAGGTGGAGGGGAAAGCCCGTCCTGCGGAGGAGTTGCGTGACCGAACTCCTCGGCCGCAAGAACCTCGAGGAGGTGCACGTCCTCGCCCACGCCGAGGAGGTAGACAGACCTACCCAGGCGGAGCGCGGCGACGTACTTCCCCGGAGCCAGAGGTACGCGGAAGAGGACTTCGGCGCCTTCGGCCGGAAAATTCCCTTTCCTCTGGCGCGCGAGGCGGAGGGCAACCCAGCCGAGGAAGACAAGGAGGAGAAAAAACGCGGAAACCCTGAGGAGGACGAGGAAGAGAGGTTCTCCCGTCGCGTCGGGGAGCGGGGGACCACCCGGGTCCGGCGTCCCGCGAAGCCACTCGTCCACCGTAGGACCGCCGCCCAGAGCGAATACGGGCAAGGAGTTCACCGCCTTTCCGCACAAGGGGGCGCGGCGCCCGGTCACCCGAGGACCTTGCGCACGGCTTCGAGCACGCGCTCGGCCTGGAACGGCTTCACGATGAAGTCGCGCGCTCCGGACTGGATCGCCTCGATGACCATCGCCTGTTGCCCCATGGCCGATACCATGATCACCTTGGCTTCGGGATCGAGGGTGCGGATCTGCTTGAGCGCCGCAATGCCGTCCATTTCCGGCATCGTGATGTCCATCGTGACGAGGTCGGGGCGGAGCTCGCGGTAAAGGGCCACGGCTTCCACGCCGTTGGCCGCTTCCCCGACGACTTCGTATCCGCCGCGCTTCAAGATGTCCTTGAGCATCATGCGCATGAACGCTGCGTCGTCGACGACGAGGATTCGCTTGGACATCTGCGGGTCCACGCTCCTTCCGCGAAGCTTCGTCCGGCCGTCAGCGCACGCGCTCGAGCTTCCCCACGAGCTCCGTGATCCGGACGCCGAAGTTTTCGTCGATCACGACGACCTCGCCGCGGGCGATGTGCTTGTTGTTCACGTAGATGTCGACGGGTTCGCCGGCGAGCTTGTCCAGCTCCACGATGGAACCGGGGCGAAAGGCGAGGATGTCCCGAACGCGGCGCCGCGTTCGCCCGAGTTCTACGGTGACCTCCAGCTCCACGTCGTAGAGAAGACCCAGGTTGCGCTCGTCGACGTCTCCCTCCTCGACCCCTCCCTCGAGGGGGGCAAATTCCACCGGCCGGACGACCACCTGCCCGCCCGCGGAAGCGACCCGCCCGGGTTCGGAAGAGGGGGAATGTCCCGCCGTCCCCGCCGGCGCACCTCCCGCCCCTTCCGACGGGGAAGACCCCGTTCCCGCTTTGTGGACGGTTCCGCCAACCCCTCCCTCCCCTTGGGACGGGGAAAGCCCCTTTCCCGACGCGATAGGCGAAGGAGGAAAAGAGGCGGTCTCCTTCGCAACCGAAGGGGGAAGCTCCGACGGAGGCTCATCCCCGTGGGATTCGAAGAGGGCGCGCGTCATCTCCTTCGCGAAGCTCAGAGGGATGAGCTGTACGAAGGAAGAATCCACGAGCGTGCCGATTTTCAGGCGAAAGGAGACGACGACGAGCGTGCCGTTGGGAAGGTCGGAGAGCGCCTCGCCCTCGGGGGGGATCATCTGAAGCTTCAGGGTCGTCGGCGAGATGTTCACGCGGCGCCCGAAGAGCGTGGCCATGGACGTTGCGGCCGACCCCATCATCTGGTTCATCGCTTCCTGCACGGCGCTCAGGCGAAGCTCGTCGAGCTCTCCCTCGAATTTGGGCCCCTCCCCCAACATGAGGGAAGAGATCACGAGGGCGTCGGACACGCGGAGGACGAAGACGTTTTTCCCCCGCAGCCCCTCGGTGTAGTCCACCGTGATCCCGACGTGGGGGTAGGGAAATTCCTGCGCGAGCACGTCCTTTTTGAGAAGGCGCACGTTCGGCGTCGTAATCTCCACCTTCTGCCCGAGGAGCGTAGAAAGCGTCGTCGCCGCCGTGCCGAAGGCGATGTTGCCGATTTCCCCTACGGCATCCTGTTCGAGGGCCGAAAGTCCGCCCTCGAGCTCCCGTACCAAGTCTTCCGCCTGCGAACCTTCGGAAGAGGGCAGCGGGCCCGCGCCGGCGGACGGGGGGGGATTGTCGAACGGAAGGCGAGGTTCTTCCACGGCGGTCACTCCTCCCTCGGGAGAATCCCTTCGATGCGCACGGCCACTCGTCCGCGGGAGATCCCGGGACGTCCGACGAAGGCATCGCGGTCGCCGAGCTTCACGATGAGCGGCTCGTCGATTCGCGTTCCGAGGCGAATCACGTCCCCGACCTCCAGCCGGAGGACGTCGGCAAACCGGAGCGCCGTCTGCCCGAGGATCACACGGATGGGAACCCACGTCCACGCAAGGCGCGCCTTGATTTCCTCGCTCGGACGTTGATCGTCGCCCTCCTGAAACCCTTCCAGCATGTGTCGGGCGGAAAGTTTGGGCATGAGCGGTTCGAGCATGAAGTGGGGGAGGACGACGTTCATCACCGTTGTGGTCTCCCCGACCTTGACCTGGAAGGAAAACACGACGACGATGTCGTTGGGCGAGGCGATCTGGAGAAACTGAGGATTTGTCTCGATCGCCTCGTGGCGAACGTCGAGATCCGCCAGGCTCTGCCAAGCTTCCCGAAAGTTCTCCCCCGTATGTTGAAAGAGCATCTCGAGGATCCGCGTCTCGATCTCCGTGAGACCCGATTCCTTTACCTCCGCGAGGCCCGGACCTCCGAGGTAGCGGTCGAGCATGCTGAAAGCCATCGTCGGCGAAAACTCGACGAGAAACCGCCCTTTGAGGGGGGAGGCGGTGAACACCCCCACGACCGTAAACTTAGGCGCGGAGAGGACGTACTCTTCGAAGGGCACCTGGTCGGCGGCGGCCAAGGCGACGTGGACGTACGTCCGCAACGCCGCGGAAAACGCCGTCGAAAGGAGGCGCGCAAAGTGCTCGTTGAGGCGGTTGAGCGAGCGGAGTTGCTCTTTGGAGAGGCGGAGCGCGCGCTTGAAGTCGTAGGGACGCACGCGCTCCTTGCGCGTTTCCGAAGCCGGCGGTTGCGGGGGTCCACCGGAAGTAAGCGATTTGAGAAGTTCGTCGATCTCTGCCTGCGAGAGGACTTCTTCCACGGCGCTCCCCCCTTCACACTCCGCTCACTGGACGATCTTCTTCGTCGCGAACACCTTGACGACGTGTCCGCCTTCCACCACGCTGTCCAGGCGTTGGGCGACGCGCTCCTCTACGGAGCGTAATCCGTCGTCGGTCTTGAACTCTTCCGCCTCACACTCGCTCAGGACGCCGAGGATCTCTCGCTGGACGAGGAAGAGGTTTTTCTTGAGGAAGTCCTGCGCCTGCGCCGAGTCGGCGACGATCGTGAAGTTTACGACGACGTAGTGGTTGTCCTTGAGGTCGGTGGTGATGTCGCCGGACTCTACGGAGTACTTCGCGTAGTCGGCGGGAGCCACCTTCGGACGATCTTGAGCGGCGGTCGGCGATTCTTGGGCCGGGGCGAGGAGGACCTTGCCGACGAAGACGATCGCCGCGGCGATGAGTACGAGGGCCAAGACGAACCCCACGCTCAAAGAGACGAGTTGCTTGCGGTTCACGGACGATCCTTCCCTTCTTCCGCCGGCCGAACGAGGGAACGGAGGGGCGCCTGCGGCGCCCCGAGTTCGAGGAAAAAGGCGCGCAGGCGCTCCGCCACCTCTTCCTTCCGCTCGACGACGCGGAGCCTCTTCCCGGTGACAAGGGTGATGACGGCCTCTTGGCCGCCTTCGACCACCTCGACGAGGAACGGGTTGAGGAAAAAGGGCTCCCCGCTCAATCGGGTCAGCAAAATCAAGGCGTCACACCCGCTTTCCGATCCCGCGAAGGCGAGAAGCGCCTTCCGCAGTGCCTCACGAGGTCAAACGTCAACGCTTCAAGTTCACGAGTTCCTGGAGGACTTCGTCGGACGTGGTGGTGATTCGGGCGTTGGCCTGGAACCCCCGCTGGGCGATGATCATCTCCGTGAACTCCTGGGCGAGGTCGACGTTGGACATCTCGAGGTAGCCGGAGCGCACGAGGCCGCGGCCGCCGGTACCCGGCGCTCCAAGGTTGGGGGTGGCGGGGGTGGGCGTCGCGTTTGCCGTAAGGCGGTACATGTTGTCGCCTACCTTTTCCAGTCCTTGGGGGTTGGGCACCTGAACGAGCCCGATCGTGGCCACCTCTTGGACGGCACCGCCTACCACCGCCCGGACGGTCCCTCCGAGGTCTACCGAGAAGCTTTCCGCATCCGGCGGAATCTGAATCCGGTTGCCGTTCACGTCGAGGAGGAAGGCGCCGCCGGCGGTGACCACGTTGCCGTTCGCGTCGAGGGAGAAGTTGCCGGAACGCGTAAGGAGCCGTTCCCCCTCCTTTTCCACGGCGAAAAACCCGTTGCCGTCCACGGCGAGGTCGAGGGTTACGCCCGTGAACTGCAGGTTCCCCTGAGTCATGAGGAGGTCCGTTGAGGCGACGCGTACGCCGAGGCCGATCTGTACGGGATTTGCCCCGCCCCGGTTCGCCTGCGGTTGGGCGGCGCCCACGAGCGTTTGGCTCATGAGGTCGGCAAAGGTCGTGCGGCTCGCCTTGAAGCCGTACGTGTTTACGTTGGCGATGTTGTTCGCCACGACGTCGAGTTTCGTTTGGAAGCTCCGAAGCCCGGAAATCCCGCTGTAGAGCGAACGAAGCATTTCCATCGCCTCCCGAAAAAGTTTGGAGAACTTCCCGATTCGGGCTCTCCCTTTACGCTCCCGGAGAGGATCCGGAAGGAGCGGGGGGATTGCCCATGTCTCCGGACGAGGGGGAACCCGAACCGCCTTCGAGGCGGTCGCGGATTTCCCGAACGAGCTCCGTGAGCTTGAGGACGGACTCCACGACGGAAAAGAGGGCAAGCTCCGTGAGAAACGTCTTCCCGTCGGCAGGAGAAAGAGGGTCCTGGTAGCGGAGCTCGGTGAGGAAGAGCTTGAGAAAGGTGTCCTTCCCCAGGACGTTTTCCGTTCCCCCCCTACCCGGAGAGGACACCGGAGAAGAGGGTTGCGCCAAAGGCGTCCCGGAAACTTCCACTGCCTTCACCCCCTTGCGCATGCGACACGGAAAAGTCTCCTTCTTCTTCGAAGGGCCGCTGCCTTCCGTCTCCTCGCCGCCGCGGGGGCTCCTCTTCGATGCGCCCGACGTGCGCGAAGCCGCCGAAGCCGATCCCCGCCTGGCGCAAGGCCCCCTCGAGTTCCGCCGCCTGGCGGAGGAATTCCCGCACGACGTGTTCGGAAGACCCCGAAAGGGAGAGGTATACGCGCCCCTCGCGGACGCTCACGTGGACGAAGAGCGCGTCCGGGCCGAATGAGAGGTGGAGCACCGCTTCGCTGCCGCCCGTGCGAAACGCGTTTGTCGCGAGACGAACGACGCGCGCGAGAAGCTCGGGCCCTTCCGCAGAAGAGGGCAGAACTTCCCGAGGTTGGGGCTCCAACGGGACGCTCCTCGGGAGGAAAGCCGCTTCTTCCCCTCCCGAAGCCGTCTCAAACGCCCGCATATGTGCCGAGTCGCGGTACCCGCGCCCGAGGACCGGCCCTTCGCCCCGGGAAGGGGGCGTCGCGCGCGAAACCCCGTCCGTACGTTCGGAAAACGACGCTTGCCCCGGACCCGGAGCGGGAGGATCGTCGGCGGCCGAAAGTCCCCGTTCCGAGACGGGAGGGGAGGCTTCCCGCGGAGACGCGTCCGGAAAAGGAGAAGATCCGACCGAAACGCGTGAAGCCCCCTCGGGAGAAACGCCCTGCGGAGGAGGAAGCGACTGCCCCGCAGACTCCGGCTGCGAAGTAACTGCAGGCTGCGGCGCGGAATCCGGCCGTGGGGCAAGGGCCGGCCGCTCCAAAGACCCCGGCTGCGAAGCAACTGCAGGCTGCGGCGCGGCATCTTTCTGCGTCCCGACGAAGGACGGCACATCCGCATCCGGAGAGGCCACCGCCGACGTCCCCTCTCCGGGAAAAGCGAGCACCTTCTCCGCCACTTCGCGCATTTGCCCACGTTCGCCCCGAAGGGCGAGAAAGACGGCGGAAGGCAAGGTGGAAAAGGCGGTCGACGGAAGAGGAGGAGAAACCTCCTTAGCGGGCATCCCCCCTTCCAATGCGACGAGCGGGCCAGGAGAACTCGCGTCCTCCCGCAGCCCCCCCTTGCTTTCCGCCTTCCCGCCCGAAGGGGGAAGCGGCGGCGGCACAGGGGTGGAACTTCCGTCGGGTGCATCCCCTCCTCTCCCCGGAAGATGGGGAGCGGGAGAGTCCGCAGAAAAGAGAAGGTACGAGGGTGCGGGAAAAGGCGCGATCCCGTCGGCAAACGCGAGGAGGGAAACCCCGGCGCCCTCGGCCTCCGGGGGAACCCCGTCCTCCTCTTTCTCCGTGCCGTGCACGTCTCCCGCATACGTCGTCGCCCCTTCGGACGGTAGATCCGCCGAAAGCCCGGAGAAGTCGTCCACCGCATCCGTGAGAACGAAGGCGAATTCTTCCGAGAGGAGGGAATAGGCCGTCCCATCCGCCGAGAAAACCGGCACCCGAAACCCGATGGCCGCGCCCCGAAAGGAACGAAGAACGGAAACGGCCGCCGCGGGCTCGGAGCCTCGGGGAAACGCGTCCGCCACAACCGTTCACCTCCTTTCTCGGAGACAACTCTGTGCCTTTGCGCGGGGACTCACGGGCCGGAAAGAGAAGAAAGGGTCTCGCGAAGCCGGGAAAGCTCGGTGCGCACGGCGGCGATTTCCTCCCGAAGCGCCGACTCGTTTGCCGTCGGGTCTTTGCGCCCGGCGAGCGCCGCCAGATCTTGGTCCAAGGCGTTGAGGCGCCCGTCCAGGACGCTCAGCCGCGTCCGAAGGAGGTCGAGGTTCCCCTGGAGCGAGGCGTTCTTCGCCTCGAGATCTCGAATGCGGTTCTGGAGTTCGGCGGTCTGCCGCATGAGGTCGGCCTTTTCCCCCTCGAGGGAGGCCACACGGGCGCGGGCGTTGGCGAGCTCCCCGGCGAGGCGGACGACCTCTGCCTCTCCTCCCTGACCTTTCGGAGGGGTGACGAGCAAGACGAGGAGCTGGGAGGCGACGTCCGGGGGCAAGGCGGCCAAGAAGCGGCGCCGGGAGTCGAGGTCCATCTTTTCCATCCAGAGCGCCGCCGTCTCCGGGGCGACGTTTTGCAGGAGCTTTGCCGCCGTATCCGGCGGAAGGCCCTCAAGCGTGCGGGCGGCCTCTTCGAGGCGCAAGTCGTCGGGAGCCGGGGACTTGTGGAGCATTCCGAGAACGGGGCTCACGACGTCGATCCCAAACGCGAGAAGGACCGCAGCCGTGAGGAGGAGGGCGACAAGAAGAGGAAAGACGACGAGGAAGAGGACGATCTCCCACGTGCTCGCCCGCACGTCCTCCCGCGCGTCCACGGGCGTTCCCCCCTTACGTCTCCGATTCCGTGCCCTGCGAGCGCATGCGGACGAAGCGCGCCGCAGCCGCGTCGATTTCGCCCTGCTCGCGCCGGAGGGCTTCGACGCGCACCCGCTCCGCTTCCCAGGTGAAGAGCACTCGGTAGCGCTCGCGCTCTGTGCGCTTTTCCCGTACGGCTTCCTCCGCGTCCTCGGCCCTACGCCGCGCTTCCTCGAGTCTCTCCGCGAGATCCCGGGCCGTCCCGCGGAGGCCGGAGAGGTACGAATAGGCGGTCTGCATGTCCAATACGGTACCGGGACCCGTGCGGGTGAGGGAATATTCCGTTCGATGCTTCTCTTCGAGGAGACGTGCGAGGTTGTCCTCGAGGCTCTCTGCCCACTCCTGAAGCTTGCGAAGTTCCCCGGCGCGGACGAGGGCTTCCACGTAGGCGAGGTGTTCGAGTCGGTACCAGCGGTTCACCGCAATCCCTCCCGGGCCTTGCGCAAGGGGCCGCAGTCGCCTTATCCCGTCCACCGGCTTACGAGGGGTCGGTAAAGACCTCCCGCAGCCCCTCCTCGGCCGCGGAGAACGTCGTCGGCGCCTCGCGGTCCTGGACGAGGTAGCGCTCGATGCGAGAAAGGTAGGCCAAACTCTCGTCGAGGTCCGGGTTTTGCCCCGCCCGGTACGCCCCGATGTGCACGAGGTCTTCGTGTTCCCGGTAGACGGCGAGAAGCCGGCGAAGGCGCGCGGCCAAGAGCCGGTGCTCCGGCGACACGAGGGTGTGCATGAGGCGACTCGTGCTCGCCAGGACGTCGATCGCGGGAAAGTGTCCCTTTTGCGCGAGGGAGCGGCTGAGGACGATGTGCCCGTCCAAGATGCTCCGGGCGTGATCGGCTACGGGATCGGCGAGGTCGTCGCCCTCCACGAGGACGGTGTAGAAGGCGGTGATCGAGCCCCGTGGTGCCGTACCCGCCCGTTCCATGAGCCTCGGGAGGAGGGCGAACACCGAGGGCGGATAACCCTTCGTGGTGGGCGGCTCGCCCGCGGCAAGCCCGACTTCGCGCGCCGCCATGGCCACGCGCGTCACCGAGTCGAGGAGGAGGAGGACGTCCTTCCCCTGATCGCGAAAGTGTTCGGCGATGGCCGTGGCGAGATAGGCCCCCTTGAGGCGGAGGAGGGGCGGCTCGTCGGAGGTCACCGCGACGACGACGGCGCGCGCCAGACCCTCGGGACCGAGGTCCCGCTCGAGAAATTCCCGAACTTCCCGGCCCCGCTCGCCGATGAGTCCGATGACCGTCACATCCGCCGTCGTCCCCCGGGCGATCATTCCCAGGAGCGTGCTCTTCCCCACCCCGCTCCCGGCGAAGATCCCCACGCGCTGCCCGCGCCCCACGGTGAGGAGCCCGTCGATGGCCCGAACCCCTACCGGGAGGGGCTCCGCGATCGGCGGCCTTTCGAGAGGCCGGGGAGGTTCGCGGACGAGGCGCAGGCGGACGAACGGCGGGCGAAATCCGAGGCCGTCTATGGGACGTCCTAGCCCGTCGAGTACGCGGCCAAGCAGGTTTGCCCCCACCTCCACGGCGTACGGGCGCCGCAAGGCGTGCACGCGCGCACCCGGGGCAATCGCCCCAACTTCCCCTAGAGGCATGAGACGAACGCGCTCTCCTTCGAACCCCACGACCTCCGCGAGGACTTCGCCGTCGTCGGAGACGATGCGCACGGTCTCCCCCAGACGCACATCCGGACCGATGGATTCCACCATGAGACCGACGGCCCTCGTCACCCGCCCGACGAGTTCCACGGGATCGACGCGGCGCACGGCTTCGCGCAAGTCCCCGAACAGCAGGTGGTCCATCTTCACCCCTCCTGTACGGGTTCGCCGCCGACTTCTTGGTAACGCTTCCAAGCCTCGAGGAGCCGGTCCACCTGCGCGCGGACGCTCCCCTCGTACACCCCGCGGGCGACCTCGAGTCGGAAATCCCCGCGGGCCAAACGGGGATCGATGCGGAGCTCGAAGCGGGAGCGGGAGACGGCGTCTGAGGAAGCCTCTTCTTCGGCGAGGAGCCGTCGCAGCACGGGGAAGTCCTCCGGGGCGGCGAAGAGGACCGCGTGCCCCCCTTCGAGACGCTCGCGAAGCTGCGACCGCACGTAGCGAACGAGGCGTTCCTCATCCCGAAGTGCCTCCCGCACGACCGTTTCCGCGAGGAGGAACACCGCCTCCTCCGCCTCGCGAAGGAGCGCTTTGCGCATTGCGTCGCGTTCGGCGAGAAGCGCCTCTTGGGCTTCCTCCAGCGCCGCGAGGCGTTCGGCGAGCGCCGCCTCCGCCTCCCGGCGCGCTGCGGCGTTTCCTTCTGCGTAGCCGGCGGCGTACCCTTCCCGGCGGGCTTCGTCCCGTAGGCGGCGCGCCTCTTCCTCCCAAGCGCGCCGCCTCTCCGCTTCCTCGCGGGCCAAAGCCTCCCGCGCCTCGCGAAGGAGTCGCTCTCGCTCGAGAAGCGCCCGTTTCCGGAGGAGCGACTCGAGGCGCGCACCGCCGACTGCTTCAGGAGAGGGCGGTTCCCGATCCGCGGGGGCTTCGCGGAGGACGGCCGGCAGGGCGAGGCGCAGGGGGGCCGCCCGTTCGACTCCAGGACCCTTGAAGAGACCCGTCGCCTCACTCAATGAGATCATCCTCCCCTCCGCGCCGCACGTAAATCTCGCCCAGTTCCTCGAGCCGGCGGATCACCCCGACGATGCGCCCCTGCGCTTCTTCTACGTCGCGGAGGCGTACGGGGCCCATGTACTCCATCTCCTCCCGGATGCTCTCCGCCATGCGCTGCGACATGTTGCGAAAGAGAAGCTGGCGCACCTCTTCGCTCGCGCCTTTGAGGGCGAGGACGAGGTCTTCCTGCGGCACTTCGCGGATCACCTTTTGGATGGAGCGGTTGTCCAGGAGCACGATGTCCTCGAACACGAACATTCGCTTCTTGATTTCCTCTGCGAGTTCGGGGTCCGTCGTCTCCAGCTGTTCGAGGATCGCGCGCTCCGTGGAGCGGTCCACGAGGTTCAAGATTTGCACGACCGCGTCCACGCCGCCCACCTGCGTGATGTCCGCGATCCCCGTCGAGGCGAGCTTCTGCTCGAGAATCCGCTCCACCTCGTAAATCGCCTCCGGGCTCGCTCCGCGCATCGTCGCCATGCGGAAGGCGATATCTCCTTGGCGTTCGGGCGGAAGCGAGGCGAGGATTTCCGCCGCCTGCTTAGGTTCCAAGTACGAAAGGACGAGGGCGATCGTCTGGGGATGCTCTTCTTGGAGGTAGTGGAGGAGTTGCATGGAATCCGTCTGCTTGAGGAAGTCGAAGGGGCGCACCTGGAGCATGGAGGTGAGGCGCTTCAAGATGTCCACGGCCTTGTCGCGACCGAGCGCCTTTTCGAGCACTTCGCGGGCGTAGGAAATCCCGCCTTCCGCGATGTAGGTCTGCGCGAGGACGAGCTCGTGGAACTCCTTGATGATCTGGTTGCGGAGTTCGGAAGGGACGTGCCGCGTGGCGGCGATCTCGAGGGTGAGCTCCTCGATTTCTTCGTCTGTGAGGTGCCGAAGGACCTTGGCCGAGACCTCCGGACCAAGACCTATGAGGAGCACCGCCGCCTTTTCCTTGCCCGTGAGCTCCTTGGTCGATCGGGGCATGCCTCCCACCCCCTGAACGCCGCTTCAGGCTTCTTCCTTGAGCCAGGCGCGCAAGATCTGGGCGAACTCCTTGGGTCGCTCCTCGGCCAAGCGGGCGAGCTGTCGAAGCATCCGCTCCTCGTCGGAAACCTCGAGGACGAGCGGCTCTTCGGATCCCGCGGGTTCTTTCGGGGTGACCTCCGCCACGGGGGCCGGCGGCACCGAAATCCCCATCCGCCGGCGGCGGAGGAAGAGGAAACCCCCGCCGAGGAGGAGAAGGAGCCCTACACCGAAGGCCCACACCCACGCACCGCCCGGCCAACCTCCGGGGGCGGTGCCGGGCGCCTGCTCCGGACGCGACGCCTGAGCGTAAAGGAGTACCGTAGCCTGTGCGCTACCTCCCGGGGCGTCCACGAGGGCCCCTGCCACTTGTCCCACCGCCGCCTGGATGTCTTCCTTGAGTTTCTGCGCTTCCGGCGCGGCGGGGTCGGGGAGGCCGACGGCGACGTTTACCGCCACGCTGCGAACGCGGAAAGGTTGTGCTTCCCGGACCTGGTGAATGCGCGTCACTTCGTAATTCACGCGTTCGCTGCGCTTTGACCCTTCGCCGCCTCCGCCGCCCTCCGCCTGCGCCTGGTACGTAGGAGGTTCGTTGGCGCCGACCCCGGGCACACCCGCCGCAGGCGGTGCCGCTCCCCTCCACGTCTCCTCTTGCGTCTCCCGGCTCAGAACCACCCCGGTATCGCCCGAACCCTGGGGTTCGACGCGTTGCTCCTCGCGTTGCTCCTTGGAAAAATCGAGCGCCAAGGTCACCTGAACGGTGGCCTCTCCCCGGCCGGCGAGCATGGGCGCGAGGAGGCGTTCGATGCTCTGCTGGGTCTCCTGCTCGAGGCGGCGACGCACGGCGAGCATCTGGTCCACACCTCCCACCCCGTCGCCGGGATCGAGGAGACGGCCGCTTTGGTCGGTGAGGGCGATGTTCTCCACGGGGAGGTTGGGAACGCTGTGGGCGATGAGGTGGTAGATGGCGCGCACCTGTTCCGGGGTGAGGACCACCCCGGGTTCGAGGGTGAGGACGACGGACGCCGAAGCGCTTTGGGGAACGTCGCTTACCCAGATGCTCGGCTCCGGTTCCACGAGAAGCACCTGTGCGTCGCGGATACCTTGAATCCCCCGGACGAGGAGGTTGCGCAGGGCGTTCTGCCGCGCTTCCCGCGTGAGGGCGTTGAACTCGCGCTCGGAATACCCAAAGGGAGAGCCCTTGAGGAGGTCTTCGAGGGAGATCGTCCCCTGATGGGGGATCCCCTCCTTGGCGAGGGCGACCTTGACTTCCGTCGCCCGGTCGCGCTCGACGTCGATCCCGCGACCGTCGGGGGTGATGCGGTAGCGCACCCCGAGTTCCTTGAGGCGGGCGGCGATTTCCCCGGTTTCCCGCTCCGATAGGTTTCGATAGGCGGGGACGTAGTCCACGTGGTTCCCGACGTAGAGGACGTACAGAAGGAGGAGGAGGAAAAAGATAAGGCCGAAGATCCCGACGATCCGCGCTCCTCGGGAAAGGGATCGGTACCACGACACCAACCGCGACGCGATTTGCCGGATGCTTTGTCCGAATTCTCCCATCCCCGAAACCCCCGCCTAGAGCGGCATGCGCATGAGGTCGTGGTACGCCTCGATCACGCGGTTGCGCACCTCCGCCGCCGCAAGTACGAGGAAAGTGAGCTCCTGGCTCTTGAGGACGACTTCCTCTACGGGAACAGGTTCGCCGGCGGCCATGCGTTGGGAGAGCGCGGCGACCTCGCGCTCACTCCTCTCGACTTCGCGCAGGGCGTCGCGAAGGGTCTCGGCAAAGTCGCGGCCGACGCCCGGCGCCCCGCCGGATACCGACGGCCTCCCCCCTCCGTCGGACGGGCGCAGGGGACCGGAAGCGCTTCCTAGAAAAGGGATGAGCTTGTCCATCGAGTGCCCGAGGCGCAGGGGCCCCGGGGCGCCACCTCCTTCGGGCCTAGGCACGGCCGAGGTCGAGAAGTCGCTGAACCAACGATTTGGACGCGTCGAGGACGTTTGCGTTGAGCTCGTAGTACCTTTGCGCTGCCAGGAGATCGGCCATTTCCTTGGGTGCGTCGACGTTGGGGTAGCGCACGTACCCGTCCGCGCCCGCGTCGGGGTGCTCGGGATCGTAGACCAGCTTGGGCGGGGCGGGATCCTCTACGACCGCCCGTACGTGCACCCCCCGAAGAGAAGACGTAGCATCTGCCAATGCGTCGGCAAAGCTCCCTCCTTCGAGCGCTTCGAAGACGGCGAGCTTTCGCCGGTACGGTCCTTCCCGTCCGTCTACCCGCGTCGAATCGGCGTTGGCCAGGTTTTCCGCGATGAGGTCAAGGCGGAATCGCCCCGCCGTAATCGCAGACCCGCTGATGCGAAACGAGGAGAGAAACACCGCGTTCACCTCCTGCGCCCTTCGGCTAAAGCGCTTCGAACGCGCACGGTCGTCCGCTCCTTACGGATTCTCCGCAGGCTACAACCCGCGCAAGGCGTCGCGGTAGCGGGCGTACGTCTGCCCGAGAAGACCGAGGAGGGTATAGGCGCGGAGCTGTTCGTCCATGAGGCGGACGAGCTCCGCATCTACGTCCACGTTGTTTCCGTTTAGCCGCGCGGCCGTGGTCTCGTCGCGGACAATGCGCACCGGGAGAGAATCCCCGGCCTCCTCTCCGGAAAAGCGAAGGTGCCGCGGGTCCGTGCGCCGGGCCTCCAAGGGACGCGCATCCTCCGCCCCGCGGCCCACCTCCGCCAACACGGCGGAAAACCGCTTAAACCCCGGGGTATCCGCATTTGCCAGGTTGTGCGCCGCGACGTCGCGCACGGCAAACGAAACGCGAACCGCGCGCTGTAGGGCGTCGGACACGGGACTAACGCCCATCCTTCACCCCCCTTTTGTCCGGATATTCACCCCGGACCGCTCCTATGTTCATTTTTTCGACACAAAGAAACTGAATCCTCTACGCCTAAGGGTATGGAAACTCCTTCCGGCCCGCAATAGACCAAAAGGCTCAAATCTCCGGAGATTCGCCTGCGCCTGCGGCCCAAAGGCCTATGCTCAGAAATACTAGCTTATCGGACGAAGGAAAATTTTCCTAAGAAAAAACGCGGGGCCCGCGCCTTGCGAACGTGGACCCCGCTTTCGCCCGCCTTCGTGCTCCCGAGATCCGGGGCGTCAGCTCCGAACCTTGGCGAGCTCCTCCAAGAGCTTGTCGTTTAAGATCTTGATGTATGTCCCCTTCATCCCCAGAGAGCGAGACTCGATCACACCGGCGCTTTCCAGCTTGCGCAGGGCGTTCACGATTACGGAGCGGGTAATTCCCACGCGGTCGGCGATCTTGCTCGCCACGAGGAGCCCCTCCGTGCCCCCGAGTTCTTCAAAGATGTGTTCCACGGCTTCGAGCTCGCTGTACGAGAGGGAACCGATGGCCATCTGCACGATGGCGCGGTTGCGCGCATCCTGTTCCAGAAGCTCGGCGCGCTCGCGCAGGATTTCCGTGCCGACGACGGTCGCCCCGTATTCGGCGAGCACGAGGTCGTCCTCCGTGAATTCCCTGTGGAGACGGGCGAGAACGAGCGTACCCAGACGGTCGCCGCCGCCCACGATCGGCACAACGGTCGTGAGCCCGTCCTTGAACTCGTCCTTCATCTCCACGGGAAAGGCCGTGAGCACGTCCTCGATGGGGATGTTCGTCCGCGTCTCCGTGACTTTGAGGAGCTCTTCGTTGTACCACTCGGGGAAGCGGCGCGCGGAGAGAATTTCCTTCATCCGCTCGTTTTCGATTTCGTGGTGCAAGGAGTACCCGAGCACCTTCCCCTTGCGGCTCAAGATGTACACGTTGGCCTCGATCGTATCCCGGAGGACCTCCGCCATCTCGTGAAAGTTCACGTGCGAACCTGCAGACGCCTGAAGGAGTCGGTTGATCTTTCGTACCTTTTGCAGCAAGCTCATAGGTTGAACCCCCTTTGTTATGCTCGCGAGTTTTGCCCAATCGTCGGGATTCCGCCGCCGCCCGATTGCATCGGCAACATCGGCGTTCGCCTACAGGGTTTTCCCGCCGCGAACTACAAAATGTAGCGGCTCAAATCCCTCCGCTCGACGAGTGGGCCGAGCTTTTCCCGTACGTAGGCTTCCGTGATCGGAACGGTCTGTCCCCGAAGTTCGGGGGCTTCAAACGAAACGTCCTCGAGGAGCTTTTCGAGGAGGGTGTAGAGACGCCGCGCCCCGATGTCTTCAGTATGGGCGTTCACTTCCGCCGCCAAACGGGCAATTGCGCGAATTGCATCAGTTGTGAAGTTCAAGGTGACCTCCTCGGTGGCCAAAAGGGCGGTGTACTGCTTGACGAGGGCGTTCTCGGGCTCCGTGAGGATCCGCACGAAGTCTTCTTCCGTGAGGGGCTCGAGCTCGACGCGCACGGGGAATCGGCCCTGAAGTTCGGGAATGAGGTCGCTCGGCTTTGCGGTGTGGAAGGCGCCTGCGGCGATGAACAAGATGAAGTCCGTCTTCACGGGACCGTACTTGGTCATCACCGTAGATCCCTCCACGATCGGGAGGAGGTCCCGCTGCACGCCCTCGCGGGAAACGTCCGGGCCTACGCTGCCTTCCCGACCCGCAATCTTGTCGATCTCGTCGAGGAAGATAATCCCGTGCTCTTCTGCCAAGCGGAGCGCCTCGTCCCGTACTTCGTCCATATCGATGAGCTTTTGTGCTTCTTCTTGGATGAGGATGGGGCGCGCCTCGCGGACGGTGAGTTTGCGCCGCTTTGTGCGGCGGGGAAACATGCTGCGAAGCATCTCCTGCATGTTCACGCCGATCTGCTCGAGCCCCTGGCCTTGAAACCAGTCAAACAAGAAGGCGTTCCCTTCCTCCTCCACCTCCACTTCCACGAGGGCGTCCTCCATCCGGCCGGCACGCAGCGCTTCGCGCACGTTGCGCCGCGCCTCTTCGCTTACGCCGTCTTGCGCCCGTTCGCGCGGTGCCTCACCGCCGCCGAAGAGCACTTCCAGGGGGTTGCGGAATTCTCGCGGCCCTCTGCCGCCGCCCGTGAGGAGCTCCACGAGACGTTCCTCGGCGAGGAGTTCCGCGCGACGGCGAACGGCTTCCACCTTGCGCGCCCGCACCATGTGCACCGCCGTGTCCACGAGGTCCCGAACCATGGACTCTACGTCGCGGCCGACGTAACCCACTTCCGTGAACTTCGTCGCCTCCACCTTCACAAAGGGAGCGCCCACAATGCGCGCGAGGCGCCGGGCGATCTCCGTCTTCCCCACACCCGTCGGGCCGATCATGAGGATGTTCTTGGGGGCGATTTCCTCGCGAAGTTCCGGCGGCAAGAGGCTCCGGCGGTAGCGATTGCGCAAGGCTACGGCGACGGCGCGCTTCGCCGCCCGCTGGCCGACGATGTACTTGTCGAGCTCCTCCACGATGCGTCGTGGGGTGAGTTCGCGTTCGCTCACAGGAACCGACTCCTCCCGCTTCGACGTGTTTCGAAACTTAGACGCTCCGGCCCCCCCGCAGGCGGTCGAGGGGCCGCACCGCCATCCGCTCGGGGCGAAAACCGGTCGGCAACCCCTAGCCGAGCTCCTCGACGACGATGCGGTCGTTCGTGTACACGCAGATCTCGGAGGCGATCTCGAGGGATTTCCGGGCGATATCCGCCGCGGTGAGGTCGGGGGCGTTGCGCGCGAGAGCCCGTGCGGCGGCGAGGGCGTAAGGCCCTCCGGAACCGACGGCGAGAATTCCGTCGTCGGGTTCGAGCAGTTCTCCGCTTCCCGACAGGAGAAACATCGCCTCGCGGTCCACGACGACGAGGAGCGCTTCCAGACGCCGGAGGTAGCGATCCGTTCGCCATTCCTTGGAAAGCTCGACGGCGGCGCGGGCGAGGTTGCCGTGGTGAGCTTCGAGCTTTCCCTCAAAGCGCTCGAAGAGGGCAATCGCGTCTGCCACGGCGCCGGCAAAGCCGGCGAGGACCCTACCCCCGTACAGCCGACGTACCTTGCGCGCCCCGTGTTTGAGAACCGTCGCCTGGCCAAAGGTCACCTGTCCGTCGCCGGCCATGGCCGCCCGCCCGTCCTTGCGCACGGCGACGATCGTCGTTCCGTGGATGCGCACCCCACCACCTCCTACGCGCGCGGATGCGTCCGCCTGTACGTTTCCCGCAGTCGTGCCTGGGATACGTGGGTGTAGATTTGCGTAGTTCCGATGCTCGCATGGCCGAGGAGCTCCTGCACCGTGCGGAGATCCGCCCCCCCGTCGAGAAGGTGCGTGGCAAAGCTGTGGCGTAAGGTGTGGGGTGTAACCGGTTCCGCACCCAGCGCCTGGAGCGCCGCCCGTCCTACGATGCGCCGCGCGTCGCGATCTCCCAACGGCCGACCCCGAACGCTCAAGAAGACGTAGCCCGGGTCTTCTCGATCGCCCAGGAGCCGGGGACGTCCCGCGGCGAGGTAGGAGCCGAGCGCTTCTACGGCATACCTTCCCAGAGGAACCAAGCGCTCTTTCCCGCCTTTGCCGAGAACGCGCGCCTTCCCCTCCACGAGGTCCAAATCCCCGAGGCGCAGACCTACGACTTCCCCCACGCGGGCCCCCGACGAATAAAGCGTTTCCAGCAGCGCGCGGTCCCGCAACCCCACGGGCGACCGCGGATCGGGGGCTTCGAGCACCCGGAACACTTCCGAAGGGGCGAGCACCTTGGGGAGGCGTTTCCCCGGCTTGGGGGGCTTGATCCCGAGGAAGGGGTTGTTCTCGACGACGCCCTGGTCTACGAGGTAGGCGAAGAAAGCCCGCAAGGAGACGAGGCGACGCGCCACCGTCGTCCGGCTGCGCCCGCGCTCGAGCATCTGCCGGACGTAACGCCGGGCCAACGTCCGCTCTCCCCGGGATCCCGCGGGGAGTTCGGCAGACTCCCGGAAGGGCGCACCACCTTCCCCGCGGGAGGGAGCCGTTTCTTTCCCCGAATCGCCCGCCGCCTCGCGGAGGAAGGCGAGAAAATCGGCCACGTCCGCCCCGTAGGCGCGCACCGTGCGCGGGGCGAGCCCGCGCTCGTAGCGGAGGGCGTGCAGAAAACGCGTACGCCAGAGCTCGAGATCTCGCCTCACGTGTCCCGCCTCCGCGGATAAATCGTATCACAGTTTCGAATCCAACGCAAGATCCGAGGAAGAGCTCCCGTCTCCGCGATCTCCGGTTGTTTCGCGCTTTTCACACCCCGGCGTTTCGAGTTTCGGCGTTTCCGAGCCCCTTTAGGCGCTTCCGCGGTTCATCCCTTCCGCGCCGCCCGCGATCGCTTCCTGCCCTCTGCGGATCCCGCCGAAAGGGCCCCTTGGGCCTCGGAAGCGGGAGGCTCGTCGAAATCCCCCTCGTCCGCCCCCGCCGGAAGAGGCGAACTTTCCGCCTCCGGGGGTTTACCCCTTTCAAGCTCTTCCCGGGTGAACGTAGACCCGCAGGAAGTGCACCGAAGGCGCTGGTTGCGCTCGACGACGAGGAGTCCGCCGCAGACGGGACAAGGGGTAGGGTCGGGCTTTTGCCACACCACGAAGTCGCACTCCGGGTACCGACTGCACCCGTAAAACACCCGCCCCTTGCGACTCCGGCGTTCCACGAGCACGCCCTGCCCGCACTTGGGGCACGGGATGTCAAGGGACTTGAGAAGCGGACGGGTGTACGTGCACTCCGGGTATCCGGAACAGGCCAAAAAAGGGCCGTACCTCCCCTCCTTTACGACGAGCGGGCGGCCGCATACGGGACAATTTTCCCCCGCGTACTGAGGTGCGAGCTCGACGCGGGCAATCGTGCGCTCGGCCTCCCGGAGCCGTTCAGAAAACCACGCGTAAAACTCCTCGAGCACCCGGCGCCACGGCAGGCCCCCCTCTTCGATTTGGTCGAGCTGGGATTCGAGGTTGGCAGTAAAACGCACGTCGACGATTTCCGGGAAGTGCCCTTCGAGGAGCTCCGTGACCAGACGTCCGAGTTCCGTCGGGCGAAGGCGCCGATCTTCGAGGACCACGTAACGCCTCTTCGTGAGGGTTTCGAGGGTGGGCGCGTAGGTGCTCGGACGCCCAATGCCGAGCTCTTCCATGGCCTTGACGAGCTGGGCTTCCGTGTAGCGCGCGGGCGGTTGGGTGAAGTGCTGCTTGGGTTCGAACCGAAGGAGTTCGAGGCGTTCCCCCGCGGAGAGGGGGGGAAGGGCGCGTTCTTCTTCTTTCTCGGAAGCGTCTTCTTTTGCGTCCGCATACACCCGGAGAAATCCGGGGAAGACGAGGACGGATCCGCTCGCCCGAAAGCGCGCTTCCCCGGCGGTGAGCGTGGCGCTCGTCGCGTTGTACACCGCCGGAGCCATGAGACTCGCCACGAATCGTTCCCAGATGAGCCTGTACAGACGGTACTGGTCGCGGGAGAGGTACGGTTTCACAGCTTCCGGCGTTCGCCGGACGTCCGTGGGGCGAATCGCCTCGTGGGCGTCCTGCACGTTTTCGCGCTTCTTGCCCGCACTCACATGTCCCACGTACTCCGGACCGTACGTCTCGCGGATAAAGGACTGGCCCACTTCGACGGCGAATGGGGAAAGGCGGGTGGAGTCCGTGCGCATGTAGGTGATGAGACCCACGGGACCTTCGTCGCCCACCGGGAGACCTTCGTAGAGCTCCTGGGCCACGCGCATCGTGCGCGCGGGGCGAAAACCCAGGCGCTTAGACGCTTCCTGTTGCAACGTGCTCGTAGTGAACGGGGGCGGCGCCGAGCGCCGGCGCGGCTTCGTCTCCACGGCGGCGACGACGAACTCCGCGCCCTCGAGTCGCCGGAGGACGGCGTCCACGTCCTCTCGGGAGCGAAGGGAGACCTTGTCTTCGCCGAAGCCGACGAACTCCGCGTGAAATTCCCCACCTCCGCTCGCCCGAAGGTGGGCCGTGAGGGTCCAGTACTCTTCGGGGACGAAGGCCTCGATCTCTCGTTCCCGGTCGACGACGAGCTTGAGGGCCGCAGACTGCACCCGTCCTGCCGAAAGCCCGCGCTTGACCTTTTGCCAGAGGAGGGGCGAGAGCTTGTATCCGACGAGGCGGTCGAGGATCCGGCGCGCCTGCTGCGCGTCCACGAGACGCTGGTCGATGGCCCGAGGCTCGCGAAAGGACGCTTGAACCGCCGGTTTCGTGATCTCGTGGAAGACGACGCGGATCGGAGCATTTGGGTCGAGGCCCAGGTACTGGGCGAGGTGCCAGGCGATCGCCTCACCTTCGCGGTCCGGGTCGGAGGCGAGGTAGATTCGCTCCGCCTTTTTTGCGCGCTCCTTGAGCTCCTTGAGCACCGACCCCTTCCCGCGAATCGTGATGTATTTCGGAGTGAATCCGCTTTCGATGTCTACCCCGAGCTGGCTCTTCGGCAGGTCGCGTACGTGACCCATGGACGCCACGACGCGCACGCCGCGCCCGAGGAATTTTGCGATCGTCTTGGCCTTGGCCGGCGATTCGACGATGACCAACGCCTCTCCCAAAGACGCCCATCCTCCTTGGCGGAGCCTTGGTCGTTCAACCTAGGTGTACGCCCGCATACCGGAAAAAAATTCACACCTAATTATGAAAGGGGGAATCCCTTTTGTCAATCGCGCAAGCGGCACAAAAACGCCCGCGTTCGTCTACCTCCCCTCTGCGCGAGCGTACCGCCCACCGGGGAGTCTCCGGACGAGCCCCGCGAGCTCGAGGCGGACGAGGAGGGGGAGGAGCGTAGAGGGTTCCAGGGAGAGCTCGCGGAGGAGCTCCTCTGCCGTTCGAGGCGCCGCGCCGAGACGGGCGAGAACCGCCTGCTCTTCCGGTGTGAACGGACGGGGAGCCGAAGGCGACTCCGGCGCGGAACCTGTACCCCCGTCCCGCGGGGACGAAGGCCGAAGCGCTCCTTCGGCCTGGAGGGAGGGTCGGAATTCTCCCGAAGAGGCGGACGAAAGACGTGCGAGGACCTCGCGGGCCGAGAGAGCGGGGTGGGCACCCGCGGCGAGAAGGCGGTTGGGTCCCTCGCTTGCGGGCGAAAAGACGGGACCGGGAACGGCAAAGAGAGGACGACCGTGCCTTTGCGCCCATTCCGCGGTAAGCATCGCTCCGCCGCGAGAACGGCTCTCCACGACGAGAACGGCGCGACTCACGCCGCTCAGGAGTCGGTTCCGCAGGGGAAAGAGGCCGCGCTCCGCCGCCGTCCCCGGGGGCATCTCGGAGAGGACGAGTCCTCCCCCTTCGAGGATTTCCTCGTACAGCCGCCGGTGCGCTTCCGGCGTCGGGACGTCTACCCCGGAGGCGAGGACGGCGATCGTTCGGCCTCCGGCCCGGAGGGCAGACCGGTGCGCCGCAGCATCGATGCCGAAGGCCATGCCGCTTACGACAGCGGCGCCTTCGGAGACGAAATCTTTGGCGAAACGTTCGGCGAGGAGGAGGCCGTAAGCCGTAGGCCGCCGTGTCCCTACCACGGCGACCGCCGGAAGCCCGAACGCGGCGAGGTCGCCTCGTACGTAGAGGAGAAAGGGAGGGTCGGGTATTTCCCGAAGACCGCGGGGGTATTCCGGGTCGCCCCACCACAAGATGCGCACACCTCGAGGCATACGGGGGGTCTCCTTCCCGCCGCACATGCGCGCGAAACGCTCCCCTGCCGCCCGAAATACCTCCTCGGGGAGAACTCGTCCTGCGCGGAGGCGCTCCCACCCCTCGCGGGTGCAGAGGAGGCGAAAGGAGCCGGAAAGAATCTCGTAGACCCGCCAGAGGCGCCTCTGCCCTACGCCGCGCACGCCGTGCAAGACCGCGGCCGCGAGGAGATCCGCTTCCGTCACCCGATTTCCCTCCGCCGGGTTCCCTTTTTCCTCTTTCCTCCGGAAAAACCGCGGGCCGGCCCACGGCCGGCCCCGTCTCTCCCCAGTCCTTTGCGAGAGCGCTTTCAAAAAACGCGCTCTTCGAGCTTTTTCTTTCCTTCCTTCTTTCCTTCCCGCTCGCGGCGGCGTTCGAGCATCGCCTCGAGCTCTTCCGCGCTCAGAATTCCCTTGCGGCCTGCAAAGCGGAAGTACCGCCTGCCCACGAGCTCGCGAAATTCCTCGCCGATTACCTGCTTCTGCCAGGCAATCTGCGCATCTTCTTCGGGTACGCGCGTAAATGCGGGCCGCATGGCTACCACCTCCACCCCAAAGCCTTGCCGCAAATGGCTCTCTCTATGCCGTATTCATTCTACCACAAATAGCGTAAAGAAATCCAGCACGTCGCAACTTCGGTACTTCCTAGAGACGGTTAAATTTTTCGTCGAGTAGGCGGCTCAGACGGACGATTTCCGGATCGGTGAGGGACCGCGCCGACTCCGCGCGTTTGAGGAGCTCGAAGCGCAAGCGGACGATCTCCAAGACGAGCTCCTCCAGTTCTTCGTCCTCGGGGTCCTCTCCGTCGGAACCGCCCCTCCGCCTCTCGTACCTTGTCTCCTCCCCCGGCACACGCGCCTCGCTGAGCACGTGCGCTCTCGGGAGGTTCACCGCCGTGAACATGAGGGGAGAAGAGTCGTTCCGGATGAAGTCTTCCTCCATGTCCCGCGCGTGCATTTCCACCTCGGCCACCCCCAAAGCAACCGCAGAAAGATGAGTAACCGTTTACGCATTCCCTTTCCCCATTCTTTCCCGCACCCTGGATTTCCGCACCGCAGAACGCGTGCTTCCCCACGTTCGCCTTATCCGACCGGGCCCCGTCCGAACTTCCGAGGTCAACTTTCCCTATCCATTGATTAGGAAAAGAGGCGACTGCTGGTTGGGCCGTGGCGCACGGCACGTCTCCGTATCTTCTTTGTCTTTGTTCCCTGAGGGGTCTTAGACAAATGATATGAGCCATCGGTAAGGTACGGAAACAAACCTAACGCAACTCGCATCCATTGTCAAGTAAAAGTTTGTCGAACCTCGTTCGGCCTGCGCCGGAATACACTCCGAGAGACAAAAAATCTTCGCGCGCACAGTTTTTCGACCGCACCGTACAGTCACGGCGTGAGTTCTGCGCCACGTACGCGATGAACTCGCTCAGATCACCTCGCGGCGCAAGGCCGCCGCCTCGAGAAGGTGGGCTTCGCCTACGTCCTCCTTACCCTCAAGGTCGGCGATCGTGCGTGCGACCTTGAGGAGCTTGTGTACGGCACGGGCGGAGAGCCCCAGCCCCGCGAGGAGTTCGTGGAGAAAGGCGCGGAGGGCAGGTGTCAGGGGGACGACCTGGGCTACATCCCGGGGACCCAGAAATCCGTTGGCCGGCAAGGGGAGGTCGGGAAGTCGCCGGGCGGCGCGCGCCGCTGCTTCCCGGACGCGCTCGGCCATTTCCGCAGAAGTTTCCGTGCGTCGGCGATCGAGGATGTCCCGGTAGCGGGGCAGCGGAACCTCGAGGAGGATGTCGAAGCGGTCTTTGAGAGGGCCCGAAAGGCGGTTTCGGTAGCGCCCGACTTCTTGCGAGGTACAGCGGCATGCGTGCGCTTCGTCCTCGAAACCGAAATACCCGCACGGACAGGGGTTCGTCGCCGCGGCGAGGAGGAAACGCGCGGGGTACCGCACGCGCGCCCGCGCCCGCGCCAAGACCACTTCCCCGGCCTCGAGGGGTTGGCGCAAGAGGTCGAGGAGGCGCGGCGGGAACTCGAGCAGTTCGTCGAGGAAGAGGACGCCCCGGTGGGCGAGCGTCACCTCGCCGGGTACGGGTACGGATCCGCCTCCCACGAGACCTTGAGGGGAAATCGTGTGGTGCGGTGCGCGAAAGGGGCGCCGCCGAAGAAGTCCCGAACCGTTGAGAAGCCCGGCGACGTCGTAAATCGTGGACACCTCGAGGGACTCTTCCGGGGTAAGGGGAGGAAGGATGGTTCTCAGGCGCTCGAGGAGCATCGTCTTTCCCGAACCGGGAGGTCCCACGAGAAGGACGTTGTGAAATCCGGCCGCGGCGATGACGAGGGCGCGCTTCACGTCTTCGTGGCCGTAGACGTCCGCGTAGTCCCCGGGTTCTGCTTCGGCGTCCTCCGCCTCACCCGGGCTCCCCGTGTAGCTCACGAGACCCCGTGGGCGTTCGAGGAAAGCTGCGACTTCCGCGAGGTTTCGGGCGAGAAAGGCCGTGATCCCGAGCAGGCGCGCCTCTCGTTCGTTTCCCTCGGGAAGGACAAACGCTTCGACGCCTGCGCGCCGCGCCGCCTGGGCAAAGGCGAGGATTCCGCGCACGGGTCGAAGCGTTCCGTCGAGCGAAAGTTCCCCCAAAAAGGCGATGTCGTCCAGGCGGGCCAGTGGCCGCACGCCGCCCGACGCGACGAGGATTCCTACGGCCAAAGGGAGGTCCCAGTGAGTGCCGGTCTTCGGAAGATCCGCGGGGGCGAGGTTTGCCGTGATCCGCGCCAGGGGGAAGGGAAACCCGGAATTTCCCAATGCGGCGCGCACGCGCTCGCGCGCCTCCCGCGTCGCGTTCCCGGGCAGGCCGACGAGGTCGAAGGCGGGAAGCCCGCGCGCGAGGGACACCTCGACGTCGACCGGATGGGCCTCGATCCCGACGACGGCCGCGCTGCGAATGCGGGCAAACCCCACCGTCCGTCCCCCACCCGACACGCCTCACCCCTCCCGCGGCGGTTTGCTACTCTTCTTCGCCGCCCGCCGGGGAAATTCCTCCCCCGAGCACCGCGGCGCGTACGGAAGGTTCTCCTCCTGCCCCGGCGTGTGTCTCTTCCTTGCGGGCGAGCGGGGGTACGCGGTCGTATGGGAGGTCTTCGGAAATCCACTTCGTGTACACGGTGTACGGATCGCGGGGCGGGGGAGCGGGGATTTCCCGCGGATAGCCGATATCGATAAAGGCCACGATTTCCGCCCGATCGCTCAGCCCGAAAAAGCGGGCGACGTACGGGTGGTAGGCGCGCTTGCCCGTCTTCCACTTCGCCCCTAAGCCGAGGGCGTGGGCGGCGAGGAGCATGTTCTGCACCGCCGCGCTCACCGCGGAACGCTCCTCCTGGGGGAGCACGCCGGGCTCGTCCTTGGGTTCTACGGCGACGACGATCACGACGGGTGCTTTAAACGGCTTTTCCTCCTCGCGCCGAAGGATTTCCTGGTTCTCGGGCGTATCCGGATCGGCCATCTCCCGGCGCCGGAGTTCGCGGAACAACCGCCCCAGGGGCCTCCTTCCCTCCCCCGTCAGGACGAAAAACCGCCACGGTTGCGTGAGGCCGTGGTTGGGCGCCCACGTCGCCGCTTCGAGGATCTTGGCGATCTTTTCCTCTTCCACCGGATCGGGTTTGAACTTGCGCACGCTCCGCCGCGTGCGAATGGCTTCGAAGACGTCCACCCTCGCTTCCCCTTTCTACCTCTACCCTTTCTCCTCGTACCGCTCGGCGTATTTTTCGTGTAGGGGTATGTCCTCACATCTCGAACGCATTGGGGAGGTGGAGAACTCGCGCCTTCCGCCGCCGGACGTCGAGAACCACCTCGATCACGTCGAAACGGATCCGCCGTCCGTCGCACCCGTACCGGAACACGTACGCCTGAGCGAGGCGTACGAGGCGCGAAGACTTCCGCGGGGTCACCGCTTCGCGGCCCGTACCGAAGCTCCCCTCCCGACGCCGCGTCTTCACCTCGACGAAGACGAGGAAGTCGTCCCTCGTCGCCACGAGGTCGATTTCTCCGAAGCGGAAGCGGATGTTTTGCCCTACGATGCGGTAGCCGCGCTCCTCGAGGTAGCGGCGGGCGAGCGCCTCGCCGACCCGGCCGGTTTCAAAGGCGCGCATTCGGCACCTCCCCCTCCTCCCGATCGTCCCCCGGGCGATCCGCCGACCACCCGAAGTTCCGGAGAAACGAACGGCGGTGGATGGCGGAGGGGCCGTGGAGCACGAGCGCCTCGCGATGCGCCGCGGTTCCGTACCCGACGTGGCGTTCGAATCCGTAGTCCGGATAGAGGCCGCCGTAGGCGCGGAGGCGGCGATCTCGAAGCTCCTTGGCGACCACGCTCGCCGCGGCGATCGAAGCGCTCCGTCGATCCCCGCGCACGAGGGAAACCTCGTGCAGCCCGCTCCCCGGGGGAAAGGCATCCACGAGGACGACGTCCGGTACGAAGGGGAGGGCGGCCAGGGCACGCCGCATGGCGATGCGCGTCGCTTCTGCGATTCCCCAGCGATCGACTTCGTCCGCTTCGGCAAACCCAACCCCTACGCCGCGGGCAAGGCGAAAGATCTGCGGGAGGAGTGCACGGCGGCGCGCGGGCGAGAGGCGTTTGGAGTCGTCCACGCCGTAGAGCGGCCGATCGGGATCCAGGACGACGGCGGCGGCGGACACGGGACCGGCGAGGGGGCCCCTACCCGCCTCGTCAACCCCCGCCACCCAAAGACCGCGTTCCCAAAAGGGGAGTTCGTGGGCGAGCATCGCCGTATATACGAGGCGAAGCTCGGCCAAAGAACGCCGGCCGGTGCCCAATGGGATCTCCTGGCGTTCGATCACGGCTCTCCCCCTTCCTCATGCCCGTTCTCCTCTTCTTGCCCGTTTTCCTCTTCCGGCCACTCCAAGGTCATGGGACCGAAACGCCCCTCGCGGATCTCCCGCAATACGTGGCGCATGGCGCGTTCCGCGTCCGGCTTCCCCCCCGGAAGGAGGAAGCGCAAACGCCCCGCGAGAGCGCGGTAAAAGGCTCCGGGCCCTTCGAGATCTTCGGCGCGGAAGGAGCCGTAGCGCGCTTCGAGTCGATCGCGGTACCGTCCGCGCAAGAGGGAGAAGGCGAAGGCGGCGAGGACTTCCCGCGGGGCGCGCTCCTCGCGGACGAGCCCGAGGAGGGCGAGACGTTGGGCCGCCTCTTGGTCGTCCAACCGAGGGGGTAAAATCCCGGGCGTATCGAGGACGAGAAGGCCTGCGGGTCCGCGAAGCCACTGAATTCCCCGCGTGACGCCGGGGAGGCGCCCGACGCGGGTCGCGCGCCGGCCGACGAGGCGGTTTACGAGTGTCGACTTCCCTACGTTGGGCATGCCTACGACGGCAACGCGCGGCGGACGTCCGCCGCGCGCCGAAACGGCCGAAAAAACGTGGCGTACGAGGGGAGCGACGCTGCGGGAAGAGCGGGCAGAAAACGGAACGGCCGTTCGACCGCGGCGGGCAAACCAGCGGACCCACGCCTCCGTCGCCCGCGGGTCGGCGAGATCCGCCTTGCCGAGCACGAGGAGGGTGGGACGCCCTGCAAGGGCCGCCTCTATCCGGGGGTGAGAAGAAGACGACCGCGGGATCCGCGCGTCCACGAGGAGGAGGACGACGTCCACGAGTGCCGCCCGTTCCCGGAGGTCCCGCTCCGCCCGTGCCATGTGGCCGGGGTACCACTGGATTGTGCCCGACACGCCCTTCCCTCCTACCCTTCCCTGCGGCCCTCTCGGCCGCCTCAGGACCCGCCGAGCCACCGAATGCGGTCCAAGGGCCAGTATACGAGGTCGGCCCTCCCCACGACATCGCCTACCGAGATGAAGCCGAAGAAGCGGCTGTCCGAACTGGCGGGACGATTATCTCCGAGGACGAAGAGTTTCCCCGGCGGTACCTGCACTTCGGGGAAATCCTCGGTAAACGGTCGCGGAGGTGCGAACCCCAGAAGTTTTTCCTTTTCTGCCCAGGCGCGGAGGTTCTCGGCGAGGTACGGTTCTTCTACGGGTTGGCCGTTCACGTACAGGACGTCGTGGCGCATCTCGATGCGGTCGCCGGGCAAACCGATTACCCGCTTGATGAGTTCCTTTCCGCCTATGCCGTGAAAGACCACGATGTCGCCGCGTTGAACGGGAACGAAGTGGTAGATAAAGCGGTTTACGAGCACGCGTTCGTGGGGTTTGAGCGTCTCCGCCATCGAGTCCCCTTCCACGATCGTCGGCTGAAAGAGGAACGTCCGAACGACCAGGGCGAGGAGGAGCCCGATGAAGATCGCCTTGACCCACTCCCAAAGCTCCCCGCTGCGCCGCGTCTCCGGCCGCGGCGCGATCTCCTTCCCTCCAATGGACACGACGTCCGCCGCTCGTCCCTTTTCCCCGTCCACCGACCTGCCTCCTATTCGCCCTTTCGCGAACTCGCCTGACCTTCTCCGCGCACAACCGGGAGCGAGGGGAGCTTCACGCTTCCGCGCCCGTCTCGCGATCCGAAGCGTCCTCGGTCTTGGGGTTCGGCGTTGCCGCCGCGAGTTCCCACGCCTTGGGCTTCCGCTCCTTGATGCGGGCGGCCTTACCCCGCAGTTCTCGGAGGTAGTGAAGGCGCGCGCGGCGGACCTTCCCGTAGCGGACGACTTCGATGGACTGGACGTTGGGCGAGTGAACCGGGAACGTACGCTCGACGCCGACGCCGTAGGAAATCTTGCGCACGGTAAACGTCTCGGCGATTCCCCGTCCCTGGCGCTTGATTACCACGCCTTCGAACACCTGGATGCGTTCCTTTCCGCCTTCCACAACGCGGACGGCGACGCGAACCGTGTCTCCCGGACGAAAGTGGGGAACGTTCTTCTTGAGTTGGTCCTTCGTGAGACGCTCGAGAATGGGGTGCACGGGAAAGTCCCTCCTTCTAGAACATCGCACAGCCGACGTGCGCCTGCGAAAACCGCCGCCCATCCGGCGGAGACCTTGGGATTGGGGCGTCCGGCGCGACCGCGAGGTTCTTCCTAGCGATTGTACGCCGTTTTCCGGTCGGGGGCAAATGCAAACCTTCGCGCCCCGACCGAAAAGTACCCGGTGCAGAGGGACCTTCCGCCTCAAGAAAACGCCCACGGACGTTCGAGGCCGGAGCGCCGCTTCTTCGGCGGGAGGGGGGGAAGGGCGAGGGCGCGCACGCGCGCCGCGAGCTCCGCCGAAGATCGAGCGATTTCCGCCAGGAGCTCCACCTCTTCGGCAGAAAATGCCCGGCCTAGAAGGAGGTCCGGACGTCGCTCGAGCGTGCGGCGAAGGCTTTCCCGCTTCCGCCAGCGGGCGATCGCCCCGTGATCGCCGGACCGGAGGACGTCCGGAACCGTCCAGCCGCGGAATTCCGGTGGGCGCGTGTACTGCGGGTACTCCAAGAGCCCCTCGGAAAAGGATTCCTCGGCGGTCGAAGCCTCGTTTCCCAAGACTCCGGGGCGCAGGCGGACGACCGCGTCGACGACGACCATCGCCGCAAGCTCGCCGCCCGTGAGGACGAAATCTCCCAAGGAAAGCTCCTCGCTCACGAGGTGCTCGCGCACCCGCTCGTCGACCCCTTCGTAATGTCCGCAGAGGAAGACGAGTCGGTCGAAGCGCGCGAGGCGTCGGGCTTCGGCCTGCGTGAAGGGGCGCCCCTGGGGGGTGAGGAAGATCACCGGCGGGCGGCGTTCGGGCTTCGGAAGCTCCGCCCACCGTTCGAAAGCCTCTTCCCCGCCCAAGACGTGGACGAGGGCGCGAAAGATCGGTTCTACCTTGAGGACCATGCCGCTCCCGCCCCCGTACGGCTCGTCGTCCACGGTCCGGTGGCGGTCTTCGGCGAAGTCGCGGATGTCGACGATGCGGGGGAGAAACCGTCCTTCCCGTTGGGCGCGGCCGAGGATGCTCGCCCCGAAGACCGGAGGAAAGACCTCGGGAAAAAGGGTGAGGACGTCCACGACGAAGGGGGAAGGTTCTCGCCCGGTCACGACTCCCGCGCCTCCTCGTCATCGAGCCCCGGAAGGCCCGGGAGAAGCCGCACGCGGACGACTCCCTCCGCAGGGGACACCTCGCGCACGACCTCCGCGATGAAGGGAAGGAGGAGGTCGGGCCTACCGGGTCGGCTCACCACCCATACGTCGTTTGCCGCGTAGGGAAGAACTTCGGACACCACGCCGATTTCCCTCCCCGCCTCGTCGAGCACGCGGAGACCTACGACTTCGTCCACGTAGTACGTTCCCTCGGGAAGGGCGGAGCGTTCGGCGCGGCGCACGTAGAGATCCCGACCTCGGAGCGCCTCCGCAGCGTTTCGGTCTCCGATGCCCCGAAAAGCGAGGAGGTAGACGGCTCCGCTCGTGCGGGCGCGAACGACTTCGAGCGGACGGAGATCGGAAGCGTCCGGATTCGACGCCTGCGGTCCGGCGAGGTAGAGCGTGCGCCCCGGGCGAAAGCGCTCCGCGGGAAAATCCGTAGACGGAAGAACGCGGACTTCGCCGCGGATTCCGTGCGGGGCGACAATCCGTCCTACGCGCGCGTATCCGCTTCGATCGCGCGACTTGGACTCCTCCGGCACATCCCCAGCCCCCTCGGAGATTCGCCGCCTTTTCAACCTTGGGTACCTTGGACTTCCGCCTTGCGCGCCTTCCTCCGCTCGTGGTACGCCTTGAGGACGCCCGCCTTGCGGAGCAAGCTCCGCGCCGTCTCCGTAGGTTGGGCGCCGTGTTCGAGCCAGTAGAGGGCGCGTTCCACGTCGATGCGCACGGTCTCCGGTTCCGTGAGCGGGTCGTAGATGCCGATCTCCTCGACGAAGCGGCCGTCCCGCGGTGAAGTCGCCTCGGAAACGACCACGCGGTAAAACGGGCGCTTCCTGCGCCCCATGCGGCGCAAACGAATCTTGAGCACGGCGCATGCCTCCTTTTGTCTCGTCGTAGAACCGTCGTCGGACGCGCCGGAAGTGGGCTTCAGCGCCAGAACTTGCGCTTGGCCTTTTTGCCGCCGGCGAAGGGGAAGCCCCCCGCTCCCCCGAGAAGACCGCTCAGGTCTCCCAAATCCCCGACGTCGGGAAGGCGACCTTTCTTGCCTCCGCCGCGGCCCATCTGCTTCATGAGCTTGCGCATCGTCTCGAATTGCTTGAGGAGGCGGTTTACGTCCTGCACGGACGTGCCGCTCCCTCGGGCGATGCGCTTCCGGCGGCTGTAATTCACGATCTCCGGGCGGCGACGCTCTTCCGGCGTCATAGAGAGGATGATCGCCTCGATCCGGCGAAGCTCGCGCTCGTCCACACTCACCCCGCGGAGCGCACCACCCACGCCGGGAATGAGCTTGAGGAGCTCCTCCAGCGGACCCATGCGCCGGAGGCTCCGAAGCTGCTCGAGGAAGTCCTCGAGGTCGAACGTCGCCTCCCGCATCTTGCGCTCGAGTTCGGCGGCGCGCCGTTCGTCGAGCTCGCGCTCGGCTTTTTCGATGAGCGTGAGGATATCCCCCATCCCGAGGATCCGCTGGGCCATGCGATCGGGGTAAAAGGGCTCGAGGTCCTCGAGCTTTTCTCCTACGGCTACGAACTTTACGGGCGCCCCCGTGACCGCCCGAACGGAGAGGACGGCTCCGCCCCGGCTGTCCCCGTCGAGCTTTGTGACGACGACCCCCGTGAGCGCCAGGCGGCTGTGGAACTCGCGCGCGACGCGCACGGCGTCCTGACCGGCCATGGCATCGAGGGTGAAGAGGATCTCGTGAGGGGTGAGCTCCGCCTTCATCCGCTCGAGCTCCGCCATGAGCTCCTCGTCCACGTGGAGGCGGCCCGCCGTATCCACGAGGACGACGTCCCGCCCCTCTTCGCGCGCGCGCGCCACGCCCTCGCGGGCGATGCGCACGGCGTCGTCCACGTCGTAGCGCGTGTACACGGGAACGCCGGCCTTCCCGCCCAAGGTCTCGAGCTGCTCGCGCGCCGCCGGTCGGTACACGTCCGCCCCCACGAGGAGGGGGGAACGTCCTTCGCGGAGGAAGTGGTAGGCGAGCTTCGCCGCGGTCGTCGTCTTCCCCGTCCCCTGCAGGCCCACGAGAAAGAGCACCGTAGGCGGCGACTTCGCCCAGCGCACGTCCTCCCGCGCCTCTCCCATGAGCCGCACGAGTTCCTCGTAGACGACCTTGACGACCTGCTGGGCGGGAGTGAGGCTCTCCAGCACTTCCTGACCGACGGCGCGCTCCCTGATGCGCGCGAGGAAATCCCGGACGACCTCCACGCTCACGTCCGCCTCGAGGAGGGCGAGGCGGACTTCGCGGAGCGCCTCATCCACGTCTCTTTCGCGCAGCTTCCCCCGGCCGCGCAGGCGGGAAAACGCCCGCTCGAGCCGTTCCGTAAGCGCCTCGAACACGCTCTTCACCCCTTCTCCCCGACGCTTCCCCGCGCGCCTTCTCTCGGACCGACCGGAGGAGGAACGCGGGATGTCTTGTGCGCTTCCCGGGGAACATCGTCTCCTTCCGCGAGACGGCGGAGTTCCTCCAAGAGACTTTGCCCCTCGCCGTGATACGGGGGCGGAACCTGCGCGAGGAGGCGGGCGAAGGCGGCGCGAAGGGCGTGTAGACGCTCCCTTTTTTTCCGAAGCCCGAGGACGTCTTCAAAGGCGCGCAAGCGCGCCTCTCCGCGCCGCAGGTGCTCGTGTACGGACTGGCGCGTCCGTCCCGCTTCCGCTGCGAGCTCCGCGAGCGAAAGGTCGTCTTCGTAGTAGCGGACGAGGAGCTCCCGCGTGCGCGGAGGCAAAAGCTCCCCGTAGATGTCCAGGAGCTCGCCGACCTCCACCTTCCGCCTCAGACGCTCCTCTTCGTCCACCGACCCCATCCCCCACACTTCGCTCAAGACGAGGAGAGCATACCGAAGGGAGGGAGAAAAGTCAAGGCCTGTTCGGATAAAATCCTGACACACGGACGGACGCCGTGCTAACCGCCATCCGGTCGTGGTACAATGGACCCGACTCCCCGCAGTCCGGCCTTCGAGAAGTGTCGGGGTTTCCGGGGTTCCGCGACACGCCGGCGGCACGAGCAAAGGGATGGGCTCAAGCCCAGCCGTTCCGAAACGGAGTTGAGGAGAATGGCGGGTTTATCCTCCTTGGAAAACGCCTACTTCCCCCGCGAACACGGGGCGTGGTTCATGTTCTTCGTGCCCCTCTTTGTCGGGCTCCTTCGCTTTCCATCCGGGTGGAACGTCTCCCTCGCTCTCGGCCTTGCGTTTCTCTTCCTGTCCGCAGGCGGTTGGCTCCGCTACCTCCGAAGCCGCTTCCGTGAAGAGTCCGCCCTCGTCTGGGGGGGCGTTTTCGCAGGCGTGGGAATCCTCTTCCTCCTCCCCCCGCTCATCCACACCCCCGTGCTCTACGGGTTCCTCGCCGTAGGAATTCTCTTTGCCCTCGCCTACGCGCGGGAAGTCCTCCGACGCCGGGATAAGACCGTACCCGCCCACGTCGCCGCGGCCTTCCTCCTCTCGCTCCCGTACCCCCTCCTCGCCACGTCGAGCGCCGGCACGCTCACCGCCGGCGCCTGGCACGGGTACCTCCTCTTCGCCGCCCTGACCGTAGGTTCGAGCCTGTACGTGAAGAGCCTCATCCGCGAACGGCGCGACCCGACGTACGCCTGGGCCTCCCACGCCTACCACGTCGTCGTCCCCACGGCCTTCGCCCTCGTCCGCCCTACCTACGCCCTCCTCTTCCTCCCCGCCCTGGCCCGCGACCTCGGAACGCCGCGCTCTCGCAAGATTTCCCCGGCGGTCGTCGGGGTGATCGAGATCGCCAACTTCCTCGCCTTTGGCATCCTCTTCCTCCTCTGGGGCTGAGGGGAAGGACCGACAGAAAAGGCGAACGCCCGTCCGTCGGGTTCCCTCGGGACGGGCATAGCAAAGCGGTCAAACCCGAAGAATCTTGCCGAGAAAGCTCCTCGTCCGCTCCTCCCGCGGTCGGTTGAACACCTCCTCGGGAGTGCCTTCCTCGACCACCCGTCCTTCGTCCATGAACACCACGCGGTGGCCGACCTCGCGGGCAAACCCCATTTCGTGGGTGACGACGACCATCGTCATCCCTTCGCGGGCGAGCTCCCGCATGACGTCGAGGACTTCCTTCACCATCTCGGGGTCGAGGGCGGACGTCGGCTCGTCGAAGAGCATCGCCTTAGGGCGCATCATGAGGGCGCGTGCGATGGCCACGCGCTGCTTTTGTCCGCCGGACAGCTCGTCGGGAAACGCCCGCGCCTTATCCCGAAGACCCACCTTATCCAGCAAGGCGAGGGCGTCCCTTTCCGCATCCTGCCGCGAACGCTTTCGTACGAGGACAGGGGCGAGCGTGAGGTTGTCGAGCACGGAGAGGTGCGGAAAGAGGTGGAACTGCTGGAAGACCATGCCGAGCTCGCGACGCACGGCGTCGAGGTTCACCCCCGAGCCGTGCAGCGGCACGCCGTCCACGTACACCTCGCCCGACTGGAACGTCTCGAGGCCGTTGAGGCATCGGAGGAGCGTGCTTTTCCCCGATCCCGAAGGACCGATGACGACGACCACTTCGCCGCGGTGAACGACGAAGTCTACGTCCTTTAGAACGTGCTGCCGGCCGAACCACTTGTTCAGACGGACCGTGCGGATGAGGATGTCCCGCGCACTTCCGCCGCTCTCCCCCTCGGTCGCCGCAGAAGGGGAGCGTTTATTCGTCGCTTCGGCCATGGGCAAACCTCCGTTCGAGCGCGTACGAAACTTGCGTAAAGATCGTCGTAAGGAGGAAGTAGAGGAAGGCGACGGGCAAAAATGCCTCCCAGGGCCGGAGCGTCGCCCCGAGGATCGTCCGCGCCGCAAAGGTGAGTTCCGGCGCGGAAATCGCGGCGAGGAGCGAGGAGTCCTTGAGGAGGGCGATGAACTCGTTCGTGAGGGGCGGAAGGACGCGGCGGAGCGCCTGGGGCAAGATCACGTAACGCATGGCCTGCCAGTGGGTGAGGCCGAGGGAACGGGCCGCTTCCATTTGCCCGCGCGCCACAGATTGGATACCCGCCCGGAAGATTTCCGCCACGTACGCCGCGCTGTTGAGCCCCAAGGCGACGACGCCGCTCACCACGGGTCCCTGGGAAGCTCCGAAAATTCCCGGGATGACCGCAAAGTGGATGATGAAGATCTGCACGAAAAGGGGGGTGCCGCGAAACACGTCCACGTAAGCGGACGCCGGCACCCGCACGAAGGGGTTGCGCGAAAGGCGGGCGAAGGCGAGGACGAGGCCGAGGATAAGGCCGATCGCCTCGCCGGCGAGGGCAAAGAAGAGCGTGTAGCCGATGCCCCGTACGATGAGATCTTCGTAGTGGGCGAGGATGTCCCAGCGGAAGTTCAGGGCCGCGAGTTGCGCGAGTTCCCCACCGATCGTCCGTCGAACCTCCTTTGGCGGGACCCGGGGCCTAGACCCTCACTCGACGGCGCCCGCGCCGAAGATCTGCTTGAGGATGCCCTGCTTCTTGGCCTTGTCGAGCGCGGCGTTCAAGAGGTTGAGGAGTTCCGCGTTTCCCTTCTTCACCATGATCCCGTAGTACTCTTTTTCAAACGAGGGGTCGTTGGCGGTGACGAGCTTGGAACCGGGATTTTCCTTCACGTAGAGGTCCACGACGGCGTTGTCCGCTACGACGGCACCCACACCGCCGTTCTCGAGCTCTTTCAGGGCGTACGGCGTGTTTTCGAAGGAGCGAATGCGCGGATTTGTGTCCCCCAGGATTTTCTTTACGACTTCGTGCCCCGTGGTGCCGTTCTGCACGCCGACGGGGAAGGTTCCGTTCCTCAAATCCTCGACGCTCCTTACGGGGTGATCCGCGCGGGAGACGATGAGCTGGTGGGCTTCGAAGTACGGTTCCGTGAAGTCGTACGTCTTCTTCCGCTCGTCGGTGATCGTAATCGCGGAGATCGCCATGTCTACCTCGCCGTTTTGCACAGCCTGGAAGAGGGCATCCCAGCCGAGGTTGCGGATGTCGACGCGGAAGCCCCCGAGCTCCGCGAGTTTCTTGATGAGTTCGATGTCCGTTCCTACGATTTCTCCCTTGTCGTTCACGTACTCGAACGGTTTGTAGGCCGCATCCGTACCCACGATGTAGACCTTACCGCCCGCGCTTCCCGACGAATTCTCCGTATCCTGGCCTTTCCCGCAAGCCCCGAGAGCAAAGACGAGGGCGAAGGCGAGAATCCCCAAGAGCGCCGACCGTTTGGATAGGCGTATGCCGCGCAGCATGCGCGATCCCCCCTTGCGTCCGTTCCGTCCTGCCCGACGCACGTCGCCGAAAGTTCCGAAACCCTTCGCTTTCCCGCCGCAAAGACCCTACCGCTTCTCCCGAGAAGGCGGGGCGGTGTCGATGGATGTAAGTATACATATAGGCGCATAGTTATGCAACAGGATGCCGGCGGGGTCCGGGGCAAGATCCCGAAAGCCTCGAGGACGCGCGGCGGGGCGGACGGTCAGAAGCTCCCGAGGAAAATGCTCCGAAGGTCAGTCCGGAGGACGGACGAGTTCGCGCGCGACGGCAGCGAGGAGACCCCCTTCGCCGAAGTCCCTGAGCTCCTCGGCGCTGTCGATGCGCGCGCGCAGGGGGTATACGTCCGTGGTTCCGTCCGGACGGTGCACGACGAGTTCGACCGTGCCGAAGGGTTCGAGCTTGGAGAGGCCGCGGAGATCGAAGAGCTCCGCTCCCGTGAGCTCGAGGTCGGAAACCCTTGTCGTAGGAGGAAGTTCCAGCGGAAGTACGCCCATGCCCACGAGGTTGCTCCGGTGGATCCGTTCAAAGCTCTCGGCGATCACAGCCCGCACCCCGAGGAGCTTGGTTCCCTTCGCCGCCCAGTCGCGAGAAGAACCCGTCCCGTACGCCTTGCCGGCAAAGATGAGGAGGGGTACCCCTTCGGCGCGGTAACGTTCCGCGGCCTCGTACACGGAGAGGAGCTCGCCGCTCGGGAAGTGGCGCGTGACTCCCCCTTCCCTGCCGCCCGCGAGGGCGTTGCGGAGCCGGAGGTGGGCAAAGGTCCCGCGCACCATGACCTCGTGGTTGCCGCGGCGCGACCCGTACGTGCCGAAGTCGCGCGGCGAAACTCCCCTCTCTTGGAGGTACCGCCCGGCCGGCGAATCGACGGGGATCGTCCCCGCGGGAGAGATGTGGTCCGTCGTGATGTAATCGCCCAGGACGAGGAGCGCACGGGCGCGGAGGACATCCTCGACGGGAGGGGCGGAAGGCGGAAGGTCGTCGAAAAAGGGCGGACGCCGAATGTACGCGGAGTCCTCTGCCCAAGCAAAACGCACGCCCCGGGGAGCGTCGAGGCTCTGCCAGCGGGCGTCGCCTTCGAAGATCCGGGCGTACACCGCGCGAAACGTCTCGGGGGTCACGACGCGGAAGAGGAGGTCTTCGACCTCTTCCGACGAAGGCCAGAGGTCGCGCAGGTAGACGGGCCGCCCGTCCGGGGCGAAGCCCAAGGGCTCCGTCGTCCAGTCGACGTCCACGCGTCCCGCGAGGGCAAAGGCCACGACGAGGGGGGGCGAGGCGAGGTAGTTCGCCTTGACCAGCGGATGGATCCGTCCTTCGAAGTTCCGGTTACCGCTCAACACCGAGGCTACGACGAGGTCCCCTTCGCGGATCGCCCGCTCCACAGGTTCTGGCAGGGGGCCGGAATTTCCGATGCACGTCATGCACCCGTACCCGACGACGTGGAAGCCCAGGTCTTCCAAGGCCGCGAGCAACCCGGCTTCGCGGAGGTAGCGCGTGACCGCCTGCGACCCGGGGGAGAGCGAGGTCTTCACGTACGCGGGGACGCGAAGGCCGAGATCGCGCGCCTTCTTCGCCACGAGGCCCGCCATGAGCATGAGGGAGGGGTTGGAGGTGTTCGTGCAGCTCGTGATCGCCGCGAGCACCACGCTTCCGTGGCGGAGGGCGTAGGAGCGCCTGCCCAGATCCAAGGCCACCTCGCGCGACGCCTCCTCGCCGGATTTCCCGTACCCGTCCGCCTCCCGCGGGCGCGCGAGGGCGCTTCGAAAGGCGTCCCGCACCTCGCGAAGGACCACCGTCTCGTGCGGGCGCTTGGGGCCGGCCACGGTCGCCTCCACGCTTCCCAGATCGAAGGAGACCTCGAGGGCGTAACGCCGCTCCCCTCGTGCCGCCCCGCCAAACATCCCCTGCGCCTCGAGGTAGGCGTGCACGAGGGCGACGTGTTCCGGCGCACGCCCCGTGAGCTCGAGATAGCGAAGGGTGGCGTCGTCCACGGGAAAGAGGGCCGCCGTCGCCCCGTACTCCGGCGCCATGTTGCTCACCGTGGCGCGGTCGGCAACGGTAAGGGCGCGCACGCCGGGGCCGGTGAACTCGAGGATCTTGCCCACCACGCCGATGCGGCGGAAAAGGTGGGTGAGCGTGAGCACGAGGTCCGTCGCCGTTCGCCCTTCGGGGAGGCGCCCGGTGAGCTCCACGCCGACGACCTCCGGAAGTCGGTACACGAGGGGGCGGCCGAGCATGGCCGCCTCCGCCTCGATCCCGCCCACCCCCCACCCGAGGACGCCGAGACCGTTCACCATCGTCGTGTGCGAGTCCGTGCCCACGAGCGTGTCGAAAAAGGCCCAAGGCGTTCCTTCTCCCCGCACCTCTACGACGCGCGCGAGGTACTCGAGGTTCACCTGGTGGACGATGCCGCTCCCCGGGGGCACGACGCGGAAGTTCGCAAAGGAATTTTGCGCCCACCGCAAAAACCGAAAGCGCTCGCGGTTGCGTTCGAACTCGATTTCCCGGTTCCGTTCGAGGGCGTCCGGCGTGCCGTACACTTCGACGCTCACGGAGTGGTCGATCACGAGGTCCACGGGGAGAACGGGATTCACGCGCAGCGGGTCGACGCCCCGCTCCGCCACGGCGTCCCTCAGCGCCGCCAAATCGGCGACGAGGGGTACCCCCGTATAGTCCTGGAGGAGGATTCGCGCGGGGTAGAAGGGCACGTCGTCGCTTTCCGCCGCCGTCTCGCCCGGCGAAAGCGGAAGAAGGGACGAAGCACCCCCCGTCGACGTCCCCTTCCCTCCCGCCTCCGCAGAAGCCCCGTACGCGAGGAGGCGACGGACCGCCGCGGCGAGGCCGGCGAAGTCGGCGCGCTTGCCGGGTTCGGCGCGGTAGGGAGACGTCGGGCACGGGAGGTGGCGCAAGATCCCCTCGAGGAAGATGCGCAGGGCAAACGGGAGACGGCGCACGGCACCGCCGGTAAGTTCGTCCAGCCGGGAGAGGTCTACGATCCGTACGGACCGCTTGCCCAAATCGAGCGTGCGCAAGATCTCGGCGCGCAAGGCGCAGACGTCAAACGCAGGTGTTTCTCTGGACACGTCGGCTCACCCTTTTCGGCGCGGAGCGATTTCGAAGAGGAGGGAGAAACGGGAGGACACACGTTTCCCGCGCAGGATCCTCACGGGCGGAACGAGTTTTCCGCGAAGTCCGCACACTCGGGGACGGGAGTTCGAGGGGAGAGCCCCCGAAGGACCCGGACCACGTTGTCCACCGCGAGACGCGCCATGGCCGCCCGCGTCTCCTCCGTGGCGCTTCCGATGTGCGGAAGGAGAAGGACGCGCGGCGCCCGCCGAAGAGGGGAATCGGCGGGAAGGGGCTCTACTTCGTACACGTCGAATCCCGCGGCAAAGAGGTGGCCCGTTGCGAGCGCCTCCGCCACCGCCGCCTCGTCCACGATGCCCCCGCGGGAGGCGACGACGAGGATCGCGCCGCGCTTCATGGCGCGGACCTCCTCTGCGCCGATGCGGTGGCGGAGCTCCGGTGCGTAGGGGACGAGGACGACCAGGACATCGGAGAGGGCGAGGAGCTCCGGAAAGGATACGTACCGCGCGCCGAGCTCGCGCACGGCCGAATCTTCCCGCGGACGACGGTTGTGGTAGACGACTTCCATGCCAAATCCCCGCGCCCGCCGGGCCACCGCCGTACCGATGCGTCCCATCCCCCAGATCCCCAGCGTCTTGCCGGCGAGGTCGACGCCGAGGTCGGCAAACGGCGCCCAGCCGCGCCACCGATTTTCCTCCACGAGGGCGATCGCCTCGCGCACCCGCCGAGCCGCGCCGAGGACGAGGAGGAAGACGAGGTCGGCCGTCGCCTCCGTGAGCACGTCGGGGGTGTAGGTCACGACGACGCCCCGTTCGCAGGCGGCGGCGACGTCGACGTTGTTGTACCCCACGGCGAGATTCGCCACCACGCGCAGCCTCGGAGCCGCCGCGAGGAGGCTTCGGTCTACGCGGTCGGTGAGAAGGGTGATCAAACCGTCGGCGTCTTGCGCCTTGGCGCGCAGGACGTCCGGCGGCGGGGGGACGTCCGCTTCCGGCCAAACTTCCACTTCCGCATGGGCGCGGAGGGGTTCGAGAAACTCCTCGGGAATGCGTCGCGCGACGAACACCCGCACGGAAGACGCCTCCATTTCCCAACCCGCGACTCGATGGGTCGAGCCGCTCGACGGCCACGGCCCGCAAAATGCAGCCAAGGGCGACGCGCGGAAATGAAACAGTTGCGAAATATTGTACCACAGGCTGGCGGGAAAGACGAAAGACGGCGGGGGACGACGTACGGGAAAAGGCGAAAACGTGGTAGGATACATCCAAAAGCTTCCCGCGGCCGCGAAGCGAAGGACGCGCGGGGGACGCGGAAATGACGCCCGACATCGAGGTGAACCCCATGGGGATCACGTCGTCCGACGTGAACGCCTACGCCCGGTGGGATGCGACGGAGCTCGCCGAACGGATCCGCCGCGGCGAACTGAGCTGCCGCGAAGCCGTAGAGCTCGCCTTTGCCGCCATCGCCGCGAAAAATCCCGAACTCAACGCTTTCGCATACCTGCGGGAGGAAGCCCTCCGCGAAGCCGATGAGTGCGACGGAACCGGAACGGCGAACGGCCCCGCTTCCCGAAAAGACGAGCCCTTCCTCGGCGTACCCGTAGGGCTCAAGAACCTCATCCAAGAGCTCGCCGGCGAGCCGCACACGATGGGATCGCGGGCCCTGCGGGGGGTGCGCGCCCCGTTTACCTCGCGCTTTGCGGAGGCCCTTCGGGAGGCGGGTTTTCTCGTGATCGGAATCACAAATGTCCCCGAGTTCGCCCTCATGGGGACGACGGAACCCAAGGCGTACGGACCCACGCGCAACCCGTGGGACGTGCGCCACTCCCCCGGAGGTTCGAGCGGCGGTTCGGCGGCCGCCGTAGCGGCGCGCATGGTCCCCCTCGCCGGCGCCAACGACGGCGGCGGTTCCATCCGCATCCCCGCCGCCTACACGGGGCTCTTCGGGCTCAAGCCGACCCGCGGCCGCACGCCAATCGGGCCCGGCCGCGGCCGGGCGCTCTTCGGCCTCGGAATCAACCACGTCCTCACGCGAAGCGTTCGCGACTCCGCCGCCGTGCTCGATGTCTTGTGGGCCAAGGTACGCCCCTACGAACCGGGCGCCGCTTTCGTCGCCCCTCCCTTCGACGGTTCGTACCGCGAAGCGGCGAAGGGGGGCCTGAGCGGCCAAAAGAAGCCCCTGCGCGTCGCCGTCTGGACGCGGTCCCCCCTCGGCGGCGAACCCCACCCGGCCGTGGCGCAGAGCGCGCGCGCCGTCGCCGAGGCGTTGGCAAACCAAGGGCACGCGGTGGAGGAAGCCTACCCGCAGGTCGACGGGGAACGGCTCACCTTGAGCTACCTCACGGCGTACCTCGCCGACGTCGCCCACCTGTACACCCGCCGCCTCCCCGCCCTCGTGCGCACCTTCCGCCCCGAGGAGACGGAAGCCGCCTCGCGCCTCCTCGCCCGCCTCGGCGAGAGGCTCAAGGCCGCCGACTTCCTGGACGCCGTGGAGCTCTGGGATCGGGCGACCCTCGCCGTGGACGAGTTCTTCGCGCACTACGACCTCCTCGTCACCCCTACGGCCATGGACGCGGCCCCGCGGCTGGGCGAGGGAGGGTCGCGGGCGCAAGACCTCCTCCTCGAGCTCGTGGCGCGCTTCCGCCTGGAAGGGCTCGTGGAGCGCCTGGGCGCCTTTACCCGCATCTTCCTCGAGGCGATCGGCCGCGTCCCCTTCACCCAGCTGGCGAACTTCACCGGCACCCCGACGGCCAGCGTCCCCGTCGGCCGGAAGGACGGGCTTCCCGTCGGCGTGCAGCTCATGGCCGGCCGCGGGCGCGAGGACCTCATCCTCGCCGTCGCCCGATTCCTCGAAGAAACGCCCCTCTGGCTTCGGGACGTGCCCCCGCACGCCGTAGGCGGGACGGCTGCGGAAACCTCCCAGCATTCGCCGCGCGGAAAGATCCCCCGGCTCCCGCCGGACGAATCCCGGAGAGGAGAAGAGGACGGGGGACCTCCCCGCACGTAAACGCGAGAAAAGGAGGGGACATCCGGTGGCAAGCGTAGACGTGCGGAGCGCCCTGCGCAGCCACGACGCCCTAGGTCTTGCCCAACTCCTCCGGGGGGGCGAGCTGGGGCCCGAAGAGCTCGTCGAAGCCGCCCTCGAAGAAATCCGCGCCCGAAACCCCCGCCTCAACGCCGTGGTCCACGTCTGCGAAGCGGAGGCGCGCTCGCGGGCGCGCGAGCTAGCCGACCTCCCCCGCGAGGCCAGGGAGGCGATGCCCCTGTGGGGGGTGCCGATTCTCCTCAAGGACCTCGGGCAGTCCGTCCGCGGCTGTCCGGAAACCCACGGCTCCCGCTCCCTGCAAGGCCACAGGGCATCGGGAACCTCGCGGTTTGCCGAGGCGCTCCTCGAGGCCGGGGCGGTCGTCCTCGGATTTACGAACACGCCGGAATTCGGCCTTTGGGTCGTCACGGAACCCGAGGCCTACGGCCCCACGCGCAACCCGTGGGACGTAAGCCGCTCCCCCGGAGGTTCGAGCGGCGGTTCGGCGGCCGCCGTCGCCGCACGGCTCGTCCCCCTGGCGGGAGCGAGCGACGGCGGCGGTTCCATTCGCATTCCCGCCGCTTACACGGGACTCTTCGGGCTCAAGCCGTCCCGCGGGCGCACGCCCATCGGCCCCGCCCGCGGACGCGGCTGGCAGGGAGCAGCGACCCACCACGTCCTCACGCGGAGCGTCCGCGACTCCGCCCTCGTCTTGGACGTGCTCTGGCAGAGGGTACGGCCCTTCGAACCCGGCGGTGCGTTTCCGGGCGTCCCCTTTGCGGGCAGCTTTGCGGAGGCGGGTCGCCCAGAGGTGCTGGAGCGCCTGAAACCGCGCGTCGCCTTCTCCACCGCCCATCCCTTTCCGGGAGAAGCGCCGCACCCGAGCGTCCGGGAAGCGGTGGAACGGGCAGCAGCCTACCTCGCAGGGCGCGGCTTTGCCGTCGAGGAAGTCCCCCTTCCCTACACCTCGGAAGACCTCGTCGCGGGCTTCCTCCCCCTCGTGTACGCCGAGACGTACCGCACCCTGCGCGCCCTGGCGCGGCGCAACCGCCCTTCTCCTTCTTCCGGAGGCGGGGAAATCCTCGCTCCTCCCTCGGTGGAGGCGGCCACCTACCTCCTCGGCCGGCTGGGCGAAACGATACCGGCCGCGGAAGCCGTGGAGTGCCTCGAGCGCTGGGACGCCCTCGCCGCTAGGCTGGACGACTTCTTCACCCGGTGGGATCTCTTCCTCACGCCCGCGGCGGCGATCCTCCCGCCCCCCATCGGCAGCTGGCGCATGGACAAAGCCCTCGAAGGCGAACTCCTCGCCCTCGCCGCCCGGAGCGGTGAGGCGCTTCAAAAGGATGGACGGCTGCACGCCTTCGTCGTCGCGCTCACGGCGCGCACACCGTACACGCAGGCGGCGAACATGGCCGGCCTTCCCGCCGCCTCCCTCCCCCTCGGGACGGCGCGCCCCGACGCATCCCGCGAACCTTCGGCGGAGGGGAGGGAACTCCCCGTCGGCGTGCACGTCCTCGCCCCCCGCGGACGGGAAGACCTACTTTTGGCCTTTGCCGCCTGGTGGGAAGCTTCGGACCTCTGGCGCGGGGGCGACGAACCTCCCCTCCTCCTGCAAGACGACCGCGGCTGAGCGCGCCCTACCTCCGGCGAAGGACGCGGAGCGCCGCCCGCGCGCCGAACGCGGCGCCCAACCCGACGAGAGAAGCACCGCAAAACGCCGCGGAGGAGCAGGCGTCGCCTACGCCGAGGGCGGAAAAGGCGGAAAAGAAGGTGTACACGGCTTCTTTTGCGGCGCGCGCCCCGGACCCGGCCGCCGCGAGCGTCCCGCCCGCCCCCAAGGTGCCGAGGAGGACGAGGAGAACGAAGAGGAGAGCTGCCCCCTGGACGAAAGCGAGAAAGAGGATAGCCCAGCCCAGGGCGCCGAGATGCTCCGGCGCCCTTTCGCGCCTTCCGCCCCGGCGAAGGGGCCGCACTTCCCGCCCGCCGGCCTCGTCCGGAGCCAGGGCGGCGAGGGCGTGAAGGGCACGGCGGACGAGGGTGAGGTCTTCCTCGAGGTGCAGGCGCGCGCGACGAAGCACATCCGCAGGCGAAAGCCGGTGGAGGAGGAGCTCGATCCCGATGGGCTCCGCCAGATCGACGAGGCGGAGGTCCGGATCGAGGCGCACGGCGATCCCTTCGAGGAGGCCGAGGGCGCGGCCCATGAGCGTGAGCTCGCGGGGCACCTCCACGTCGTGGCGGAGGGCGAGACCCAGGAGGTCGTCCAAGACCTCGGGGATGGAAATCGTGTGGAAGGGACGGTGGTAGTACTTCTCGCGCAGGCGGTCGACATCTGCGCGGTAGGCGGCGAGGTCTGCGGCGGGAGGGAGGAGACGCATGCCCTGAACGGCCCGCACGATCGTGTCCGTGTCCTTCTGCATGAGTCCGACCACGAGCAGGGACATCCCGTCCCGTAGACGCTCCGGAAGACGTCCCACCATGCCGAAGTCGATGAGCGTCAGGGTACCGTCCGGATGGACGAAGATGTTTCCCGGGTGCGGGTCGGCGTGAAACACGCCGTCGCGAAACATCTGACGCACGATCGTCCGCACGAGGCGTACGGCGATCGTCCTACGGAAGGCGCGCTCCTCGGGGCTTTGGGACGGACGGGCGAGGACGTCCTTGAGCTTTTCCCCGTGGACGTACTCGAGGGTGAGCACGCGCTCGGTCGTCCGCTCCCAGATCACCGCGGGGACCTTCACACCCGCTCCGGACGGAAGGACCGCCCGCAGGAGATCCGCGTGGTTCCCCTCGCGCACGTAGTCGAGCTCCCGCCGCAAGCTCTCCCCGAATTCCTCCACCTTCTCGCCCAAGGCGATCTCCCGGGCGGCGGGAAAGAGGCGCTCCGCCCAAGCGGCAAGGAAGCGGATTACGGCGAGGTCGCGCTCCACCGCTTCCTCGATGTGCGGGCGCCGGATCTTGACGGCGACCTCGCGCCCGTCCGCAAGGCGGGCCCGATGTACCTGGCCCAGGGAAGCGGAGGCGACGGGGACGGGGTCGAACTCCGCAAAGATCGCCTCGGGTGGGGCGCCAAACTCGACCTCCACCGTTCGCCGTACCTCCGCGTAGGAAAAAGGCGGAACCTCGTCTTGAAGTTCCGCTAGCGCCTGGATCATCGCGCGGGGAAAGATGTCGATGCGCGTGCTCAGCACCTGGCCGAACTTCACGAAGGCGGGGCCCAAAGCGACGAGGAGTTCGCGCAGGCGGCGCCCGAGCACGTCGCCGTGGCGGCGGAGGAGGATCGCGCCCCACGTCCCCGGCGGTGCTCCCCGAAGGTCGCGCCACGCTCCGCGCAGGAAGAGCGCCGCCGCCGTACCCACCGCCCAAATCCCGACCTTTCCCACCACTTCGCCGAGGCGCCCAACGCCGTGGAACATCCCTTCACCGCCTCGCCAAAGCCGTCCTCCCGCACAACGAGTCGGCGCGACCTCCGCCTCTCCGGACCTCGAAACCGCGTGCGACCTAAGCCCGCAGAGGCGAAGCGTTTGCCGGTCCGTCTACGCCTCCTCGACGCGCGTGCCGAGCTCGCGCAGGAGGGCCGCGAGCTCGTCGATCCGCGCTTCGAGCCGCGCGAGGCGCTCCTCGAGCGCCTTTAGATCCTTGCGCGAAGCCACGCCCTGCTCCTCGAGTTCCTCCCTGAGACGCCGCCGCAAGACGCAGGCGCGGACGAATTCCTGGGTGAGCCGCTCCCGCTCTTCCTCGCCCAGGCGGTACAGCCTCTCCTTCCACGACGAAGGAGACACCCGCTGCCGCTCGGCGGCAAGCGCGCCTTCCTCCAGGAAGCGGGCGGCTTCCGCCCGCAGGACGGACAGGGCGCCCAACCCGTAGGCGAGCGTACGCCGAAATGCGGACATTACCCTTTCCCTCCCCTGTGGTTTCCTGCACCCATTGTACCACGAGGACCGCAAGGCGTTTCTCGTGGGATGCTACCCGTCCCCCCACGCTCGGCCTGCGGCGGAGGATCACGCACCCCTCCAAGGAAGGGGCTGACCTTTGAACTCCTCCAGATCTTCGATTTTGCGGGCGGCGTAGAGGGCCGCATACCGCCCCTTTCGGGCGAGAAGTTCGGCGTGCGTCCCCCGCTCGACTACGCGCCCTTCGTCCAAGACGATGACCTCGTCGGCGACCCTCGCGAGCCGCAGGCGGTGAACGACCGCGACGATCGTCCGCCGCCCCCTTTCCTCCCGCAGGACGCGGAGGAGGCGTTCCTCCGTCCAAGCGTCCAGGTGCGCGGTGACCTCGTCGAGGAGGAGGAGCGCGGGATCGCGGAGGAGGGCGCGCGCAAGGGCGAGGAGGTGGCGTTCTCCCGAGGATAGGCGTGAACCGGCCTCTCCAACGGGGGTGGAAATCCCGTTCGGAAGGCGCCCGAGGAGCCCCCCCAAACCGACCCGACGGAGGACCTGCTCTACATCCTGCTCCGGGTAAGGGTCGTACAGGCGTACGTTGAACGCGAGGCTGCCGGCAAAAAGCACGGGCTCCTGTTCCACGAGGGCGATGCGGCGGACGAACTCCTCCTCCGGGAGCGCATCCAAGGGTACCCCGTCGAGGAAGATTCTACCGCGCGTCGGCGCGTACATCCGAAGGAGCAGGCGGAGGAAGGTCGACTTTCCGCTCCCCGTGCGCCCGACGACGGCCACAAAGCTTCCCGGGGGAACGTCCGCGTCGATCCCGCGCAGCGCCCACGTCGCGCCGTCGTAGGTAAACCACACGTCGGAAAAGCGCACGTGGGCTGCCGTACGGCCTTCCCTGCGACCCGCCGGCGGAAGTCGTCCGGCGGGCTTCCCGTCCCCTCCTTCTTCCCGTTCGTCGAGGTAGGCGAATACCCGCTCGGCGGACGCCGCGGCGTGCTGAACCACCGCCATCTGGGCGACCGTCTCGGCGATCGGCTCAAAGAGGCGCCCGACGTAGGTGAGGAAGGCGTAGAGCACGCCCACCTCCACGGCACCGCGCAAGGAAGCGGCACCGAAGAAGGCGACGATCCCCGCGAGCGTCGCGAGCGAGAGAAGATCGATGAAGGGACGTCCGAGAAGGGCGTGGAGGACGACCTGGCGCGAGAGCTCACGCCGCAGGGACTCCACACGCTCGCGAAAATCCGCGAGAAAACGCTCCTCCAAGCGAAAGGCGCGGACGACGGTGAGCCCCCCGAGGACGTCCTGGAGGAAGGCGGAAACCTCCGCCGACCGCGCCCGTACGCGGCGGTACAGGGGGATGAGGAGCGAGCCGTACAGCCAGAGCACGAACCCGAGGAGGGGAAGCAAGGCGGCCAGGAAGAGGGCGAGGCGGCGATCGAGGAGGAACATCGCCGCGAGCACGCCCGTGAGGTACACGGCGCTGTACACGATGTATCCGAGGGCGAAGAGGAGAAACTCCTTGAGGGCCTCCGTGTCGGAGAGGACGCGAGAGACGAGTTCGCCCGGGGGGCGGCGGCGAAAGGCCGCCCACGGGAGGCGGAACGTCTTGGCCAACAACTCCTCCCTGAGGCGGAGGATCACCCGCAGGGCGACCTCGCCCAGGCGGAGGTATTGGAGGTAGTGAAGGGCCCCAGAAGCGGCCAAAGCCGCGAGGTAAAGGACGGAAAGCGCGAGAAGGGGCGCGGGATCGAAGTTCCCCGGAGCGATGTAGCGATCCAGGGCTACGCGCACGAGCATGGGACCCGCCACGTCGAAGCCCGTGGCCAGGAGGAGAAAACCTAAGCCGGAGCCGAGCGTTCGCCATTCCTGCCGAAGGTATGCGCCGAGTCGTACGAGAGCGCGCATCCGATCCCTCCACGTCTCGGTTCGCCCGTCGGGCTTGCCGGAAGTCGACGCCTTTGCCGGAACGCGCGATCTCCTTCCGCGCGTCGACCTCCACGGGCATTCCCGGTGTGGTGCACGACCCGCCCCCGACGCGCCTTTCCGCCCTATTCCCCTTCTCCCCGGGTCCTGGAACGTTCCCCCTCGAGGAGGGTGTCCACGAGCTGCTCTTCGGCGCGAAAGAGCCGCCGATAGGGGGCGTAGGTCGCCACGAGTTCCGCGTGCGTCCCCCAAGCCGCCACGCGCCCCTGGCGCAAGATGACGATTCGGTTTACATGAGGAAGGACGAGGAGGCGGTGCGTGACGAGGAGGACGGTCTTTCCGCGAAGCGCGGGGAGAAGCCGCCGCCAGATGCGAAGTTCCGTGAGGACGTCTACGCTCGCGAGAGGGTCGTCGAAGAGGAATAGCGGCGGGTCGACGAGAAGAGCACGGGCGAGGGCGAGGCGCGCCGCCTGACCGCCGGACAAGCGCACGCCGTCCGGTCCGACCCGCGTGTCGTACTCCGCGGGAAGGCGGAGAATCTCCTCGTGGAGGTCCACAAGACGCGCCACGCGCTCTAGTTCCTCGCGAGAAGCGCCTCCCTTCCCCAGGGCGAGGTTTTCGGCGATCGTCCCCCGAAACACCACGGGCTCCGGGGCGACGTATCCTACCGAAGCGCGAAGCGTGGCCAAGGCGTAGCGCCGGAGGGGAATTCCCCCCCACGTCACTTCTCCGGAAACAGGCTCGATCTCCCGCAGGACGAGGCGGAGGAGTGTGGACTTTCCGGCGCCGGAAGGTCCGAGGATGGCGAGGATCTCCCCCTCTTCGACCGCGAAGCTGACGTCTTCAAGGGAAGGCACGTCCGCCTCGGGGTAGCGGTAGGTGACGGAAGAAAAGACGAGCCTTCCCGACGGAGGCTCGCGCAGGGCATCGGGAGCGTCGACGATTTCCGGCTGACGTTCCAGGATTTTCCCGATCCGGTCGTAAGAAGCGGCTCCTCGTTCGAGGAGGTTGAAGAGGTACCCCAGAGCGAGCATCGGCCAGACGAATTGCCCGAGGTAGGCGAGAAAGGCGGCAAGCTCTCCGTAGGTGAGGACTCCGCGGGCGACGAGAAAACTCCCCGTGGAGAGAGCGAGAAAGAAGGAGAGGCCGGTCAACCCGCCGATCACCGGGTAGTAGAGGGCGTCTACCTCCAGGGCCGCGCGGCCCTTATGCGCAACATCCCGCGCCGCACGGGCGAAGGCAGCAAGCGCGTGTCCCCTCTGGCCGTAGGCGCGGAGGACTTCCATCCCGCGAACGGTCTCTTCTACCCGCGCGCTCAAGGCGGCATACCCATCCTGGGCTTCATCGAAGCGGCGGTAGAGGAGGTCGCCGAGGCGGCGCGACACCCAGGCGAGAAGAGGCATGGGTACGAGCGCCACGAGGGCGAGGGGTGCGCTCGTTCCCACAAGCGCCGCGAGCAAAAGTCCCCCCATGACCACCGAGTCGAGAAGCGTGAGCACGCCCATGGAGAGCGCCTGTTCCACGGCCTCCACGTCGTTTGCGAAGTACGCGAGGAGGTCGCCGCGGCGCCGCCGGGAAAAGAACGAAGGCCCCAGACGGAGGAGGTGGGCGAAGAGTTCTGCCCTGAGACGGGCGCCGATTCGGTAGGCGGGAAGAAACAGGAGCCTGCGCCAAAGGTAGCGCAGGCCGTAGGCGGACAACGCAACGGCCACGAGAGCGAGAACCGTCCGAACGAGGAACGCCCGAGTAACCGTCCCCGTGACGATGCGGTCGACGGCCTGGCCGACGAGAACCGGCGGGAGGAGGGTGACGAGGTCGACGAGGAAGAGGAAACCCGCGCCCCACAGGTAGCTCCTACGTTCTTCCCTCCAGGCTCGGCCGAGGAGGCCGCGGATCCCCCACCGGGCTTCCCGACCGTTCACGTGTCCTTTGGACCCCCGTCTTCCCGCTCTTGCCTCTCCCAGAACGTGGGAGGGAGCTTCCCCACCGTCTCGAGGAGCACGTCGTACAGGGAAACCCCCTTGGGGATCCGCACCCACTCATCTTCCTCGTCCACGGGGAAGCCGTATCGGCGAAAGACCTCCTCGGCGGTGAGCTTTTCGTCGCGAAGCCGGCGCATCGCCCGACGCCAGCGCGGGATGTGGGGGCCGTGGTAGTCCACCAAAATCTCCCATTTCTCGCGGTCGAGGGCGAGCACGCAGTCGAGCATGTCCCGGACGACTTCCGCCGTCGCCCCTTGGGCGCCGGGTTCGAAGAGGCGCTGCCGGAAGACGTTCTTGATGAGCGCCTCCTCGCTGAATTCGAGGAGAAACGGGGGCATCACGTAGCCCACGGGATAGGCGGAACGTAGCGCCTGCATGGGTTCCCGGGACGTCCCCTCCAGCGCCTCGAGGAGGAGTTTGCGAAGGCGCGGGACGTTTTCCCGCACGTAGCGCTCGGGGTCGCGGGCTTCCACGGGCACCTCGTAGCCCCACGGGAGGTTTGCCCTCTGCCCGGCGGCGATGCGCGTCACCCGCCCCACGCTGTAGGTCACGAGGTGGTCGTATACGGGCTTTCCTACCCCCACGTAGAGAAAGAGCACCGTCTCGCCGCGGATGGGTTCGTAGGAATGCTCCGCCGCGACCATCCGCTTCAAAAAACGCGTACGGTTGCCGAGGTCGTGGTACTTCCCCAGGTAGAGTCCCGCCTTAAAGGCGCTCACGAGGCGCCCCCGATCCGTACTGCGGAGCGCCACGACGCGCCCGCGCTGCACGACGCGCTCTCCTTGGGCGACAAAGATCTCGTTGATGTGGCGCTCGAGGTCGTCCAAATAGGCGTGGAGCGGTAGGATGTCGTCGAAGAGGTAAAGGCGCGGATGGCCGAAGATGGCCTCCCGGTCGAAGCGAAACACGGCATATCCTCCCGGCAACAGAACACAGGTTTTCTCCCGAGGCTCGTCGTCCGGACGCGTTTGAGATCGAGGAGGAGGCCGGCAACAGAACACGGGTTTTCTCGCGAGACCCGGTTCCCGAAGAGCGGGTACGACTTCCTACCCGGAACCGCAGAACCTACCGCCGCGCAATGGGAGGGAAGTCGGGCCTTTATCCGCCCAAAGCACCCGAAGCGCGCTCCCCGCGCGTGCGTTTGGGCGCCTCGCGCAGGATGCGTTCGAGGTCGAGGGCGACGTCGCGCGGGAGCCTTCCCCCGAACAGGAGGTCGACGAGGGCGACGTACACCCCTTCTTCGTTGTTCGAAAGCGTGACGTAGTCCGCGCGCTCTTTGACCTCCGGCGGGCTGTTTCCCATGGCGACGCCGACGCCCGCCAGGGAAAGCATCTCGAGATCGTTGTAGTAGTTGCCAACGGCGATCACCTGCTCGGGGGAAAGCCCGAGTTCCCGAAGGGCGGAGCGCAGGCCGTTCCCTTTGTTGGCCTCCGGGTGCACGAAGTCGATGTACGTCTCCCCGCTCTTCACCACCCGGAAACGATCGCCAAAGCGTTCCGCGAGCTCCGCGTGAACCGCATCCAACTCCTCGGGCGGAACGAGGACGGAAAGCTTGACGATCGGATCCCGCAGGTCCCGCCAGTTATCGATCACCTTGGGCTCTGCAAAGTACGCCGCGTAGAGGGGGACGAGCTCCGGACGTACCTCCTGTACGTACAGGTCGTAGGGGGTATTCACGTCAAACGGCAGGCGGCGCCGCTCAAGGGTTTCGATGACCTCGAGGAAGTCTTCCACGGGATAGCCGTAGAGAGCGTACATTTCCCCCCGCGGGTGGTAGAAGTTGAAGGCGCCGTTGTGCACGACGAGTGGTCCTTCGCCCCGGATCATCTCCATGTAGGGCACCACTCCTGCGGGATTGCGGCCCGAACAGAGACAGACCTTTTTCCTCGCTTCGCGCACGAGCCAGGTGAGAAGCGCCCGGGTGCGCGGCGGGAGGCGGAACTGATCGTCGATGAGCGTTCCGTCCACGTCAAGGGCGAGAAGCCGCACGTCGTCCAGAGAGAGGCGGAGCGCACGTCTGTCCCGCATGGCCATCCCCCCCTTTGGGAAAATACGCCTCACTGCGGTTTCCCCTGGGTCATCTCCCCTTGGTCCACGAGGCCGAAATCCCGCAGCTTGTTGTACAAGGTCCGCGAGCTGATCCCCAGAGCTTCGGCGGTCTTGCGGCGGTTGCCGGAAAAGAGTTCGAGCACGGAGAGGATGTGCCTCCGTTCCACCTCCGCCAAGGAAAGGGGCGAAGGCTCTTCGCGCTTTTCCCGGAGCTCCTGCACGACTACGGCGCGGAGCTGCTCGGGCGTCACGGGCCACTCGAGGTATTCGCTCGCGCCGGCCTTCATCGCCGCCACCGCTTCCCGCACGCTGGGCTTCGGCGAAACGTAGAGAAGGCGCACGAGGTAGTCGAGGTCGTGCAGGCGCTTCACCGCCGTGAGCCCGTCGACATCGGCGAGTTCCGGCCACAGAAGGAGGATGTCGTACCGCCGCCAGCGCAGATGCTTGCTCGCCTCCGCAAAACCCTCTGCGTAGTGAACCTCCGTGCCCGTGCGGAGGAGGGCCTCCTGTACGAAGAGAAAGAAATCGGCTTTCTTTCCGACGGCCAGGAGGAGGCTCCGCCGCATCTCGCCGTACCCCCTTTGCCCAATCGCGATCTGCATTTCCCGCCGGCGAGGCGTTTGCACGTACGGCGCGTTCGAGAACGAGAAAGGCAGGGGTAGTATACCACAAAACAGGCAAAATGTGCACGTCCAATGAGAAAATTACACACATTCCTGGCCGCCGGGTCCCTCTTGACCCGGGGAGATCCCTTGCAGGCCATGGCCTGGGCAGAACGACGACCTCTTCCGTAGACATGGGAGGAGGGGGGATCGGCGTGAAGGCACCGAGACCGACGTGGAGCAGCCTCTTCGGTGAAAAAACCTCCTCCCGCGGAGCCGAAAACGGAAACGGGCGGCGACGGAGCGAAAAAATCTCCCCCTTGCGAATCCACCCGGAAAAGCAGGGAGCTCAAAGGAAGCACGGCTCAGCGCAGGAAGCCACACGGGCGCCCCATCCCGCAAACGTCTTCGTAGAGGTCGTCCGCAAGGTGCAAAACGGAGTAGTTGCCGTGCGCACGGTCGCCCGGGATAGGGATACCGTACCCCTTCCCTGGCCCTACTTCCCTTTTTTTCCCCCCGAGGAACGGCGCGACGTGATGCCGGGTACGCAGTTCGGATCGGGATTCGTGATCCATCCCCGCGGCTACGTCCTCACGAACGCGCACATCCTTACGCAGGCGGAAGAAATTCACGTCAAGGTGGGGCAGAAGACGTTCCCGGCCCGCATCGCCTGGGAAGACCGCAGGCGCGACATCGCCGTCCTCGACGTTCGTCCTCCCCGTCGCCTGCACCCTTTACCCTTGGGAAGCTCCGAACGTACGGAGGTTGGGGAATGGGTTCTGGCCATCGGAAATCCCCTGGGACTGGAAAACACGGTGACCGTGGGGATCGTCTCGGCAAAACACCGGGCGTTTCGCACTCCGGAACACGACTACGAAGACGTCATCCAAACCGACGCGGCGATCAATCCCGGGAATTCCGGCGGCCCCCTCCTCAACCTCTACGGTGAAGTCGTGGGGGTGAACGCGGCGATCATCCGCCAGTCCCAATCCATCGGGTTTGCCATCGCCGTCGATCCCTTGAAGCCCCTCCTCCGACCGTTTCTCCCACCCGAACCGTCCTAAGGGTAGGCGCGCATCTGGAAAGGCGCGCGCGGGAAGCGATCGTCTTCGCGCCGAAGACACGCCGAAAAGCCCCGCGATCAAAAGAGCTTGGGCTCGCGCCCCTCCATGAGGCGGACGACGTTCCCGCGGTGAAGCCAGAGAATCGCGAAGGCGAGGAGAAAGGAAAGCGACACGAACAGGGGATCGCGCCCGGAAAAAGGGGCGACGAGGGCAAAGGCGACGGCAGCCGCCATGGAAGCCACCGACATCCGGCGCGTGAAAAGAAGGGCGAGCACGAAGGCGGCGGCTGCGACCGCCAGACCCCAAGGATGAAAGGCGAGGAGCACGCCGAGGGAGGTCGCCACCGCTTTTCCCCCGCGGAAGCCGAGAAAGGGCGAACGCACGTGACCGAGGATTGCAGCCGCACCTACGGCGTAGGCGTACGCCGGAGCAGGCGAAAGGGGGGCGAAGAGGAGAACGGCCAGGTATCCCTTCCCCACGTCGCACAGGGCGGCCAAGACGGCGGCGAGGAGCCCGCCGCAGCGGTAGGCGTTCGTCGCCCCGACGTTTCCGCTCCCGCACGTCCGAACGTCGATGCCGCGCAGGAGCTTCACCCAGAGGTAGGAAAAAGGGATCCCTCCGAGAAGGTAGGCGGCGACGAGGCCGAAGAGTAGGCGAATGAAGATCCCCTCCCCGCACGGCAGGTGTCGTCCGGCGCACACGCCGACATGTGGCACTCTCAACCCTTTGGCGGCGCGCCCGGTAGGAGTATAACAAAACTGGGGCCGTGCAAGTACCCGCCGCCCTCTCGTGTCGATCCGAAGGCGCCAAAGGAGGCCATGGGGATGTCTCGCATTCGCGTTGCCGTCGTAGGATACGGAAACGTCGGCGCATACGTCCTTCAAGCAGTTCGCACCGCGCCCGACATGGAACTCGTCGCCCTCGTGCGCCGCACCGCCGACCGCCCGCCCGAACTTCCCGCCGACGTCCCCGTGGTGCGGGAACCCCACCCCGATCTGCCCGCGGACGTGGCCATCCTCGCCGTCCCTTCGCGACTCGTGCCCGAAACCGCCGAAAGGTACCTCGCCCGCGGCGTCCGCACCGCCGACTCCTTCGACATCCACGAGGAAATTCCCGACGTTCGCGCGCGGCTGGAACGCGTCGCCCGCAAGTCCGGCGCCGTCGCCGTCCTGGCCGCCGGCTGGGATCCGGGGACGGACTCCGTGATCCGCGTCCTCTTTGAAGCGATGGCTCCCGCGGGAACCACCTTCACAAACTTCGGCCCCGGGATGAGCATGGGGCACAGCACCGCCGCACGCGCCATCCCCGGGGTACGCGACGCCCTCTCCCTCACCCTACCCCTGGGCTTTGGAAAGCACCGTAGGTTGGTCTACGTAAGTCTCGCTCCGGACGGAGACCCCGACGCCGTTCGCCGCGCCATCCTCGAGGACCCGTATTTCGCCCACGACCCCACGGACGTGGTCTTCGTCGATGACGTCTCTCCGTTTCGCGACATGGGACACGGGGTCCAGCTCGAGCGCAAGGGCGTTTCGGCGGGAGCACACAACCAACGCTTTTCCCTCGCGATGAGCGTGCACAACCCCGCGCTCACCGCGCAAATCCTCGTCGCCGCCGCGCGCGCGGCCGTGCGCCAGGCGCCCGGCGCGTATACGCTCCCGGAAATCCCGCCCATCGACCTCCTCCCCGGCGATCGCCCCTCGATCATCCGGAGGCTCGTCTGACGTTTCCCCGCTTCTCCTGTAAGGTCCGAACCCCCTTCAATTGCCGGCAAGCCGTAGGCCCGTCCGACGTTTCCCCGCTTCTCCTGTAAGGTCCGAACCCCCTTCAATTGCCGGCAAGCCGTAGGCCCGTCCGACGTTTCCCCGCTTCTCCGTAAGGTCCGAATCTCCTTCAATTGCCGGCAAGCCGTAGGCTCGTCCGACGTTTCCCCGCTTCTCCGTAAGGTCCGAATCTCCTTCAATTGCCGGCAAGCCGTAGGCTCGTCCGACGTTTCCCCGCTTCTCCGTAAGGTCCGAATCTCCTTCAATTGCCGGCAAGCCGTAGGCTCGTCTGACGTTTCCCCGCTTCTCCTGTAAGGTCCGAACCCCCTTCAATTGCCGGCAAGCCGTAGGCTCGTCCGACGTTTCCCCGCTTCCCGCGGTCATCCGAACGACGAGGGCCGGGTACTTCGGTACCCGGCCCTCGCCCTTGCCGCAATGACTCAGGAAAGTCGCGGAAAACGCCGTTCCGCCGACGGCAGCTCGTCCGAAGCGATGGACACGACGTACGTGCGGGCCATCCGGTCGTGAAGCGCCTGTCCGCGGTCGTCCCACGCCGCCATGAGAAAGCCCAAACCCAGGAAAAACGCGGACGTGAGTTTTCCCGCGGTCTCCCGAAGGAGCGAAGCACCGAAGGGCGCCTTGCGGCCGCGTTCGTCGACGACCCGAATGCCCACGGCGAGCTTCCCCAGCGTCCCTCCGAGTACGGGCGTGGCGGCGACGAAGTAGCCCACCCAGAGGAGGACGTCGCCCAAAAAAGAGGGCGTACGGCCCAACAGCGTTCCCAAGGCGTGCACGAGGGAGATGAGCCCCCACAGAAAGAGGACGTCGAGGCCGAGCGCGCCCGCACGCCTCCAAAAATCCGCGGATGCTCCGTACGCCAAGGGACCTTCTGCCCTCGTCCTCCCACCCTGCCCCAAGGCAGACCCACCCGCCGCCGGAACCTCGCGGGGAACCTCCCGGAAGAGAGAACCCCCTTCTTCCCCCGAGGCCTGCGGTACCCCGTTCCCCTCGGGGGAGTTCACCGATACATCCATCGGTAGGCCACCTCCGGAGCAAGGTAGTAGAGCTCGCCCGGCCGCAAGACGAAGGTCGTCTGCGGCGGAGGCGCGATTCGCTCAAGGGAGAGCGGGAAGTGGGCAAAGGGGAAGCCCGAAAAAGCGGATAAGAGGTCCAAAAAGTCGCGCTTGGGGGCGTACGTGACGATCTTCGCCTTCCCCTCCGAAATCCCCGCCTCCTCTTCCGCCAAGCGAATCACCTGTTCCAAGGAGGCGATGCCGTCGACGAGGCCGAGCCTTTGCGCCTCCGCCGCCGGAAACACCCGACCGTCGGCGAAGGTGTGCACGCTCTCCACGGGAATCCCCCGTCCCTCGGAAACCGTCCGGACGAAGCGATCGAACATCCCATCGATGATCGCCTGGTAATAGGCGCGGTCTTTTTCGTCCATATCGCGAAAAGGGCTGCCGGCGTCCTTGTACTCCCCCGTCTTGAAGGTGTACACTTTGATGCCCGCCTTGTCCATGAGGCCCGTCACCACCGGGACCTCGGCAATCACCCCGATGCTCCCCACGAGGGATTCCGGGGTGGCGAAGATCTTTTGGGCAAAGGCGCTCGCGTAGTAGGCACCCGATGCGCCGATCCCGCCGATGCTCACGTAGAGGGATTTCCCCGAGTCTCGGAAATCCTTTACCGCCTGGGAGAGCTGGTACGACGCGTACACGCCGCCGCCGGGCGAATCTACGTAGAGGACGACGGCTTTCACGGCGTCGTCCTTCTTCGCCTTTGCGAGCACGGCGACGAAATCCTCCACGGTGAGCCCCGTAGAGGAGACGGCGGTCCCGGCGTCAATGGGCCGGTCCAGGGCGAGAAGGGCGATTTTTTTCTTGTCGTCCCGGCCGGATACGGTGAGTTCCTGATAGTCTCCACCCAGACCGGCTACGTTCACGCGCTCTTTGCCGAAGAACGGAGCTGCCCCGCCGTCTCCTTCGGACGACGACGGAGCGGTCGGGTAGGACAGGGCGAGGTTTACGAGCACGCCGGCGGCAAATACCGCAAGCACGAAGGTGACGATTTCCCTACGCACGGGGGGTCCTCCTCCTCACCTTAGTGGTCGTTCGCCGTACCTCGCCGAGATCGGCAGCTTCCCGCAGGGCTTCGATCAGAGGAACCTCCGCAAGCTCGCGCTTCAGGAGGACGATGCGCCGCCGCATCTCCTCTAGGACCTGGGGGTACTTGAGGAACATGCCGCTCAGGGCCTTGAGCTCTTCGAGCGTCTCCGCCACGTGGGCGACGCCCTTTTCCACGAAGAAATCGGCGTTGGCCTTTTCCTGACCGGGGATGGGCTTGAGGAGGAGGAGGGGGCGCTCCATCGCCACGGCTTCCGTCGTGGTGAGGCCCCCGGACTTCGTGACGATGAAATCTGCCGCCGCCATGATCTCGGCAATTTCCTCCACAAAGCCGAAGAGGAGCGTGGGATGTTCGGTACCCCGGAGGGCGCGCTCGAGCTGTTCGAAGAGGCGGTGGTTGCGTCCGGTGACGAAGATGAGCTGAACGGGGTCGGGAAAGTGGGCGAGGTATTCCGCCAGGGCGACGATCTGCAGGGAAACGCCGAATGCACCGCCGAGCACGAGGAGCGTGGGAACGTCGGGCGCCAGCCCCAGCTTTGCCCGGATCGCCAAGGAATCGTAACTTTGGCGAAACCGTTGCCGAACGGGAATCCCCGTCACGCGAATTTTTTCCCGGGGGACCCCTTCGCGCACGAGTTCTTCGCGCACCTTGGGTGCGGCGACGAAGTACATGTCCGTGGCGCGGTGGAGCCACTGGCGGTGGGGGGCGTAGTCCGTGATGAGCGTCACGGAAGGCGTGGCGTCGAGCCCGTCTTCCTTGAGCGTCCCGTGGGCTCCTGCTGACGTAGGGAACGTGTGGACGACGACCCGGGGCCGCTTGCGCTCCAGATACGTGAGGAGTTTGTTTCCCCCTACGATGAGGCCGAGGCGGGAAACGCCGCGGGAGAGGGCGGAATCCATGGGAATCTTGTTGAAGTGATGGTAAAAAAACCCGTATACGCCGGGTGTCCGCTTGATCCCCTGGATGTAAAAAAACTGCGCAACGCGGCTCCACGCCCGATTGATCGTCTGGATGTAGTCCAAGATGTCGACCTGGGCGTCGGGATGGTGGGCGAGGATTTCTTCTCGGATGGCCTGAGATGCCTGCCTGTGCCCTTCTCCAAAACTCGCGCTCAGAACGAGCACCTGAGAAAGGTCGGCCATCGCACCGCCTCCTCGTAGCTTCCGACCACACCATAAGTATGAGGCCGGCAAGCAGGAGAAGCAACCGGTTCGAAATGTTAAAAGAGAAAAAAGGATTTCTTCCGTACTCCCCGGCCGGCTCCCCGATAAGGCAAGGACGGAAATGTTGTACCTAGGGTTTCACTATTCTGTCTTCTTGTGCAAAAAAGAAACGCGCAGAGCCTGCGCCGGCGGTTCCGAGGTGCTGTAAGCCCGGTTCTGTACTTTCGTGCTGCAAGCGGGACGCCACCCCTCGCACGAAAGCGGCAACCATCTGTCTATCGGACGCCCTGGCGCCCGATCCCTCCTTTGGTTCACTTCCCTCCGGAGGGTTCCCCTACCGGATTTTGGGTTTCTCGCTCGGGGGGTTTACCGCGTTTCACCCTTCCGTCGCCGGAAGGCTGCGTCACTGTGGCACTTTCAGGCTACTCGGAACTCCGAGAGTCCCTTTCGCCGCCGTCGGGGAATCCTCCCCGCCCCGCCTTGCGGCGGGCCCGAACACTCCGGGCATCGCAGCCCGGGCGAGCCGGGACTTTCCTCTACCCCGCGCGACGCGCGGAGCAGCGGTTGCCCGCACCTCGGAAATATGGACAACGGCCCTGCGCCCTCTCCCTCGTCTCCGGCGGGAGGAAAAAGACCTTCCTCCAACCCGTTCCTCCCGCCCGCGCGAACTTCCGAGCATGCGGTTTCCGCGCGGGCGGGTCCTTCTCTCTTCGGAGCCCGCATCGCGGTCGCTTTCCCGCATGCCGGGATGTCCTCTGGCGGAGGAGGGGGGATTCGAACCCCCGTGGGTCGCGAGGACCCCAACGGCTTTCAAGGCCGCCCCGTTATGACCGCTTCGGTACTCCTCCGCAAAAGCGCACCGCCCTGCGGCGCGTCGCGTGCGCGATGGGGGGCCCTGCAGGATTCGAACCTGCGACCCGCTGATTATGAGTCAGCCGCTCTCACCGCTGAGCTAAGGGCCCTTGCCTGGCGTTCCAGGAGGGACTCGAACCCCCAACCGGCGGCTTAGAAGGCCGCTGCTCTATCCTGTTGAGCTACTGGAACGCATGGAGGGAGCACCCGGATTCGAACCGGGGATCGAGGTTTTGCAGACCTCTGCCTTACCGCTTGGCTATGCCCCCAATTCCTCGCGCATCCATGATAGCCGAGATGCGAACCGCCTGCAAGATGGTTTCGCCCCCCGTTCGGGGGGCGAAGCGATTGCGGCGCCGCGCCGCACGGCATATGGCAGGGGCGGCAGGAATCGAACCCGCGCCTGCGGTTTTGGAGACCGCTGTTCTACCATTGAACTACGCCCCTAAGGCCTGGTGGAGTGAGAGGGATTCGAACCCTCGCCGGGCAAACGCCCGCTAACGGTTTAGCAAACCGTCCCCTTCACCACTTGGGTATCACTCCACGCCGTCACTTCCCTTCGGAAGTGACAAAAAAGCCCTTTTCGGGCTTGTCGGCGGTATCTGGTGGAGCCGATGGGAGTCGAACCCACGACCTCTACAATGCCATTGTAGCGCTCTCCCAACTGAGCTACGGCCCCATCTTCCCTTGCGGCACGGCGTCCGACCGCGCACGTCTTACTATAGCACGGCGCGCCATGCTTTGCAAGGGGAATTTGTTCCGCCGGGCGGCAGCCGGAGCCCCTCGACACGGCCGCCGCTCACCGCTTCGCGGCTTCCGCAAAGAGGACGCTGATGTCTTCCCCGACGCGCGGAGCCGCGACGAGAAATCCGTTGGAGGGCTTTTGAAGGACGTCGAGGGAGCCGCCGTAGAAGTCCGTCGCCACTCCGCCTGCCTCTTCCACGAGCAGGACACCGGCGGCGAAGTCCCAAGGAGAGAGACGCATGCTCAAGTACGCATCGAAGCGACCCGACGCCACGTACGCCATCTCCAGAGCCGCTGCTCCCAGGGAACGAATCCCGCGGCTTCGCCTGAGCAAGGTCCCGAGGACCTCGCGCACCACGCGCGCGCCAAAGCTCTGCGTCCAAAGCATGTTCGTGGCGAGGAGCGCCTCGTGCAGGCGGCGCTCGCGCTGCACGGAGAGGGGAAAGCCGTTCAGGCGGGCACCCGCGCCGCGCAACGCCGTGAACATTTCCTCGTGGATGGGGTCGTAGATCACGCCGAGGACGGGCACCCCTTGGCGGACGAGGGCAATCGACGTGCAAAAGAACCGCCCGTGGTGGACGTAGTTTGTCGTTCCGTCGATGGGGTCGATCACCCAGACGAGGCCCGCGTCGCTTCCTTCGCGCACCGTCCCCTCTTCCGCGAGAAAACCTGCTTCCGGAAGGATGCGGGCGAGGCGTTCGACGACGTGGGCTTCGATTTCCCGATCGACTTCCGTGACGAGGTCCTGGGGAGAACTCTTCATCATCACTTGCAAGGTGCGGATTTCCCGGGCCGCGCGCGCCATCTGGCCGGCCTCGCGGGCAACGCGGACGACTTCGTCCAAAAGTTTCTGCACGCAAAAACCTCCTTCTCTCACGTGTGCCGCTTACGCCCGACGTGCCGGGCGCGACGGAATGAGTCCTTGGGCGCGCAACGGCGCTTCGCGCTCCGCCAGATACGCATCGAGTTCGGCGACGGTCCGGGGGAGCCGCCAATCGACCTCCTTTTTCCCTACCGAGCGCAAAAAGGCGTTGGCTCGGGAAAAAGGGCGGGAGCCAAAGAACCCGCGGTGGGCCGAGAGCGGACTCGGGTGGGGCGCCTGAAGCACCAGGTGCCGTGGGTTGCGGATGAGGCTGCGCTTGGCCTGCGCGTCCTGACCCCAGAGGAAAAAGACGATGGGATCCTCCCGTTCCCCGAGGATCTCGATCACGCGGTCCGTGAAGCGTTCCCAACCCTTTCCGCGGTGCGACCCGGGTTCGCCGCGCCGCACGGTGAGAACGGCGTTGAGCAGGAAGACCCCTTCCAGCGCCCACGGCACGAGATACCCGTGCTCGGGAGGGGGGAACCCGAGGTCGCGTTCGAGTTCGGCAAAGATGTTCTGGAGCGACGGAGGAATCGGAATCCCCGGGCGCACAGAAAACGCCATCCCGTGGGCCTGTCCGGGGCCGTGGTACGGGTCCTGTCCGACGATGACCACCTTGACGTTTCGAAAAGGCGTGTAGTGAAAGGCGTTGAAGATGTCGTACATGTCCGGGTACACGGTCGCCGTGCGGTACTCGCGGATGAGAAACCGCCGAAGCTCCTGGTAGTAGGGTTTCTCAAACTCCGGCGCCAAGAGTCCCTGCCAGTCGTTGGTAAACACGGGCATGCGAAGACCTCCGACGCGCTTTCGTCTCGGTCCGGCAGCGTTTTGTCCTCAGTATAGCAAACTTTTCGCCGAAAGACGGTCGGAAAAGGGGAATGCCGAGGGATGGGGAAGACGAAGAGCTCGCGCCGTGCTTCCTCCCTTTGCAAAGTGCAGCGTTCGTGGTAAAGTAAAGGACGACGTTCCCGACGGGGACCCGCGCGCTACGAGAGTGCACCCCGCCCCCGGTCGCGGAGCGATACCCCTTGATGTACGGGGAGCGATACCCCCTGCCGTACGAGGTTGTTCTCCGGGGATTCCTCCGCAAAGACCCTCTACTTCCGCGCCCGCGCGCCGGGAAAGCCGTGCACGGGGACCCGAAATCCAAAGATCACGAGGAAGGTGATGTCGGCCATGGGGCTCATCGGAGAAAAGGACAAACAGACGATTCGCGGATGGTTCTCCCAGATCACGGAAGACGTGTACATCAAATTCTTCTGGAGCAACCTGGAAAACAAGGACTTCGGAGAAGCGACCAAGCAGATCCTCGAAGAACTCTCCGAGCTCACGGATAAGCTCCACGTGTCCTTCTACAACGCGGCGGACGACGAAGCGCAGGAGGAAATCCGGCGCTACAACGTGGAGAAGTTTCCGGCGATCGTCTTCGTGCGGGAAGACGGAACGGATACCGGTGTCCGCTTCTACGGGATTCCCTCGGGGTACGAGTTTACCACGCTCATCGAAGACATCATCGACCTCGGCACGGGCAAGAACATGCTGCAGCCGTCTACGCTTAAGGCGCTCGAGGCCGTCGACAAGCCCGTGCACATCCAGGTGTTCGTCACCCCCACCTGCCCCTACTGCCCGCGGGCGGTGCGGATCGCGCACGCGATGGCCATGGCCAACCCGCACATCCGCGCCGACATGGTGGAAGCGACGGAGTTTCCCGACCTCGCCGACCGCTACGGCGTGTACGGCGTACCCAAAACCGTGATCAACGACGTCGAGGAACAGGAGGGCGCCGTACCCGAAAACATCATCGCGCAAAAGATCCTTTCGGCGATCCAAGCGGTCGAACTGTAAGAGGACTTCAGCCGGCCGTCCGCAAGGTTCGGATGCGGCCCGATCGTCGGTTGCCGAAGGTACGAACCGCCCAAAGGCTCCAACCAAAGGCTCCAAGCTCCCGGAGTCCCGCGGGGGCTTTTCTTTTTTCGGGGGACTACTCCCCTTCCGCCGGCGATTCCGAGACATCGGAGGTATGGGCGAGTTCCCGAAGCTCGCGGGAGAGGATGCGCTTGGCCTTCAGGTACTCTTCGCGCAGGATAAGGCCGCTCTCGAAGAGTTCGTCCAGCTCCTCCTCCATCCACTCGAGTTCCCACTGGCGCTTTCCGAGGTAGATCCGGGCGCCGAAGCGCGCCAAAAGCTCCCGAACGTAGAAGATCGAATCCGAAGTCCCTGCGTCCATGGGAGTCGCTTGCCCCTTTCCCTTCGGTCCGCGAAAATGAAACCGTCTCCGTTCGACTGCGGCCGCAAATTTCGCCGCGTCCCCGCGCAGAGCGCCATTCCCGCCCCGTCGGGCGTGTGGGTAGGCCCCGCCCGTCCGGCAACCCGCGGTCGTCGATTCCACGGTACCGCGAGCCCCCCCACGCGAGCAAGAGGCAAAGAAAGGCCGTGAGGAATGAAGCCGATGGCGGAAGAGCGCCCGACAACCGATTTCACCGCACTCCTCCCCGACGCCTTTGTCCGCAGGATGCGCGCCCTCCTCGGGCCGGAGGCCGAAGAGCTCTTTCGCGCTCTTCACCGCTGGCCCGCGCGGGGAATCCGCTTCAACACGCTCAAAGTCCCCCGCGGAGAAATCGGGCACCGCGCGCAACGCCTCCCTTTCGGGCTCACGCCCGTTCCTTGGTGCCCGGAAGGTTTCGTCGTCCCCCCGGGGGTGCGCCCGGGTCTGCATCCGTACCACGCCCTCGGGGTCTACTACATCCAGGATCCCTCCGCGATGCTCCCCGTCGTCCTCCTCGACCCCCGGCCCGGAGAACGCGTGCTCGACCTCGCCGCGGCTCCTGGGGGAAAGTCTACGCACATCGCCGCCCGACTCGAACGGCAGGGCCTCCTCGTGGCAAACGACGCGAAGCGGGAGCGCGCCCACGTCCTCGTCCAAAACCTCACGCTCTTCGGCGCTCCGAACGTCCTCGTCACCGTGGAGCAACCCCGGCGGCTCGCCCGGCGGTGGCCGGAGCGGTTCGACGCCGTGCTCGTCGACGCTCCCTGCTCGGGGGAGGGCCTCTTCCGGCGCGAGCCAGAGGCGCGGGCGTACTGGAGCGAAGGGAGGATCCTCCGCGAGCAAAAACTCCAGCTCGAACTCCTCGAAGCCGCGGCCCGCCTCGTGCGCCCCGGAGGGCGTATCGTGTACAGCACGTGCACCTTCGCCCCCGAAGAAGACGAGGAAGTCGTCGCCCGCTTCCTCGAGGCGCATCCGGAATTTGCGCTCGCACCGCCGTCCTTCGCCGAACGCGAACGGCTGGGGCTACGGGGAAGCGAGGCGTTCCCGCCACTGTCCCCGGAGGACGCGGTGCGCCTCTGGCCGCACCGCGTGGAGGGAGACGGGCACTTTGTCGCACGCTTCACGAAGCTCGGGAAGGAGGGCTTCGCCGGAGAAGACGGGTGGGCGGGGAGAACGCCTACTTTCCGCAAGACCGCGGACGCAAAAGGAGACCTGCGCGCCCGGCGCAGGGCCGCCGAACTCTTTCAGAACTTTCTCGCCGAAGTGGGCGCCGACGCATGGGAGACCTTGCGGACCGCTCCTTCGGAACGACTCTACCTGCGGGGGGAGGAGATGTTCCTCCTCCCCGACCTCTGGAGCGACGCGGAAACCTTTTTGCGCGACGTGGCGGGGATGCGCGTGCTCCTCCCCGGACTCTTCCTCGGGCGGGTGCGGAGAGACCGCTTCCTCCCCGAGCACGCCCTCGCCGCGGCACTCCCGCAAAACCTCCTCGGGCGCGTGCGCGCCATTCGCGTAGACGAAGGGAAACTCGTACGCTACTTCCGCGGGGAGGAAATCGCGCTCGAAGGGGAAAAAGACGGATACGCCCTCCTCTCGTACGAGGACTTCCCCGCAGGTTGGGTGCGCCTTCGAAGCGGTACGGGCAAAAACCTCTTCCCCAAGTCCCTCCGCCGCGATCTCTCGGCCGCGCACGACGCGTTTCCGCCGGAAGGGTGAGGTCGTACGTACCGTCCCGGGATCTGCCGCGAAGAAATCTTCCGCGCCCCCTCGAGTCCACCGCGGGGCGAAGCAACCCGCGGATTTTTTTTGTCCCGTTTTTGGCGTTTGCTCTTTACAACTGAGTATTAATTTGGTATAGTTCTAAATGACTTCCCCGAAACCAAAACTCGTCCCCGGAGATTCCGACGGCCGTACGTCTCTCTCCTCCGCAAAGGCGGTCTTCGCGTTTCTCGCCTCCGGAAAAGGCGGCCTCGGGCCGACACCCGGACCGAGAGAAAAAACTGTCCTCGGGAGAACTTCGAAGGTGTTTGCGAGCTCGTCCTCGAAGGAGGTAAGGCAGGATGACGGTCACGAAAGAACGCCCCGAGGTTCGCAGAACTTCCTCCCCGTTCGGGGAACCCGTCTCCCGCGGTGAGGAAGAAAACCGTGGTGAGGTGCGCCACACCCCAACGCGGGAAATGCCCCCCCGCGGCTTCGCCTTCGTGCGCCTCGTGCGCACGCTGCGCGAGAACTGGGCGGCGTACGGCGAGCTCGTGCTCGCGCTCGCGGCTGGCGTCCTCATGTTCCTCTCCCTCGCTCTCTCCACCGTATCGCGACCGCTGGCGATGGGCGCCTACATCCTCACTTACGCGGTAGGAGGGTACTACAAGGCCAGAGAAGCCTGGACGATTCTCCGAGAGGAACGCAAGCTCACCGTCGACGCCCTCATGTTTGGTGCGGCGATCGCCGCGATGGCGATCGGGTATCCGTTCGAAGGGGCGATGCTCATCTTCATCTTCGCCCTGTCGGGAGCGTTGGAGACGATCTCCATGGCCCGCAGCCGCCGCGACCTCTCTTCCCTGCTTTCCGCCGCGCCGACGGAAGCCACTCTCCTTCGAGAGGGTCGGGAAGAACGAATTCCCGTCGAAGAGATCCGGCCGGGTATGCGCCTCCTCGTGCGTCCGGGGGAAGTCGTTCCCGTGGACGGCGTGATCGTGGAAGGAGAGACGACGATCAACGAGGCGACGATCACGGGGGAGTCCGTGCCGGCGGATAAGGAGACCGGCGCGGAGGTCTACGCCGGTACCCTCAACATCGGCGGCGCCGTCGTCCTAGAGGCCACGCGACGCCCGGAGGAGACGGTCTTTGCCAAAATCGTGCGCCTCGTCGAGTCCGCACAGGCGGAAATGCCGCCGGCTCAGCGCCTCATCGAACGCGTCGAGGGCTACTACGTGTACGCCGTCTTCGGCCTGACCCTTCTCCTCATCGCGCTCCTGCCCACGGTGTTCCACGTGCCGTTTTCCGAGGCGGTGTACAAGGCGATCGTGTTCATGGTCGTCGCCTCTCCCTGCGCCGTCGTGGCGTCCATCAGTCCCGCGGTCTTTTCCGCCCTCTCCAACGCATCCCGCCACGGCGTCCTCGTGAAAGGCGGCGGCTACCTCGAGACCTTGAGCAAGGTGCGCGTCGTCGCCTTCGACAAGACGGGGACGCTCACCTTCGGTCGACCACGGGTGACCGACGTCCTGCCGGCGCCGGAAATCTCCGAAGAGAGCCTCCTCGAGATCCTCGCCACGGCCGAAAGCCGCTCGGAACACCCCATCGCCCGCGCGATCCTCGCCTACGCCGACACGAAGGGCGTTGCCTACGGCGCGCCGGAAAAGCTCACGGCGGTCGCAGGGCAGGGAATCCTCGCGGAAATCGCGGGGCAGAAGTACCGAATCGGCAACGCCCGCCACGTGAGCTTCCACGAGCTTCCTGCGGAGGAACGCTCCCTGTGGGAGGCGCGCGTGGAGGCCCTTGCGGAAGAGGGGAAGAGCGTGGTATACATCGCACGGGACGGAAAGATCCTGGGCATCGTGGGGCTTCAGGACGTCCTACGCCCCGAAGCGCGCCGGACCGTGCAAGCCTTGAAGCGCATGGGAATTCGCGTGGCGATGCTCACGGGAGACCGGGAGGCGGTCGCCCGGCGCATTGCCGAGGAGCTCGGGATCGACGAAGTCCGGGCGGAGCTCCTCCCGCAGGATAAGCTCGACCACGTGCGCGCCCTGCGGGAAGCCTACGGCCCAATTACCATGGTCGGCGACGGGATCAACGACGCCCCGGCGCTCGCCTACGCGGACATCGGGATTGCCATGGGCGATGCGGGGACGGACGTGGCGTTGGAGACGTCGGACGTCGTCCTCATGAACGACGAACTCGAGCGCATCCCCTACGCGATCGCCCTCGGTCGCTCCACGATGCGCATCGTGAAACAAAACCTCCTCTTTGCCGTCTCCGTGATCGCGCTCCTCATCGGCGTGAACTTTGGATTCTCCCTCCCCCTTCCCCTGGGTGTCGTCGGGCACGAGGGCTCTACGATCCTCGTGATCCTGAACAGCCTGCGCCTTTTGGGCATTCGCCCCGCCACCCGTGCATCGAACGCCGAACCGGTCTGACGCGTCCCCACCCTCCCGCTCGCCTCCCGGGCCCGAAGAGGGTCTCCCGGCAAACGACAGGCCTCCGGCGCGCGGCCCCTACCCGGCTACAGGCCCCCTTTCTCGAACAAACTCGTCACTTCGGCGGAGGAGGAATTTGCGGTGCGCTTCCGGCGCCCGTCATACGTGGGCCTCGACCCGTACCCCCTCGACCCGCCGGGACGGCGTCTCCTCGTCCTGGTGGGTTTTTTCGTCACCTTTTCCCTCGTGAGCAACGTCACGGCCTCCAAGATCGTCGACTTCCACATCACGTACGCGTCTGCCGCCGTCGTCTTTTATCCGCCGACGTTTTTCCTTGCGGATACGATTGCGGAAGTCTGGGGAAAGCCCGTGGCCCGGCGGATCATCTGGTTGGGGCTCGCCGCAAACTTCACGGCCTCCCTCATGTACCTCCTCGCCGTCGCCTTTCCCCCCGCTCCGTTTTACGCGGACCAGGAGGCCTACGCCGCCGTCCTGGGGAGTGCACCGCGGATCGCCGTCGCCTCGATGACCGCCTACACCGTGTCTCAGCTCCTCGACGTGAACCTCTTCTTGTACATCCGCAGCCTCACCCGCGGCCGCCACCTCTGGCTACGCAACAACGTCGCCGTGCTCGTAAGTCAGCTCGTGGACACGACGCTCTTCAGCTTCGTCGCCTTTCTCGGCCGGGCGCCCGTTTCGGCGATCTGGGAGATCATCGCCACGGAGTACACGATCAAAGTCCTCCTCACGCTTTTGGGTACGCCCATCACCTACCTCCTCGTCGGCTGGGCCCGCGGCGTCCTCCTCAACTTTTCCCGGAAACTTCCGAAACAGGAAAACGGAAACACGTAGAGGGGGGCGGCCGAAGTGCTGATTCGTTTCCGGAAGGGCGCACAACGGGAGGAGGAAGGCGAAAAAGTCGTACCCCCGGGCGTACTCGACGTGCGCGCGGGGTTCCCGGGCATCGAAGGCGTCGTCGAGCTCCTGGGGCTCACCGAGCACGACGTGGGGATCCTGCGCGCCGCAGGACCTTTCTTTCGTCCCCGCCTGCGCGAGGTTGTGGACGTCTTTTACGACGCGCACGTCTACCGCGTCCCCGAACTCAAGGCCCTCATCGACCGCCACACGACGCTCGATCGCCTAAAGGCGACCTTGCACGACCACCTCGCAGACCTCTTCGCCGGGCGCGTAGACCAGGCGTTTTTCGCGCGGAGGCGGGCGGTTACCGCCGCACACCAGCGGATCGACCTCCCCCTCGACATCTACCTCGCCTCGTTTTCCATCCTCTACGCAACCTTCCTCCGGATCTTGGAAACGATCCCCGCCCACGAACTTCCCGCACCGCCGGACGCGGTCCGCCTCGCCCTGTACAGGATCCTCCTCCTGGAGATGATCCTCGTCCGCCACGGTTACCAGGAACTCAACGATGCGAAGATCCGCACGGCGGAAAGGGCTAAGGAAGCCGCGCGAGAAGAGCTTCTCCGCACCGCAGAACGGCTCACCGCGGTATCGGAAGAAACCGGCGCCTCGCTCGAGGAGCTCACCCGCGAAGTGGAGGTCCTGAAGGGGCTGAGCGCAAAGAGCCATTCCCTCGCCGCGAAAAGTGCCGAAAGCTCCCGATACGGCCTCACCAAGCTCCATGAGACGGAGTCCGCGGCCACGGAGCTCGAAGAGCGGATACAGGCGATCGCCCAAAAGGCGAAAGACCTCGGGGAAATTTCGCAGGACATCGGCTCGCTCTCGGGGATCATCCACGCGATCGCCGAAAACACGAACCTCCTCGCCCTCAACGCCACCATCGAGGCGGCGCGGGCCGGAGAACACGGGCGGGGGTTTGCCGTGGTCGCCCAAGAAGTTCGGCGCCTCGCCGACGACACGAAGGGCCAGCTGCGCCTCGTGGAGGAACGGGTGGCGCGGGCGCAGGCGGCCGTGCAGGGCGTCGCAAAAGCCGTGGAGGAGGCGCAGAAGGCGTTGGTAGAGTCGCGCGAACGCCTCCGGGAAATCGGGAGCTCCCTCGCCGAGATCTCCCGCCACATGGAAGAAGGGCGCTCGGCCGCGGCACACACCGAAGAGAGCATCGAACGCTTCGCACACGCCCTGCACGACGTCTCCGCCGCCTCCGAGGAGCTCGTGAAGCTCGCCGAAGAGCTCGCCCGAAGCAAAGACCATCTCGAAAACGCCTGAGCCGTCCTCCGCCCCGTCCGAAGGCCAAACCGAAACGCGCCCTGCCGTCCCCTTCACGCGTACGTGCGGAGGATCCTGTCCACCGCCGGACCGTACGTCTCTCCGAAGAGGACGAGGTGCACGAGGAGGTAGTACAGGCGATAGAGCGGCTCGCGTTCGACAAACCCGGGATCGGGCGGGTACGCGTCCGCATAGGCGGTAAAAAAGGACGGCGGAAAGCCGCCGAAAAGGCGGACCATGGCGAGGTCGTGTTCGCGGTCGCCGAAGAAGACGGCGGGATCGACGAGGTAGACGCGGCCGCTCGGGTCGGCCAGCCAGTTTCCCGACCAGAGGTCGCCGTGAAGGAGCGATGCCGGCGGATGGGCGGGTAGGAGTTCCGGCAGCCGCTTCAGGAGATGCTCGAGCCGGCGCCGACGGGAGGGCGGCATGACGCCACGGCGTCCGGCGGCTGCGATCAGGGGAAGAAGGCGCCGAGTGCCGTAAAATTCCGGCCAGCTTTCGCCCCACGCGTTAGGCTGCCGAAGTCCGCCGATGTACGTGTCGCGGAAAAAGCCGTAGCGCCGAGGAGAGGAACGCGCCGTCTCGCGGTGAAGCTCCCCAAGGCAACGGCCGAGCAAGGCAGCAGCCTTCTCGTCCTTGGGGCCCGCATCGATCCAGGCGAGGATGAGCACGGCGACGCCGCTTCCCCCTTGGGAACCGGAGGCGAGCACCCGGGGCACGCCGCACCGGGGAGCGCCGTGCTCTCCTTCCGGAGGGACGGCGGCTTGGAGCGCCTCACCAAGGGCACGAAGACCTTCCGCTTCCGCCGCCAGGACGTCGGCCTTCGCCGACTCCGCCCACTTCACGAAGAAGCTGCCGCGACTCCCCTCCAGGCGGAAGGCCGCGCTCGTGTCTCCCCCCGTGACGGGGTGGCGCCGAACCTCTCCTTCCGGCAGACAGATGCCCTGGCGTACGAGGAGATCCCGGGCAAAGGCTTCCGCTTGCGCCTCTCCCCCCACGGCTCCCCCTCCCTTCGAAGCGGTGTCCAACCTCAAGGTCCCGTGCGCAGCGCTTCCAGGCGGTGCAGGACGTCTCGGGCTTCCTCGGGGCGAAGGCCGAGCTCGTGCGGGCGTTCCGCGAGGAGGTGGCGGAGGAACCCGCGTACCCCCTCGTCGACGTAGACGTACACCTCTTCGTGGCGTCCGTCGAAGTACGGGTCGGGAACTTCTTCCGCCCCCACGTGCGGCGCGTACGCGAGGAGGAGGTCGATCTTTCCCCGCGGGCGCACGCGGTAGGCGCGCAGGAGCCGCTCGAGGGCGATGAGGTTTTCGCGGTCCATGGCGAGGATGTAATCGAACTCGGCAAAGTCCTGAGGACCGATCTGCCGGGCCCGCACCCCCTCCCACCGAAGGCCAAGGCGGCGGGCCGTAGCAAGCGTTCCCTCGCACGGAGGCTCTCCCACGTGCCAGTTTCCCGTTCCCGCGGAGTCGCAGCGCACGCGTCCTTCGAGGCCCAGCGCTTCCACGTAGTGGCGAAAGAGCATCTCGGCGAGGGGAGAACGGCAGATGTTTCCCATGCAGACGAAGAGAACGCGGAGTTTCGGCAAAGGCACGAAGGACAAGGTGTCCCTCCTCCCCTTCTCGGAACGACGAAACGGCCTCCGCTACGGCCGCGGCGGAGCCTCCCCCCGGGCCCGGGGGGCGCGTCGGCGGCTCACCCGTCGAAGCTCGCTTCGGAGGATTTCCGCCACGTCGAGCTGGGCGTCGACCGTTCCCTCCCCTTCCTCGGGCAACCGCCGCACGTACGAACCGTCGGCAAGGAGTTCCCAGGAGTTTACGTTGTCGCGCAGGTAGAGCTCCAAAATTTCGAGCAGTCGGCGCTTCAGGCGGCGATCGCGGATGGGAACAGCCACTTCCACGCGGTAGTGGAGGTTGCGCGTCATCCAGTCCCCGCTGGAAATGTATACGTGCGTCGCCCGGGCGTGGCGAAATGCGAAAATGCGGCTGTGCTCGAGAAACCGCCCGACCAGGCTCACGACGCGGATTCGGTCGCTCACGCCGGGAATCCCCGGACGAAGACAGGAAATCCCCCGAACGACGAGGTCGACGCGAACGCCGCGCGCGGCGGCGCGGTACAGGGCGAGGATCATCTCCTTGTCCGTGAGGGAGTTCATCTTGGCGATGATCCGCCCCGGGTTTTCCGGCGTGTGGGCGGCGATCACCTCGTCGATGTGCCGGAGCATCGTGTCCTTGAGGTCGTCCGGGGCGACGCGCACGACGCTCCGCTCGTGCATACGAGAATACCCGGAGAGGTGGTTGAAGATCTCCGTGACGTCTTCGCCTACGCGCGGGTCGGCGGTGAAGTAGCTCAAATCCGTGTACATGCGCGCCGTCTGGGGGTTGTAGTTCCCCGTGCCGACGTGCACGTAGCGCACGAGGCCCTCCGCCTCCCGGCGGACGACGAGGGCGAGTTTGGCGTGTACCTTGAGCCCCACGAGACCGTAGGTCACGTGCGCCCCCGCCTCCTCGAGACGACGCGCCCACGAGATGTTCTTCTCCTCGTCGAAACGGGCGCGGAGCTCCACGACGACGGATACCTGCTTGCCGTTTTTCGCGGCGCGCACGAGGGCGTCGACGACGGGCGAATTCGGCCCCACCCGGTAGAGCGTCTGCTTGATCGCCAGGACGTTTGGGTCCTCCGCCGCCTCCTCGATGAACTCCACCACCGGGTCAAACGGTTCGTACGGATGGTAGAGGAGGAGGTCGCGTCGGCGAATCGCCTCGAAGATGTCTTCTTCGCCGTACAGGTCCACGGGAACGGGAAGAACCGGCGGCGGGGGAAAGAGGTACTCCTCGGTGGCGTAGCGTTCGACGAAAGAAAAGAGAAAGCGGAGGTCCAGCGGTCCGTCCACCTCGAAGACCACCTCGCGCCCGACTTCCTCCCACTCCAAGAGGCGGTCCAAGAGAAAGGGGTGAATCCCCGCTTCCACCTCGATGCGCACGGCTTCCTTCGTGCGCCGGCGCCGGAGCTCCCGCTCCACCTCTTCCATGAGGTCGTCGGCTTCTTCTTCTCGTAGCTCCAGGTCGGCGTGGCGCGTGATCCGAAACGTCCCGGAGGCGAGGACTCGGTAGCCGCGAAAGAGGCTCTGCAGGTTTTCCCGGACGATGTCTTCGAGGAGGATGAAGCGCCGCACCCGTCGGTCCCTTGCGGTGGGGGAGGAAGTGTCGGACGCCGATGCGGTATTTTTCGGGGCTTCCTCCAAGGCTTCGCCCGTCCCGGGAACGGACATCTCCCGGGGCGGCAGTTCGTATACCCGCGGGAGAACCGAGGGGAGCTGCACGAACGCGAACATCGGCTCGGCGCCGGGGCCTTCCTGAGGTTCGAGGTAGACGGCCAGACCTAGGCTCCGTTCCGAGAGGACCGGATAGGGCCGACTCACGTCGACGGCCATGGGCGTGAGCACGGGGTAAATTTCCGCCTCAAAGAGCTCGTCCACGGCGTCCCGTTCCTCGGGCGAGAGGTCGCGGTAGGTGCAAAAGACCAAGCCTTCCCGCGCGAGCTCCTCGAGAAGCTTGCGGTAGACGGCGAGCTGCCGCTCCGCGAAGCGGCGCGTCTCCGCCATGACGGCTTCGTACTGCTCGCGCGCCGTCATGCGCGTCTTTTTGTCCACGACGGGAACCGGCGACCGGAGCTGCATGCGCAGTCCGCCCACGCGCACCATGAGAAATTCGTCGAGGTTGGAGGCGGTGATCGCGAGGAAGCGCAGGCGCTCGAAGAGCGGGTTTACCTCCTCTTCCGCCTCCGCCAGCACGCGTTCGTTGAACTTGATCCAGCTCAGCTCGCGGTTAAAGAAGTGTTCCGGTCGGTCGAACTCTTCCCCCGAGCCACCGGTTCGCGCGCCCATCTCCTTTTCCCACTCCGTTCGCTCCAATTGTCGGTAGCCGCGCGGCGCAAAGAAAACGTCAAGGAGATCCCCCACCGCCTTCCCCGAGCTCGAGTTCGAGGTCCACGCCGAGGGCCTCTCCAAGTTTTTTCGTCCATTCTAGCGCCTGGGCGCGAAGAAGCCAAGGGGTACGAAACATTCCGGAAACTACGAGCGCAGCGCCTTTCCTCCCCCGGGGAAGGACCTCGGCCTGCACATTCCCCCCGCCTTCCCCGAAGATCTCGGCGAGGCGGAGCAACGTGCCCAGCGCGACGACGCGCCGCCGAACGTTCCGCGGAAGAAGAGGGGCGTAGGGCTTGAGGGCCTTGCGCGCGGCCTTGCGTGTGGAGAAGCTCGCAGTGGCAGCGAGGAATACCCGCTCCCGGTGCGTCAGGCCGTAAAGAAGGCCGTAGAGAAGGAGGTAGAACGTGTGGGGGGCGAAGGCGCGAGGATCGATTCCCCGCCCGACGTCGCGCAGACGCGCCGCCCAGAGAATGAGCCGGCGTTCTTCCGTACTCAGACATTCGTACCCGGCTTCCTCGAGGGCGTCGAGGATGGCCGCCGCGGCACGGGCCCGGGCTTCCCCCGGACCCTCGCCTTCGGGGTAGAACGAACGCAGGCGGCGCGCCGAAGCTTCGAAGAGCCGCATGCGCGAGGCGGAACCGGCTTCCGCCGCAGAACAGCGGGAAGCGAGGAGAACGCCCTCCCGAAGCCCCCGTTCCCCGACGACGAGGCGCTCTGCGCCAAGCACCTCCCACACCGTGAGGAGGACGAGCGCCCCGCCGGGGATGATCTCCGCCCGATCCGAGGAAAGCCCGCGGATCCGCCGGCGCGCTTCCAAGGGACGCGTGAGCACGTGTTTCGCGAGGCGCTCGAGCTCTTGCCTGCGGAAGCTGAAGCCGTGGAGGAGGGGAAGCGGATACTCCGCATGGGCTTGAAGCACGCGGGCCACGGAGCGCACGGTACCGCCGATGCCGATGAGCACCGGACTTCGCCAGTCCTCCAGAAACGTCCCGACCTTTTCCTTGCACGCGTCGTCGGATTCCCGCGCGCTCCCGCCATTTTCAGACAGCGCCTCGCGAATTTCGGGATGGCGGGCGAGTTCCGCGGCGATTTCCCGGGAAATACGGAGGCGCAGAGCGGCCACCGCTTCGCGCGTAGGCGGGTCGCTCGAGAGCGCACGCGTCGCGTCCACGGCCCCCCAAGGGATGGAGATCCCGCGGAAGCTCCCGCCGCAAAACGCTGTGATTTCCGTGCTCCCCCCGCCTACGTCGACGACGACACCTCGGGCAAACGGGAGGAAGGTCGTCGCCCCGCACGCGCCGAGAAACGCCTCTTCCTCGCCCGAGAGAAGGCGAAAGGAAATCCCCGTCTCCCGCGACAGGGATGCGAGCACGTCGGGCCCATCGCGCGCCTCGCGAAAGACCTGGGTAGCAACGCCGACGAGCGCCTCCGGCCCCAGACCGAAGAGCTCCGCCCGCCCGAGAAAGTCGCGTAGGGCGGCTCGCACGGTCTCCACGGCTTCGGGGGCAAACGTCCCGTCGTCCCGCAGGCGGTCGATGAGCCGGAGGGACCGCTTTACGTCCTCAACTTCCCACGGAAACCCGTGGGCGTCTTCGCGGTAGATGACGAGGCGCACGGAGTTGGATCCGAGGTCGATCACGCCGCGGTAGCTGCCGGCCGATTCCCGCACGTCCGTCACCCCTCGCCCTTCTTCCCTTATCCTACCACAGGAAGAACCCGCCCCTTACCCCCGCTCCTCCAGGGAAGAACGGAGCTCGCCCGGTCGATCCGTGATCACCGCATCGACCCCCATCGCCGCGAAGGAACGCGCCAGCGAGCCGTCGTTCACCGGGAAGGGACGAACGGCACGCCCGCGGGCGTGAAGGGCGGACACGAGGTCCGACGTCACCCCCAGGAAAAACGGGTGGAGGTCGGCACCCAGCGCCTCCGCGTACACCTCCGGGCGGTACAGGCGGGCAAAGCAGAGGGCGCCGCGGCGAAGCTCGGGAAATTCTCGGGCGAGGACGGCGAGGAGGGCGTGGTCGAAGGACGATACGACCGTTCGTTCTACGAGGTCGTACTTGCGCAAGAGGTCGACGATCTTCCCGAGGGAGAGTCGGTCGAACCGGCCGGATTCGTTTTTGAGCTCCACGTTGAGCCGCAGGCCCGTCATCCGCACCCAGCGCAAGACCTCCTCAAGGGAAGGAATCCGCTCGTCGCGAAAGTCGGCGGAAAACCACGATCCGGCATCGAGCCGGGTGAGGTCCTCCCATTCCCACTCGTACACGAACCCTTTGGCTTGTGTCGTGCGCTCGAGCGTGGCGTCGTGAAACACCACGGGAACCCCATCGCGCGTGAGCTGGACGTCGAATTCGATGCCGTCCGCTCCCTGGCGGAGCGCCTCGCGGAAAGCGGACAACGTGTTTTCCGGGGCGTCCTGGGAAGCCCCGCGGTGCGCGTAGAGAAGCACGGGAACCCCCCCTCTATTTGCCTGCGTGTCGCCGGAAGCGGCACTCTCCGCAGGCCAACGATCGAGCGTCTTGGGACGTCCCGCCCGAGGAAAGAGAGAAGCCGCCCGAACTCGGGCGGCACCTGGGCCTCCGGGAATATTGTACCGGTTCTTCCACGCACCTTGCGAACGCGGAGGCGCGGACAACGGCGGCGGCGCGCTACGCCCGCACCGCCGCAGGAGCGGCAAAGAGGGAAAGCTCCGTCTCCGCGTCGAAGAGGTGCAACCTCTCGGGGTCGGGGTACAAGGAAATTCGCTCTTCCGCCCTGGGAACCGCGCCGACGAACAGGCGGGCGACAAACTCTTCGCCCGTGGGGAGTTCCACGTACACGTACTTTTCTGCCCCGGCGTCTTCGACGATGTTCACCCTGCCGTCGATGCGCAAGTTCTCGGAACCTTCGAGACGCGCGTCTTGCGGGCGAACTCCCAAGTAGGCCCCGCGGGGAAAGCTCGCCCCAGAGGCGCGCAGACGCGCTCCCACGTCCTCCGGGAGCGCGAGTTCCTTCCCACCGTGGCGGAAGAGGGCCCGATCCCCTTCCAAGGCGACGATCCCGCGGAGAAAGTTCATCGGCGGCGATCCGATGAACCCCGCGACGAACATGTTCACGGGGGCGCGGTATACCTCGTCCGGCGTCCCCACCTGCTGGAGGACGCCGCGGTGCATCACGGCGATCCGGTCGCCGAGGGTCATCGCCTCCGTCTGGTCGTGGGTCACGTATACGGTGGTCACGCCAAGCCGTTCGTGGAGTTTCTTGAGCTCCGCCCGCATGAGGACGCGGAGCTTGGCGTCCAGGTTGGACAGGGGTTCGTCCATGAGGAAGACCTGCGGCTCGCGCACGATCGCCCGCCCGAGGGCGACGCGTTGCCGTTGGCCGCCCGAAAGAGCCGCCGGACGCCGGTCGAGGAGGTCTTCGATGCCCAACATGCGCGCCGCTTCCCGAACGCGCCGCCGGATTTCCTCCTTCGGGTAGCGGCGCATCTTGAGGCCGAAAGCCATGTTGTCGAACACGCTCATGTGCGGGTAGAGGGCGTAGTTTTGAAACACCATGGCGATGTCGCGGTCTTTTGGGGGGACGTCGTTTACGAGGCGGTCGCCGATGTAGAGGTTCCCTTCCGTGACGTCCTCTAAGCCTGCGATCATCCGCAAGGTCGTTGTCTTTCCGCAGCCCGAAGGGCCGACGAGGACGAGGAATTCTCCGTCCCGTATCTCGAGGTTGAGGTCCTTCACCGCTTCAAAGCCGTTGGGGTAGCGCTTTGTGACGTGTTCCAGGAGTACCCGTGCCATACCGGCTGCCCCCTTGTTCCGAATTCGGCATTTGCTCCGCGTCGGCCCCAACGTCTTCCCCGCCGTTACGTTCCAAGTCCCCAAACCAGAGCTCGAGGGCCACGTCCTCGTCTGCGGGAACTCCTCCGAAGTCGCTCACCTGTGGCCAAAGACTCCGTCCCTTCGCCCGCGGTCTTCCGACGGGAAGCACGGCGCCAAAGAGGAGCGCTGCCAACGCCTACCTCCCGGAAGGAAGAGGGAGATGTGCGCCGGCGCCGACCGACCTTGCGGCCCGAAGGCCCGCACCAAACCAACGGCCTTCCCCACCATTCTACCAAGAGCCGCCGGCGGCGCGGGAGGACGGCGGACCTTCTCCCTCACGCGTCCGCCGTTGGCTTTCATTGTACACGAAGAAAGGAAATCCCCACAAACCCTCCGAGAAAGCTTTCTCGAGGAGAGGGAGAAGCCCCCCTCCCTACTTCCCTTCCGCGAAGAACGAAACCCACGGGGCCAAGGGGCCGAAGAGACGCGCGCAGAAGAGGCGGAAGAGCTCCGTCAACCGGGCGAGAAGGCGGTCTAAGAGGTTCGTCACCCGCTCGCGCGGGGTCTCCTGCGGAGGAGGGACTTGGCCCGGCGGCGCAGAGGGAGGGGGAAGAACTCCCGCATCGGACCCGTCGCCGGGAGCCTCCTGCGGAGGAGGAACGTCGGCAGGCGGAGACGGGGGTTCGGGCGAACCCGGGCGTTGGGCATCGGGCGGGGCGGGAACGGCCTCGAAATGGCGTGCGACGTCTCCTGCGCCCCGAGGTTTGAGCTGATACACCCCGTTGTAGACCGAGGCGATCCCGACGACGTCCAGCACGTCTCCCTCCCCAAGGCCGAGCTCTTGGGTGAAGCGGGCGTAGTCGAGACCCGTTCGGTTGTCCACGCGGACGAGGACGCCCGCGCCGGATGCGCCCACGGCAAGGAATTCGAAGGTACCGTACTTGTTCACCTGCTTTAGGTTCTCGATCCGTACGCCTTCGAGCCGGACGAGCTCCCCCTGGTGGGCGGCGAGGTCCTCCGGCGTCGGCGCGACGACGCGAGGTGCGGGTAGGGGGGCACCCCGGCGCACGAGCGTCACGCGGACGAGGTCGGCGATCTCGAGCTCGCCGTTGTACACCTTGGTCCGCCCCACGACTTCCACCTCGTCGCCGGGACCGATGTCCTCTTCGTTCGCCTGGTATACGTAGATGCCGCCCGTATCGTCCTGGAGGTAAAAGCCCTTGCCTCCCCACGCTCCCAAAGGCGTCGTCACCACGCCGCGCGTGCGGACCGGCGTCCCCTCCGGCGCTTCCCGCACGGTGCGCACGCTCGCGAGTTCCGGCTCTTCGGCATCCGCCCGAACCTCGATGCGAATCCGCCCTTCCTTGTCCGCGTCCACGCTCCCCCGGGTATCCATGAGGTGGCGTGCGTACTCTTCGAGCGCCTGGGTCACGAGGCCGACCATCGTAAAGCGGATCTCTCCCAGGCGCGGGAAGGGGTAGCCGGAACCCCCCGTGCCGATGTAGTCCGGAACGACGACGCGGTAGATCCGGTCCGGATCGACGGGCTTTCCGCCGATTTCCATGTGCACGTCCAAGAGGTTCCCCTGCGCGTCGGTCACCAAGGTGTAGCGCATGCCGGACACCTGAAGGTCCACGGAGTTTCGGCCGTCGCGCGTGTACGAGTAGCGGAGGATTTCCTCCAACGCCCGCCCGGGAAGGTCGATCACGGTGAGTTGGTTGGCAAACGGCTCGATGCGGTACAGGTCGCCCCGGGTGATCGGCCCGGGGGCGAGGTCCCCGCGGATTCCCCCGCCGTTCATAAAGGCGATGTCCGGCGCCGGGTCGAGATCCCGCAGGTAGTGGCGCATGGCGTCCGTCCAGAAGTTTCCGAGCGGGGTGTCCCCGCACGTCTTCCCCGCTTGGGAAAGGCCGTGTTGAGAGATGCCGACGACCTCCTCGAGAAAGGAGCGTACGTCCTCCGTGGCTCGATCGACGATCGCCTGGATTTGGGGGTCCGCATCGGTGAGGGAGGCCAAGGGAACGAGGTTTCCATCCACGTGGACGACGCGTCGCGCCCCGGGATCTACGGTGAGCACCGTGTGGCCGATGTTCTCCAGATGCGCCCCCGTCTGGACGACGGGGACGCCGTTCACCCACACGGGCTTGTCCAAGCGGGTGTGGCTGTGCGCCCCGACGATGAGGTCGAAGGTGGTCCCGAAGTGCTCGGCGAGGATGCGGTCGTCGGGGTAGCCGACGTGCGTCGCGAGGATGAGGACGTCTACGCGGTCGCGGAGCCAGAGGTAGCGTTCGACGGCCGGGATGTACGGTTCGAACTCCAGTCCGACGACGTTCTTGGGCGCCGTGGCCGGGGGTGACTGGGTCACGGCGAGGACGCCCACGGTGAGGCGGGCCGTCTCCCGGCCGAAATCGCGGTCTCGGTCTCCGGGATTCCCCACGATCCGCTCGACGCGCCCCGCCGAATCCCAGCGGAAGACGACGTACGGCGCAAAGGGCGCGACGGGCGTCGCCGCCGGATCTCTGACGTGCACGTTGGCCGCGAGCCATGGGTAGGTCGACTCCGCACGCCGCGCCTGCGTTTCTTCCGGGCCGTAGTCGAAGTCGTGGTTCCCTACGACCATGGCGTCGAGGTGCACGGCGTTCATGAGTTCCACCATGGGCCTACCCTTCGCGAGGTCGACGACGGCGTCGCCGCTGAACTGGTCGCCGACGTCGAGAAAGAGGGCATACGGCTCCCGCGTCCGCACGTCCTGCACGAAGCGGGCGAGCTTCGCGAAGTCCGCGATTTTGGCGTGGATGTCGTTCGTGTGGACGAGGTGAAGCTCGATGGGGTGGGTTCCGTCCCTGCTCCCTTCGGCAGGGGGGTGCGCCAACGCCGCCGGAGCAAAAAACAAGGTCCATACGTTGAAAAGGACCACGAAGAGCGCGATGAGCTTCGGAAAACGCCCGTTCACCCTTTCTCCTCCCTTCAGGCCGCCCTTGGAGGCCCACCTCCGCACCTCGTCATCCTACCAAGCACATGTAAACCCCCCGTGAACGGGGGGTTAAACTTCCGTAAAGTTTGGCTCAAGGGCAAGGGCGGTTGTCCCGGAGGGAGGAGCGACGTGCGGACGATTTCCGGGGTTCGCGCCTTGTTCGCTTACTTCCTCCCTTCGCCTTCCGTCCCGATGTCCTCGATCGACGAAGCGTTCGGCAAGGCGGTGCTTTCCCATACGGAGAAGAAGACGCCCAAAAGGATCATCGCCACCCCTATCCACCCCCAGACCCCTACGGGTTCGCCCACGAGCAGGACGGCGAGGAAAGTGCCCGCGGGCAACTCGGAGGCGGAGAGGAGCGTGGTGAGCGTCGCACCGACGCGGGGAGCGCCGTACGCCATGAGGAGGGGCGGAAAAAACTGTCCTGCCACCCCTTGGAAAAGGAGGAGGGTCACGTTTCGGACGTCGAGGGGCGTCGCGAACACCTCGCCGGGAAAGAACGCCAAGAGGATCGGAAGCGACGTTAAGAACCCCGACGTGATGAGGACGCGCCCCCGCGTCCACACGTCCACGGAGTCGCCGCGGCGGGCGAGTCCGAAGAGAAACACGGCGTACCCCAAAGCGGATAGGAGCCCGAGAACCACACCTAACAGTTGCCCGGACTCGGGGCGAAAATTCCACACTTCGAGGGCGAGGGCGGCACCCCCGAGCACCAGAGCGGCCGCCGCTAATTTTCGGAAATCCCACTGCGCCTTGCCGAACACGATGTCGAGAAGGAGTCCGATCCAAAGGTACTGAAAGAGGAGGATAAGCCCTTGCGAGGCGGGGATCCAACGCAGAGCCGAGGTGTAAAGGAGGGTCACACCGGCCACGCCTACGACTCCCAAAAGCGCGTAGGGAACAACCGCCCGAACCCCCCCGGGAACCTGCCAGGGCAAACGGCGAGGACCAAAAGCCCAGAGGAAGAGTGCGCCTACGCCGAGCTGGGCGAGCGTCACGTCGGCAAACGTCGCCCCTCCTTCGTAGGAAAGGCGTACGAGCGGGCTCAACGCCCCGTAGAGAGATGCGGCAAGGGCGACGGCGAGAGCCCCCCGAAGATGTTCGTTCACCGCGAAATCCCCTTTCGCTTCGACAGATCATTCGGCAGATCAAGAGTCCCTCTTCGACCGATCAAGAATTCCTAGAGGAAACGCGGCCCATCCGCGCGCCACCCCAAAACAGTGTATCCCATGCTCACACCGTTCCGGAACGCAGGAGTTCCATGAGCCGCAGGATGTCTTCCGGGAGCGGAGCACGGAAGACCTTGGGCTCGCCCGTGAAGGGATGAAGGAATTCGAGGGCCTCCGCGTGCAAGGCCTGCCGCGAGATTCCCACGCGCGGCCCGCCGTACAGACGATCTCCCCAAACGGGATGGCCTGAGGCGGAGAGGTGTACGCGGATTTGGTGCGTCCTCCCGGTTTCCGGAACCGCTTCGACAAGCGCTGCCCGTTCCCCAAAAACCTCGCGCACGCGGATGTACGTGCGGGCGAAGAGGCCGTCTGCATCGACGGAGATCCTTCCGTCGCGCCCCGGGCGCCGCGAAAGGGGGAGTTCTACGGTTCGTTCCGGGGGTTCGGGTACCCCGGCAACCACGGCCAGGTACGTTTTCCGCACCGCGCCCGCGCGAAAGAGGGCGTCCAGCCGGGCGTGGGCCCACGCATGTTTGGCAAAGACGATCACGCCCGAGGTATCCCGATCGAGGCGGTGTACGGGCCGCACGCGCGAACGAAGGCCGATCGTCGCAAAGTGGTGGGCGACGGCGGCTGCGAGCGTCCCCCGCATTCCCGGACGAATGGGGTGTACGAGGATTCCCGAAGGCTTGTCCAAGACAAGATAGTGTTCGTCCTCGTGGAGGATCTGTAGGAAAAGGGCTTCGGGATCCACTCCGTAATCTTCGAAGGGGAAAAGCCGTACCGCGATTTCCTCTCCCGGCCGAATACGCAGCGTAGAGGGGATTCGCGCCCTACCCCTGCGCAGTCCTCCGCTGCGGGCGAGGCGCTGAATTTGTCGTCCGGACAGGTGTAAGACGCGGCGCAGCACGTCGTCCAGGCGATCGCCTTCGCGGAGGTCTTCCTCTTCGATGCGCACCACGAGCCAGCGCTCGTCGCGGGTAAACTTGTCCTTCCCCTGCGACTCTCCTTCCGCCATTTTCCCTACCTCCGGACGGCGCGGAAAGCACGGACTGCCCGCGCCAAGGTACCAGGGCCCTACGGTTCATTGTACACGGGATAACCCAAGAGAAATATCGGAAACCGTCGGAACACCGGCAATCCCACCTCGCAAGCCACGGCGTCGCCGGAGAAGGGGACCGTCCCCTTGACACCGACCGCGTGGCGTAGTACACTGATTTCTGCGCGCGGGTGTAGTTCAATGGTAGAACACCAGCTTCCCAAGCTGGAAACGCGGGTTCGATTCCCGTCACCCGCTCCATTAGAAAAGCCAGGAAATACGCCGGCAACCGGCGTTTTTTTGTTTTGGTTTTCGACTATTTTTGTTTTGGTTTTCGACTATTTGGGACATAGGTGGGGACAAAGCGGTGACGTCCTCGGCAGGCTCGAAGCGGTAGCCGTCCGCCATGAGGCGGGCAAAGAAGCGCCGTCCCCGGTCCGTGAGGAGGTACGCCGTGCCTTCCGGTATCGAGTCGGTCGCGATGAGGCCGTCTTCGATGAGCCGGTCGACGGTGGCATCCAGATCATACGAACACGGGCCCGGTCGCTCAGTTCAAACGGAAACGGCAGGCAGGCCAGATAGGCGATCTTCTGAAGCCGCCGCCGGCCGACGATCGTGACGCGGTCAAGAAGGTCAAACAGCGCGTGAATGCTGGCAAAGTGGTCCACGATTTTCCCCTCTTAATTTGAAGCAAAAAGCCAGGAAGAAGACGTTCTTCCTGGCTTTTGCGTTCGTTCGTGACTTCTTCTTCGTGTTCGCTGAGTTCAATCCTGCCGTCCGTTATTGCCTAAAAGGAACACATCTATTTTTAGCGAATAACATTCTTCGCCGCAGCTTTAACAAACAAAAACCGGTGCGTTCTTGACGCTCACGGTCGTCGGTTAACTGCGGAAAAGACTGTTATTTCCCGGTCTCGGAACTGAAGTTTCGTCTTCCCGCCGCAGAGACACTTCCCTCCGGGACATTGGAAACGTACTCGCGAACACCCGCTTCGATGAGCTTCATCTCATCCCCATTGGTGTAGAGAGCCGCCTTCGCGCCGATGATCCGTCGGAGGGAACTTTTCAACCCCGCCGTTCATCCCGCCTTCCTGCAGTGATCAATACGTTTATTGATTTAATCATACATTTCCATCCTAATCTTTGCAAAAACATCTTCGGACCTGATACCCGCCGCCCCATCTCCACGAAATTGAACGCGGGTCGCAACTTTCTCCCTCTCCCTAAAGGGGAAGGACATCCCGGTGGCAGGATATCCTACCGGGTTACACCGCAGGCTACTCGCCTGCGGAGAGGACCGTCAACGGGATCACGACAACGTCAGGTACCGGGCTTACGCCCCGGCCCTTGACGATACGTGCACAAAACGGCTCACCCGTTTGTCCCAGCGTCAGTGCCGAATCACACGAACAAGCACCGGCGCCGGAAGATCGATGCGGTCGCTCGTGAGCCGGCGTTTCAGCAAATTTCCGGCGCCGTTCAGATCCGCCTGACTCAGGTTTGACAGTTGACGGCCCTTCTCGGTGCCACGCCGCCCCAAGAACCCGCATGAATCAAGGGTTTTCCATGGGGCAGCGGTTCTTTTGAGTCAAAAGTGTAGTCCCTCGTGTATTCGTGAAACACTCGTATGGTAAGCATGAACGTGCTATGATGGTTGTGCCATGTTCATCTACCAGAAGACCTCCAAGAACAAAGACGGCACCAGCCGCACCTACCTCCAACTCGACGAGAGCGTGCGTCAGGGTGGCCGTGCCGCCAGCGGGTGGGCGCCACGCCGTGGCGGTGGAACTCGATGGCGA